>NZ_JBSGTG010000062.1:0-13112 GCF_053607285.1 Streptomyces sp. NPDC055140 | reverse complement strand
CGTACACCTCCCGCACCTGCGCCGAATGCGGGCACATCGACAAGGCGAACCGGGCCAGTCAGGCCCGCTTCGTATGCCGGTCCTGCGGTGTCGTTACACACGCGGACTGGAACGGCTCCCGCAACATCCGTCACCGTGCGGAAGAGTTGTGGAGATGCGGGGTGCAGTCAACCGCCCCAGACCCGCCCCCGAACAGCGGGCGTGGGTCAGGACGCAAACGCAGCACCACAGCCAGTGGTGCCCGTTGTGCAAGCCCGGGACTTTCAGTCCCAATGCCGCGTAGTTAAGGACCGGGCACGGCCGTCAACTTGATCAGCGCCGTCGTTGCGGGCGGGATGCATATGGGAAACGGGACCTCTGCTACAGCGGTGAAGCCGTCCAAGGTCTTCACGCTGAGCAGGGGTCCCGTTGTCCGAGCAGTCTGCCATGACCAGTTTCGTCCGCACCATCACCGTTGCGAGGGGTGTCTTCGCACCAGGGCATCTCGGGGAGTTGACGCAGTACCTTCCCTTCGAACTGGTCGACGACGTACTGGCGAGGTCGCGAGCCGTGCAGGACAGGCTGCGTCTGCTGCCTTCCCGGGTAGGGGTGTACTTCGTGCTGGCTCTTGCTGTCTTTCCGGCCGTCGGCTACCTCGGGGTGTGGGGCAAGCTGGTCGCCGGGCTGGGCCCGCTGGCTCCTGTCCGACCCTGCGAGAAGGCCCTGCGTGACCTGCGGCGCAGGATCGGAGTCACGCCACTGAAGATGCTGTTCGAAGCCGTGTCGGGGCCGGTCGCCCAGCCCTGCACCCCCGGCGTGTGCTACCGGAAGTGGCGTACGGTCGCTTTCGATGGCTGCAGTTCCCTGCGGGCCCCTGACCAGCCGCGCGTCCGTGCCTGGCTGGGCAAGATCCTGAACGCCGGCTATGGCCCGGAGGGGTACCCGCACCTGCGACTGATGGCCTTGTGCGAGACCGGCACCCGTGGTCTGCTCGGCGCCGTCTTCGGCTCCACCAGCAAGGGCGAGACCCACTACGCCCGGCGACTCCTTCCCCTGCTGAACGCCACGATGCTGTTGCTGGCCGACCGCGCCTTCGCCGGGAACGACTTCCTCGTCGAGGCCGCTGACACCGGTGCCCAGCTGCTGATCCGGCTCAACTCGCGCCGTCGGCCGACCGTATGGACCGCTCTGCCCGACGGCTCGTTCCTGACCCGGATCCAGGACCGAACCTTCCGCATCATCAACGTCGACATCACCGCCACCTGTGACGACGGCACCCGGATCGGCGACCACTACATGCTGATCACCACCCTGCTCGACCACCGCACCGACCCCGCCGAACAGTTGGCCCGTCTCTACCACGAACGCTGGGAGATCGAGTCGGCGTTCCTCGCCCTGCGCCACACCCTGCTCACCGGACGCGTCCTGCGCTCCACCGATCGCTGCGGCCTGGAACAGGAACTGTGGGCCTGGCTCACCGTCCACCAGATCCTGCGCCGGGCGATGTGCGACGCGGCCGAAACTCGCCCCGGCATCGACCCTGATCGCCTCAGCTTCACGATCGCTCTCCAGAGCGCCGCAGACCAGGTCATCAACGCCTCCAACATCACCGGCGGCGACGGAGGCATCGCGACGGCCGTCCTGGCCGATCCGCTGCCGGCCCGCCGCCCCCGGATCAGTGCACGCAAGGTGAAGTGCCCGATGTCCCGTTACGGCACCACGCCGCATGAGACACGGCCGCTGACCAGCCGTTCCCTCACCCGTCTGGGCATCACCGTGCTCGCTGCCGCCAAGCAGCCCACCGCCCTGCCGCCGTCTCCCACCAACACCGACCGACGCGCCCACGTCTTCCGACTCCTGGCGGCAGCCGATCCCGGCCAGGACTGGACTGCCCGGCAGATCGCCGACGCCCTCGAAATCGGCCACCTCCGCAGCCTCTCCGCACAGATGGGGCAATGGATCACGCAAAAGTTCCTGGTCAGATCAGGCCGAGGCCGCTACCGACTCCACCCCCAGTGGGCCAAAACGCCAGGAGACTCACTCGACTCGACAACCACCATCCCCGCTTAACTACGCGGCATTGCTTTCAGTCCCGGGTCGTTGACACCGCTGATGTTCTTCGCAGCAAGCTGCTCGTCGGACAGAGTCCCGCGCGGAGTGAACTTGGCGGTGCGCACGAGGAAGTAGTCGTTGATGACCCCGTCGTAACCTGCGGCATGGCCAGGGGCCACGACTTCCTGGTGCCACACGTGCAGCGGATCGGTCCTGACCGATAGGCCCACCTGGGGTCGAGCCCGGCACCGGTCTGCTGGGTGCAGTACTTGTGGAAGTCGCTGGGGGCCGGCCGCCGAGCGGTGCCGGACAGAGGGAGGGCGGAGAGAGTTGGACGAGCAGAAGTTCGCCGACATGGCGGGCCAATTCGTGCACGCGCAGCGTCCCGCAGTACGCCCTCCCTCACGGGTCGGAAATCGACAGGTCACAACTCTCTCCCGTGCCTGTACGCACTCGGACAACCCCACCGCGTCGGAGCCGGTGGGTGCGTCGGGCGGGTCGGATACGTCGATCGCCCGAGACCCGCGGCACGTCTTCGGCAGGGGTGCGCCGCTCAGGTCTGCGCGGTCGGCCGGACGACGATCTCGTTGACGTCCACGTCGGCGGGCTGCTCGATCGCGAATGCGATGGCCCGGGCGATCGCCGAGGGCGGGATCGCGACCCGGTCCCGCATCCCGGCGATCTCGGCGCGGACCCGCTCGTTCGTCGACGCCTCGGGGAAGTCCGTGTCGATCACCCCGGGCGAGACGGTGCTCACCCGTACCGTGGGACCCGCCTCCTGGCGCAGGCCCTCGCAGATGGCCCGCACCGCGATCTTCGTTCCTGCGTAGACGGCCATCGCCGGTGCGACGCGGAACGCGGCCGTGGACGCCGTCGTGACGAAGTGGCCGCCGCCCTGGGCCCGGAAGACGGGCAGTGCGGCGCCGATGCCGTGCAGGACGCCCTTGATGTTGACGTCGACCATGTGGTCCCACTCGGCGGTGCGCAGATCGTCCAGGGGCGAGATGGTGCCCACCCCGGCATTGCTGATGAGCACGTCGAGTCGGCCGAACCGCTCGCCCGCGAGCCCGACCAGGGCGCGTACGTCGTCGAGGCGGGTCACGTCCGTACGGATCTGCACGGCCTCGCCGCCGGCCTTCTCGATGCGTGCGACCAGTTCCTCCAGCCGCTCCGAGCGGCGTGCTCCGAGGACGAGGCGCGCTCCGCGCTCGGCGAGCAGCAGTGCGGTCGCCTCGCCGATGCCGCTGCTCGCCCCCGTGATGGCCACGACCTTGCCCGTGATGCCTGACATCGCCTTCTCCTCACTTCTTGCCGGTTCTGCTCCGGCTTCTCTGTCAGTGTGGTCCGGCTTTAGCCTGGTATCCAGAGCCCATTTATTCTGGAACCAGAGGTGGTAGGACCATGTCCGAGACGGCGGAGCGACGTCGTGAACTCGGTGCGTTCCTGCGCAGCCGCCGGGCGCGGATCACGCCGGTCGAGGCGGGGCTGCCGTCGACCGGCCGGCGCCGGACCCCGGGGCTGCGGCGGGAGGAGCTGGCCCTGCTCGCAGGGATGAGCGCCACTTGGTACACGTACCTGGAACAGGGCCGCGAGATCCGCGCCTCCGACCAGGTCCTGGACGCGCTCGCCACGGCCCTGCGGCTCGCACCGCACGAGCGCGACCACCTGTTCCAGCTCGCCGGGCGCGCGCCGGCGGCCGACATCCCCGACGTGGAGCCGCTCGCCCCGGAGGTCGCAGCCGTCCCGCTGCTGCTCCAGCCGCATCCCGCGTACGTCATCGACGGCACGTACGACGTGCTCAGTCACAACGGAGCGACGGAAGAGGTGTTCCCGCGCCTGGTCACCGAGGACGGCAGGCGGCCCAACTTCGTGCGCTGGGTCTTTCTGGAGCCCCTGGCGCGGGAGGTGCTGGTCGACTGGGAGCCCGAGGCGCGGGGCCTGCTCGCCCGGGTGCGCACGCTGGCCGGCGGGCATCCGGGCGATCCCCGCTACGCGCGACTCGTCGACGAACTCCACGAGGGCAGCCCCGAAGTACGGGACTGGTGGCCCCGGTTCGAGGTCGAGGCGCGCCGGGGCGGGCGCAAGCGGCTGCGGAGTCCGGGGCGCGGCGTGGTCACGTACGACTACACCGCGTTCCACGTGGCCGGACAGCCGGAGCGGACGCTGGTGATCTACGCGGAGACGGGCGGGTCGGGGGAGTAGGGCCACGCGGTCGCCGGGAGCAGGGGCCCCAACTGGATGGTTGCCCGCGGCATATATATACTTTCGGTTGTATACATCTATCCTCGGGGTCACCCGACGCCGTCGAGGCCCAGCGCATCGAAGGCGCCGCCCGCGGCCTGCTGCGGGGGCTCGGGCACCTGACCCAAAGCACGCCATCGACACCGCGTGTACAACGCGGTGCGCGAGGCCGTCGTCCGCCTCATCCGCTCCCGGGAGATCCGCTCCGACTCCTCCGCCGGCCCCGTCGACTTCGTCCTGTGCGACGTGGACAGCGAAGGACGGGCCCGCGAACTGGCCGCCGCCCTGTACTCCGCCCTCTACGGCGACCTCGAACCCCTGACCCGCGCCGTGCCCCCAACATCCTGTCGACGTGACCGCAGCGAAGGTTGAGCGATTTCCCGTGCGGGGTGAGCCGAAGCGCGATGGTTGTCACTTCGCGTCGGTGCGTGGCTCTCCAGGGGCGAGGCGGCTCTTGTCTCGCAACTGGCAGGATGGCGGGTTGAGTTGTGCGGCCGAGAAAGGAATTCCGATGTCTGTTCGCTACCAGCTGGTGATCGACTGCGCCGATCCCGACCGACAGGCCCACTTCTGGGCCGCCGCACTGGGCTATGAACTCGCGCCGCCCCCGTCCGGTTTCGCTACATGGGACGACTACTACCGTGACCTGGGGCTGCCCGAAGAAGCGTTGACCGGCGGCGCGGACCGGATCAGCGACCCGCAGGGCGGTGGACCGGCCATCTGGTTCCATGCGGTCCCGGACGCGAAGGCCGAGAAGAACCGGCTGCACATCGACATCCACGCCAGCGGCGACCGGACGGACCCGATCGAGACGCGGAAGAAGCGAGTGGACGCCGAAGCCGACCGCCTGATGGGCTTGGGTGCCATCATCACCGTTGTCATGTACGAGGAAGGTATCGACCACTACGCGGTCGGAATGAAGGACCCCGAAGGGAACGAGTTCGACATCAACTGACTGACAACCAACGTGCTTTGGCATCCCACAACGGCCAGGTCACCAAGTCCCGCACGTGCCAACTATCGTTCTTCGGCTCACGGGGGCACGGTCGCCTCGGAGGTCGGCGACGTGCTCGCTCCGCGCACGCTGACTACCGCACCCAGCCGGGCCCCAGCTCTGAGCAGCGCGCTCAACCTTCGGTGACGTGGCGAGGCGCATGACGCCCGCCTTGAGTCGGGCAACCTCGACGGCGTCCTGTTCCGTGTAGCCCGTGGTCGGCGACCGCGCGATGTCGTGGGGGCCGTGGCCGGTCGCGGCGATGCCGTTCTCGACCGGCTCCACAGACCAGGGCAGTGTCCGGGACAGTGCCGCGACGGCGGCGTACGCGGCGTCGAGATCGCGGCGTGCAGCAAGAAGGTCGCTGGCAGGTCAGACACCCCATGTCGTTTCAGGTCAAGCGGCATGGAGGTGCACGTGGTGCGACCAGGCGGTCGCTTCGTCGTAACGGGTTCGGGCTTTGAGGCATCCGTGGAGGATGCCGACGAGGCGGTTGCCAACCTGTCGGAGGGCCGGGTTGTAGCCGGCCTCGCGGGCGCGTTGCTTGTCGTAGTAGCGGCGGGCGCCGGGCGAGGCTCGCAGGGCGGAGAACGCCTGGGTCTGCAACGCGTCGGCGAGGCGGTTGTTGCGGACGTAGCGAGCCTGGACGGTGTGGCTCTTGCCGGAGGCCCGGGTGATCGGGCTGGTGCCGGCGTAGTTCTTGCGGGCTTTCGCGGAGGCGTATCGGGTGGGATCGTCACCGAACTCGGCGAGCACCCGGGCGCCGGTGATCTCTGCGATGCCGGGCATCGAGAGGTAGATCTCAGCGTCCGGGTGCGCGAGAAAATGGGCCTTCACCTGCTCCTCCAGCCCGGTTATCTGCTCGTTCAGCGCGATCAGTAGGCGGGCGTGAGCCTGGGCGGTGGCCGCGTAGGCGGCTGTGACGGTCTCGGGCAGGCCGAGCTGCCGCTCGCGCAGCGCGGTCTGGATCGTGGCCGCTTTCGCATCCCGGTGATGGCGCCGGGCGCGTGCCAGCACGGCGGTGATCTGCGTGCGGGTCAGCTTCGCCCCGGCTGCCGGGGTAGGGGCCTTGATCAGCAGTTCCAGTGCGTCTGTACTGGTCAGTGTGAGGTCAGCGTAGGCATTCAGAGCGGCGGGATAGTACTCACGCAGTGTGCTGCGCAGTCGCTGGAAGGTGCGAGTGCGTTCCCAGATCAGACTCTGGTGGGCACGGGCGACGACCTTGACGGCCTGGGCCTGCTCGCTGTCGCCGGCGATCGGCCGCAGCTGGTCGCGGTCGATGCGGACCATGTCCGCGAGCGCGTGCGCGTCGCCCTTGTCGCTCTTGGCGCCGGAGGAGGCGTACCGCTCCTTGAAGCGGGCGGCCTGCCGCGGGTTGATCGCGTAGACCTGGTAGCCGGAGGCGATCAGGGCCTGCACCCACGAGCCGCGGTCGGTCTCGATCCCGATCACGACCCCAGCGGCATCCAGGCCCTCTCCGCCGTGCCGGGCGACGAGCTCGTGCAGCTTCGCGATCCCCTCCGCGCCCTCGGGCAGCCTCGCGGCGGCCAGTTTCCGGCCTGCGTCGTCCTGGACCTCGACGTCATGGTGGTCTTCGGCCCAGTCATTGCCGATCAGCAGCAACTCGTCCTCCAGATCAGGTACTTCGCTTCCTGTGCAGCCTGCGGAAGGCGCGGCACGCGGCCTAATGGATCCAGTGCTCACGCCCCGTGGGGCGGGCACGCCACCCCATCAACGGTCTGGCCTCCCGGCCGACCAGCAGGGGCACGGTCTGACCTCAGAAGTCGAATGCTTCCGGCGCGGAGAGTGCTCACCTGCTGGTGGCTACTGCACCGAGTCTCTGCGACCCGGCACATCCCATTAGGCGCGGCGGGTGCGCGGGCTCAGGCCGTGACCGGATCTGGTGCCTGAGAACCACAACCTCGGAAACTGCGGATGTGTTGTCAGTGGTGGCTGTTTTCCTGGTGGGTCCCGTGGGCGTAGGGGCGCGCGGGGCTTGGACGGGGGAGTAGCTAGTGGTGCATGTGAGGGAGTACGTGCGCGCGGATGGCACGAAGGTCCGGGCGGCACCGGCGGTGGGCGGCTAGCTGTATTGCCCTGAAGCGTTGTTTGCGCGGCTGATGGGGGGCTTGCCTGCGAGTGCGGTGTGGCATCGGTGGTGGTTGTAGGTGTGGAGGAAGTCTGTCAGGGCTGCGCTTCGTTCGCTATTGCTGGTGTAGGGGCGGAGGTAGGCCCATTCGTCGAGCAGGGTCCGGCACGCAAGTCGTTCCGCGTGGGCTCTTCCAACTGCGTAGATAACAGTGGGTGATTGATCGAGATGCAGGGGGTGTCGGGGCCTGTTTCTCTGGTGTGGCCCGCTCTTCCCCATCACCCAAGGAGTGATCATGAGCGTTGCAGGTGAGTCCGGTCGTGCCCAGCAGATGCGTGCTCGGGACCTGGAACAGGCCGCGGAACGTGCCACTGACCCGCAGGAGCGTCAGCGTCTGAAGGACAAGGCCCGCCAGCTCAAGGAGCAGAGCGAGCATGCAGGCGGTTCGGGCAAGCGGGACACCGACCCGACGGTGTCGTCCCGGTAGTTCCGAGCGCAGACGCCGGCCGGTGGCCGGCCTCCGTGGCCCCTTTTGGCACGCGAGAGGCCCCCGGCCGGTCACTGCTGTCTTTGCTCAAGAACAACGCCTGCGCCGCCTACGACACCGGCAAAGGATCACCGCACTTCCGGCAGTACCGCCGGGCCGTCCCGCCAGCCACTCAGCCGCCCTGGTGCGCGCGTGCGGCTCGCACCGCCTCCTCCAGTGCGGCCATCAAGTCCACCGCGCGGCCCGGGCTCGGTCGGCGTGGCCGGCTGGCCGCCGGACATCTTCGCCTCGACCAGCTGCTCAAACGCGTGACGGTACTCGCCTTGGAGCTGGCCAACCTCGAGTCCCGTGCATTCGCGCATCAGCACCTCGACGAGCTCCAGCTCCCGGTCGGTGACCGGTGCGCAGGGGGCGAGGTCCCCCGGATCGCGCAGTTCGACCTGCCAGAGCAGCGTCTGGAGGATGAGCATGCCGTGGCGTGGCCGCAGCAGTGCGATCCGTTCCCGGGAGCGGACGGCGACCTTGCACACGCCGACCTGTCCGGTGCGCGCGAGCGCTTCGACGAGCAGCGCATACGGCCGCTCGGCCGACGGCCGGCGGGGCCCGATGTAGTACGGCCTGCTGTACGAGATCGGGTCGATGACCTGCCCCGGCACGAAACCGAGTACCTCCACGACGTGCCTGGTCGCAAGCGGCCGACGCTCCAGGTCCTGACCGCTCAGCGGCACTAGCTGTCCGTCGGGCAGCTCCCAGCCGCGCCCGGCCTCCTCGTACGGGATCTCACGGTCCTCGGCTTAACACAGCCGCGGGTGCTGCACCCTGCCGTTGTCCGCGGCGTGGATCTCCCGCAGCCGCACCTGGTGCTCCTCGGTCGCCGGGAACAGCTTCACGGGCAGCACGGCCGGCCCGAACTGGATCACGCTGGACCACAGGGCCCTCATGCCTTAAGCGTCCATCGCCACCGCGCAGGGTGTACCTCGGCCGAGCTGATCAATCACCGACGTGCCCCGGGCCCAAAGTCCACCCTGCGCGACGTCTGGGATCGGACTGCCGAGAGCTGTGTCAGGCAAAGGAGCCCCCGCCAGGCTTCTTACCGGGCGGGGGCAGGGCCAGTCAGCGGTCGAGGTCGATCGTGAAGCGCCTGATGCCCATACCGATCGTGTCGGCGTGGACCTGACCACGAGCCCGGTCGAATTTCCCGGTGCCGCCGGTGATCGCGTTGTCGAACGAGGGGGGAGGGATCGTCGGGAGGCCCTGGGCGGTGAGGATGCCGAAGAGCGTCCCCTGCACGGTGAGCTGGCCGCCCGGGAGGCTGTAGGTCACGACGCACACCTCCGCTCCGCCGTCGTCGGCCCGGGTGGTGGTGCAGGTGCCATTGGTCTCGCCGACCACCTTTTTGTCGTACTTATCCTTGAGGATCGAGCGGAAGGCGGTCCGATCGCCCTGGGCGGCGGGGCCGCCGGGGTTGACCGGGAAGCGGGTCTGCTGATCGAGGTGGCCGATGACTGTGATGACCCGGTCTTTGCCCTTGGCGTGGGCGGAATCGGTGTCCGTCGCGGCGGCCGCGACAGGGGCGCAGGCGAGAAGGGTGACCAGGGCAGTGGACGTGCCGAGGCAGGCTGCTCTGATGGGGCGCATCGTGTGGCTCCTGAGGTTGATGCTCATGGATGGTCAGGTGACGCATTCATAACCTCGGCTCTGCCGCCGCCCGGAACGTCCCGGCGCGACCCACCGGAAGATCCGACCAGTCGGACCAACCCGGGACGAGAGACGGCCCGCCCGACACCGGCCCCCTTTTTCTGTTTCTGCATGTGGCCGTTTTGCGGGTTTGGCATCGGCTCCGCGTGCGGGCCCTTTTCTGCCTCCGTATCGGGGTGGTGTTGAGGATTCCGCATCGGGCCCGCGCCCCTTCTTTCTTGTTGGTGCTTCTTTTTGTTTTGAAAGTTTTGCGGGTTGGGTTCCGGGATGGAGTTCCGCAGGTTACTGGCCATCGGCGGGCTGGGGCTGCTGGCAGCGGACAACATCGCCAGGACCACCCGAGCGATCCGGGACGCACCCGAACACGCCATCTGGATCTGGGGCATCACCGACAGCCCGCCCCTACCGGGAACTTGAAGCCGCCCTGGCTGCGGTCAGGGCGGCGGACATTTGCGGCAAGTCACCCGAATGCCTCGTTTCTGGCGCCGAGCAAGATCGTTGTGAGGGCGTGACAGCAGATACGTCGTTTCCTTTCGCCGAGTCCAGCACCCACCGAAGCTGTGCCTGCGCTACCAGTCCTACCGTGCCCCCAGCACACCCCAGCGCTTCCACTTCAACGCGCACCCACCTGAACGCTCCCCAGGAGAGCAGCTTGCAACGAGAAAGAGTGCATCAGGAACTGCCTTATCTGAAGGACTTTCTCAATACATTGGACCGACTGCAGACCGACTTTCAGCAACGTCTCAGAGGCATCGAGCCGACTGTCCAGCGCAGGCGGACAGGGCAGACTTCTTCCGTGCAAGAAGTTGAGGACTTCACACAGTCCTGGGAAGGTGCCGGATGCGAGCACCAGCTGGGAGTGAAGGCTGTCTGGAACATCCGTGATGAATCACTCTCTGTCTAGCCTCGCCGTTTCGGTTGAGGGGGTATGAGGCAGAGAGTGGCGGGGCGGGGGTGGGATTCACCCGGCCCCGCCCCCGCCGGTTTACAGAAGGGTCCGGTACGCAATCCGCGTGCTGGGCCTTTTCCGTTTCCGTATCGGGGTGGTGTTGAGGATGAGGCTGATCCTCGCCCGGGCACACGGCTGGATCGCCGGGGAATTCGAGCTCGTAAACAGGATCATGGGTGGGCCCTCTTGAGGCATCGCCAGCAGATGAGGCTGCATGCCAGGGAGACGAAGGCGTCGTGGAGTTCGAGGCGTCGTTCCCATCGGATGGCGAGGCGTTTGAACTGGTGGAGGAGGGCGAAGGCCTGCTCGACGACGTAGCGGAGTTTGTGAAGCTCCGGCTGTCGTTCGCGAAGTTCAGCCGTGTGGCGTGCCTGCTACCGGTTGGCCACGAGGAAGTCCTCCAGGATCTCGACAAACCGCGCCGGCTGCTCCTCGGCCGGGTAATGGCCGCAGTCGTCGAGGACGACCCCCGTGACGTCGTCGGCCGCCAGCCGCATCGTCTGGGCGGCATTCGCGCCGCTCCACAGCGCGCCGCCGACGGCGAGCACCGGCAGCGTCAGCCGGGTCTTGCTGCGCTGCTCGTTCTGCGCGATTGTCTCGTCCAGCGCCCGGTAGTACGCGAAGCTCGCCCGCAGCGCGCGAGGATCCGCGGCGATCGCGTCGACGTAGACGTCGACGGCGTACGCGGGGATCGCGGTCCGCGTGGCGGCCTTGGTGGCGAACTGCCAGCCGAAGAAGAGCCGCTCCCGTCCCCGGACCAGTTCCTCGTTGAGGTCGGTGAGCCGGTTGAAGCCGAACTGCCAGAGCTTCAGGTTGACCGCGGCCGGGCCGAAGAACGGTGGGGACGGCGTGAGACCGGGGATCACTGCTTCGAGGATGGCGAGCCGGCCCACCCGCTCGGGGTGATCGGCGGCGAGGGCGTATCCGGTCCACGTGCCGATGTCGTGGCCGGCCACGTCGAACCGGTCGTGCCCGAGCGCGGCCATCAACGCGACCAGATCGGCGGCGAGCGTGCCGGCGTCGTACCCGTCGTCGGGCTTGTCGGAGAGCCCGGCGCCGCGCGAGTCGACGGCGACGACGGTGTGCTGGCGGGCGAGCGCGGGCATCACTTCCCGCCAGGCGTACCAGGTCTGGGGCCACCCGCCGATCAGCAGCAGCGCCGGGCCGTCCCCACCGGTGACCGCGTGCAGCCGCAGCCCGTTCACCTCCACGAGCCGGCTGGTGAAGACGTCAAGGAATCCGTCAGGCAGTCGCAGCGAACGCAAGCTTGTCATGCCGACGACCATACGCATCTTTGAATGATCGGTACAAGATGTGTACGCTGACAGACCATGGCAGGCCGCAAGCAATTCGACGTGGACGAGGCGCTACGACGCGCGATGCACATCTTCTGGCGCTGGGGTTATTCGGAGGCCTCGATCGATCGCCTGACCGAAGGCACGGGCCTGGGCCGGGGCTCGCTCTACGGCACCTTCGGCGACAAGAGCGCCCTCTTTCGCAAAAGCCTCCAACGGTACGCGCAGACCTACCACCCGCTGTACGAGCAGGCACTGTCCGGCCCCCACCCGAGCCCGAGCGCCGTTGTGGCCGCCTTCCTGCAGGTCGCCCTGAACCGTATCGCCGACCCGACAGTCCCGGATGGCTGCCTGCTCACGGTGTCGGCAACGCAGTTCCCGGCGCTTGACGCGGAGGGCCGGGCGATGGTCCGCGCCATGATCGACGGTTTGCGGGCGAGGCTGGAGCAGGCGTTGCTGGCGACGGGGGCCGGTGAGCAGGAGGCGGCAGAGCTGGCGTTGTGCACGCTGGCGACGAACAAATCTCTGGCGGTGCTGAGCCGCGCCGGGTTCTCGGGCGAAGACCTGGCAACCGTCGCGGCAGCCGCCGCCAGGAATGCCAAGGCTCTGACGTATCGACCGGCCGAACCGTCGGGGCCGCGATAGAAGGGAACGACTCCGTCACCAATGGATCTGCAGAGACCTTGGGGCAGCCGGCGGCTCAGCAGGAAGTGACTCGACCCAGCCCTCATGGGGGCTGAGCCGACCCGGGCGACGAAATCGTCCCACCGGGGGAAGAAGCTGACCTGGGCCGCCTCGGTCTTCGGGCACTTGAAGCTCGTAAAAGGATCATGAGTGTGCCTTCTTGAGGCGTCGCCAGCAGATGAGGCTGCATGCCAGGGAGACGAAGGCGTCGTAGAGTTCGAGGCGTCGTTCCCATCGGATGGCGAGGCGTTTGAACTGGTGGAGGAGGGCGAAGGCCTGCTCGACGACATAGCGGAGTTTGCCCAAGCCCTTGATGTTCGGGGCGCCCTTGCGGGAGATGACCGGCATGATCCGGCGCGTGCGCAGTTCACGGCGGACTACCCGGGAGTCGTACGCCTTGTCGCCCAGGATTGACTCGGGGCGCCGGCGGGGACGGCCCGGACGCCCGGCCACCGGCGGGATGCCGTCGACGAGGGCGAGAGTCTGCGTGATGTCGTTGACGTTCGCCGCAGTCGTGATGACGTGGAGCGGAGTGCCCTTCCCGTCGCAGATCAGACATCCGATGCGGTTAAGGAGTCAAGCGGCGGTTGCGAGGACGGTCTGGGGTTGGGTGGGAAAGGCGATGGTCTCGTCGTAGGGGATGC
>NZ_JBSGTG010000061.1:0-13410 GCF_053607285.1 Streptomyces sp. NPDC055140 | reverse complement strand
CCCCGTTGCCGCGGCGATGCTGCGCATCGCCACCACAGGATGCGATTCCTCCCGGGGGTGAACCCCCGGGGTTCCTCGCAAGAGCACGCTGAACTTGGATGAGCACTCTCGGGCTGGTGAGGTCTGCCGCTGATCCGCCAAGATCTGTGCGTGACGAAACACGAAGCGGATCTGGTGGCCTTGCTGGGCGAGCTCGACGATCCAGAGTGGCTGGAGCGGCCCCGGCACTACGACCGTGGTGAGACCGGCACGCTGTTCAACGGTCTCGTGGCACGGCTTGAGGACGACTTCGCCACGTCATGTGTCAGTGAGCGGGACACGCAGGACTCCAGTGAGTACGGGAGGGTCACCGTACCGGCAGATGTGACTGTGTGCGGAACCCGAATCGTCGTCTGCGTGAGCAAGTTCGGTTCCCTGGCGCTGGTCTGCGCCGACAACCCTGGCGCCTTCCTCGGCACCGGGGAGGCGCAAGCCGAGGGTGAGTTGGACGCTGCGGATCTGGAAAAGGTCAATGCAGCGTTGGCCGACCTCGGGTACGCGATCGTTCCCGAGGAGCTGATGGAGTGCGAGTACGCCGGGCCGAGCCAGTTGCCCTGGCACGTTCAGCGACCCACCTGGTGGCACCGCTTCTTCGGCAGCTTCTGACGGTTGCGCGGCGATGGACAGACCGGCGCCGGCCAGGCAGTCGTCGATCATGTCCGCCCGGTACCGGAGCTGCTTGAGCCGGTGCTCGACCGCGGGGGTTACCTCGCTGAGGGCGGCATCGGCGAGGTTGTCGATTTCAACAGCCGCCATATGCCCTCTGCGGTGTACGCGACATGGAATCGTCGATGGGCTATGCGGGTTGTGGCCACCATGGACGCATGAGTAGCCGGCGGATGACGGATTGAGTACGTCGGTTCATGCGCGCGGCGGCATGAGTTCGCAGACTGCCGGCATGGCAGGGCACATCTATTGGCAGACGCCGGGCTGGCGATCTCGACCATGCTTGCCGTCTGGGCAGTTGGGCGGGCGGCCGTGCGGCTGTCGCTGCGTGCGATGTTCCATGGGTTCGGCGAGCAGCACCGTGCCTCGCTCCGCGTGCGCGACGCAGCGGCGGCGCTCGCGTCCATCGCCGTGACTGCAGCCGCCCCGTTGGTGATGTGGTGGGGTTGGCGGCACGGGTACTGGTTGATGTGCGCCGCCCAACTGGCCTTGCCGCCGGGCATGGTGGTGCGGCTGCGCTACAGGTACGACTGGCATCCTTCGCGACGCCTGGCAGGGGGGCGGAGGGCGGCCTCGACCACCAGGGATTGAACATCCTCACGATCTGTAGTCCCGTTTCCGGTCCCGCAGGAAAGTCGCAGGTCAGACGGCCTCTTGCCCGGAGGACGGGACTGTGACGGGCCTCAGGGTCGCAGTCGTCCGCTGCACAGAGACTGCAAGCGCCTAGTAGTGCTCTCCACGGCGCGGATGCACGTCGACCCCGATGCCGGGCACCCACAGTTCGCCGTCGTCACCGGCACTGATGTCCCAGGCGGTCACTTCGTCCGGGCACGTGGTGCCGCGGGCCCGCAGATCGGTGACGACCACTCGCGCCAGTGCGGCGGCTGCCGTCGGGTCCGTCTCGGGCAGCGTGGTGCGCCACCATCGGTGTTCGTCCACGTTTTGCCAGCCCCTCGCGCACATCTCCGTTGCACGCTCGGGCGTTTGCTCGTGATCTCGGTCCTCGATGGCGACGTGGAACTCGCGGTCCGTGTCCGACGGATTGAAGGACACGATCATGGTGCGCCCCCGGTCCCGGGACGCCCGGAGCTTGAAGCCCGCCCAGTCGCCGGGGGCCTGTACGGGCATGTGCTCCGCCCAGGAGGCGAGCATCCCTGCCAGTCGCTCCTCGGCCGACGCCCAGTCGTCTGCTGCTGCGTGTCCGTTGAAGGTCCAGCCGTGATCGTGGCCGGGGCCTTGGCGGTCCAGCTGCCACGCGTAGGGCTGGCGGCCCGAGTCGAAGCTCCAGAACTCGTCCCGGGCGAACGATTCTGCCTGGTGCGCGGACAGCGTCGCTACGCCGTGGTCCCCGGACAGCAGCAGTGTCCGCTCGCGGTTGCTCCACCGCACGCTGGGCCCATGTGCGGTGCCGCCCAGCAACGTGGGCCGGCCGACGCGCGCCACGATGGCCTCGTAGATCGGCCGCAGGGCCTCACGGCGTTCGACCAGGCCGTTCTCCTCCTTGTGCATCAGGATCGTGAATGGCCGGTCCAGCTCGGCATCGCCGTGGGTGAGAAGGATTTCTGCGAGATCCGCCGCGTTCTGGTGGACCACGCCCGTGGTGTGAGTCATGACGATCATCCTGGCAGCTGCCGCTGACATCGCCGTCTGCCAGTGGCGATCAGGGACTGGCCGACGCCTGGACGGCTGACGCCCTGCTCACCTTGACCAGAGGGTTGGGGTACAACCCTCCGTGCATCATGTGGTCGGGGTGGGCACAGCGCGCCCTGAGCCGGGTGGCGACGAGCACCGTCAGCCTCTCCCACCCGCTGGCATGCGCTGGCGATGTCGTCGGCGTGGCACGTACCGCAACCGGTCAGATCGCCGGCCTTCCATTGCCGGGCACTGCAGCGCAGCGGGCGCCGGGGGCGGGCGACGACCTCGTGGCCGGGCGTTCCGGGCGGCCGCCGGCCCGACACCGTCGTGCGGCGGTTGCCGTCATGGCCGTGACGATCTTGGGACATTCCCGGAGGGTGCGAGGGGGCATTGGATATAGCGACCATGGTTCCGTTGGAGAGCACCCGCGGGGCCATCGAGCTAGGCAAGGATTGCTCATGCGTACCAACCGCAAGACCGCCGTCACCCTCGTCGCCGTGCTGCTTGCCGCCGCGGCCCCCGCAGTTGCGCAGGCTTCCCCTTCGACCGGAAGCGGCACCGCCCCCTCGGCATGCCGTCCGGCCAACCACACCGCGAAGATCACCGAGGCGCCCGCGAGCGCGGGGCACCACCACTACCGCGTCACCCTGAGGGCGCCGCGCGGGTACGACCCGTGCGAACTGGCCGGTTCTCCGAACGGCGTGCGGTTCTCCGACCACGGCTCGCAGACCCGGATCACTGTCGGCCAGTACGGTGACCAGCGCGCCGTGGTGACCTTCGGCCCCGGCCACCCGGTGCACTTCGACATCCAGGTCCCCAACCACGCCCGCCAGGTCTCCGCGGACGAGGCATCGTTCACGCTCCAGGCCCCGGACGGGCAGATCCCCGGCACGTCCTTCGCTCAGGGCAGGCTGAAGGTCGCCACCGGCACCCTCATCGGACCGTTGGAGCAAGGGGCCTGACCGCCCCTGCGCACCCGGCGGCGGTCCGCAAGGCTGCGATCACGTGTGCCCGCACGGCGCTGCGCGGACGCCGACTGCGCCTGTACGTGCAGAGTGTGACCGACGCTTTGGTGGCCGAGGGTAACGACGGCACCGCCGGTCTCGACATCCGCGCGACCACGCCCCAGCGCGACGTCACCGCCCGCAGTCTCTGGCGTTGCCGCGTCAGGGCGGGTGTGAGTGTGCTCAAGTGGGAGTCACACCCGGAGATGGTCATGTGTCCCGTCGAGATATGTCGACCTCCACGTCGACCTCAGCCTCGGCCCCGCCTCAGCGGGTGGTCGGACGACGCAACATGGTCGGCGCCTTCGCGGCACCGGCCATGTTCGAGGGAGGGATTGGCGGATCTGTCCGGGCCGTCGCAGTTACTGCGCGTCCGGCTTCACGAGCGTGTACATCACTGAACGGTGCTGCTTGTGGCGCCGGATACGGCCCTTGGCAACGAGAGCCTCAAGGGCGTTGCGGACCACCTGTGGGGTCGGTGCCCTGTCCGGGTGCTTCTCCAGCAGGTCGTCGCGGAGTTCCTTCGCCGGACGGGGCTCGTCGGACGCTGCGAGCAGCTCCGTCAGGAGCTCCCCGAGCAGGGGCTGGCGCTGCCTCTCCTGGGTGCTCGCTTTGCCGGAGCTCTTGGCCGACCGCGTCGCGGCAGGGCGACGGGCCTTGCCGGCAGAAGCGGTCGCGGGTTTGCCGGAGGGGCGCCGCCGCGTGAACGTGGCTTCGTCCTGGGCCTGTTCAGGCAGCGCTGGTGCCTCCGCGAGGTCGTGGAGGCGCTCCGTGAGGCTCAGGATGTCGGTCAGGAGCGCTTCCTCCTGCTTCAACATTTTGAGCTTCTCGGACAGTTCCCGTTGCCGGCGACGGTTCTCCTTCAGGTCCGACGCGGCCTGCTCGACGTACCGCAACCGGAGCGTCTCGGCTGATTGGCTGGGCACAACCGGTTCACTCTCCCTTGGATTGAAATGGGTGGCACACATGGTACTCAGGGCGGTGACGCCCACCGAGGCCTGCGAGAGGCTGCCTTCTCCGCCGGCCTGGGCGTATGCCCTCTCTTCCGAACACATTCGTGTGCGGCGAGAAATGTCGACGCCGGCTCGGCGGCAATGTATCTGTCTCTGGTTGTCGTGCGCTGATCTGTGCACTGACCCGAACGTACCTCTCGGGCGAGCCAGGTACATAGAGGAACGCACATGTGACCTGACGCGCCCGGCTCCCTCATCTGCAAGACATGTGGCGCATAAGTTCCGCCGCGCATGTGTCGACGGCCGGCCGGGTCCGGCATCCGTCGACGGCATCAAAAAGAGAGAATTCGGGACGGCTCAGAAGGTCATGGACCCATGGCCAACCCTTCCAGGTGACCGCGGTCCGGGCCTGGCGCAATATCGACCTCTCGTGGGGATGGAGAGTCCCGGCCGCGGCTGGCTCCCGTCAATCGCCACCTGGTCATCGACTGAGTCCGCAAACCGCACGTGCGCAGCGAAGTGGTGGGAGCCCACCCGAGGATCCGCCGTTCGGCGCCATGGCATCGACAGGGTCGACGATTCCCTCGTCACCGGCTCGCTGCGGGCAGACCGTGTCGTGGTGATGGCAGGCTGCTCGGGCTGTCACCCGAGCTTCGTGCGGCCCTGGTCCACATCCACCTGTGCGACCGGACCGTCCACGAGACTGCTGGCATCCTCGGAGTGCCGACGGGTACGGACAAGTCCCGTCGGTGCAACGCGCTCCGGGGACTGCGAGCCGCCTCGGGCGCGACGTGTGTGGATCGCCCGAGAATTGTGGGGAGCAGGCCGGGGCATTGCATATTCGTCAGTCACCGGTCAATATGGTGACGTGAACCATGCATTCCCTTGTGGGACGCTCCCACTCGACTTCGTCGGCACTCTGCGTGCGCGCCGCAATGCCGCACCGGCAGAGAAGCTTGCCACGCCCGACCTGCTCGACGACTGGTTTGTCGAGTCCAAGATGCTCGATGCGCCTCCGGAGGCGGACGAGGTCGACCTGTTGACCGCGATCGACCTGCGTGAGGTGGTCTATTCGCTGGTGGCGGCGCGCCTCGCGGCCGAGCCCCTGCGCGCCGCCGGTGTCGCCGAGCTGAACCGGCACGCCACGGGCCTGCCGGTGAAGGCGCAGCTCGGGCCGGACGGAGTGGTGCACACGGGGTCCGTCTCCCAGGGCCTCGCGGCCCTCGCGCGGGAGACGGTCGAGATTCTCGGCGGCGACGAGGGCGCGCTGCTGCGGGAGTGTGCCCGCCCCGAGTGCACCCAGGTCTACCTCGACCGTTCGCGAGGCCACCGGCGCGAGTGGTGCGCCATGAGGACCTGCGGCAACCGGGTCAAGGCCGCTGCCTACCGGGCGCGCCAGGGCGGCGCCACGGCCTGACGGGCGACTGCCCGGGCCGGGCTCACATGAAGACGGCCGCCGTGTCGCGGTGCCTCAGGCGGTTCGCTCGCGCAGCCGGTGCGGGTGCGCCGGGTAGACGCCGAGGACGCGGACCTCGGAGGAGAAGAAGCGCAGCTCCTGCAGGGCGAGCGCGACACCGGGCTCGTCGGGGTGTCCCTCGACTTCGACGTAGAAACAGCTGGGGTTGAGACCGGCGCCCATCTGGTAGCTCTCGATCTTGGTCAGGTTCACCGCGTTGCTGGCGAAGCCGCCAAGGGCCTTGTAGAGGGCGCTGGGGATGTTCCGTACGGCGAAGAACAGGCTCGTCATCGTCGGCTCGTCCGTGACCGGGGCGAAGACCGCGTCGCGGGAGAGGATGACGAAGCGCGTCGTGTTGTCCGGGTCGTCCTCGACTCCGTCCTGCAGCACTTCCAGACCGTAGTGTCGTGCCGCAGCGGGCGGGGCGAGCGCCGCATGCCGGACATCGCCCAGCTCCGCCACCTCACGGGCCGCGCCCGCCGTGTCGTCGGTGACGAGCGTGCGCCAGCCCCCCGTGCGCAGCACCTTCCGGCACTGGCCGAGCGCGTGCACATGACTGCGCACGTACTCGACCTGGTCGAGCGAGGCTCCGGGGACGCCCACGAGGTCGAAGTGGATGGCGAGGAAGTACTCGGCGATGACGAAGAGGCCCGATTCCGGCAGCAGATGGTGCACGTCGGCGACGCGTCCGGCGGCCGAGTTGTCGACGGGGATCACCGCCACGTCGGCGGAGCCGAGCGTCACCGCGTCCAGAGCCTGCTCGAAGCTCGTGCAGGGAAGCTCCGTGCATCCGGGGAACAGGTTCTGGGCACCGGTCGCCGAGTTGGATGCGTATTCGCCCTGGTATGCGACTCTCGTCACGGGATGTCACCTTCGGTGGGAGAGCTGGCGTCGTCGGTCAGCAGGAGATCCACCGTAGACCGAACGTGCTGAAGCGCCGCGAAGCTGTCCACGACGAGAGACTCGAGAGGGCGGTACCCTCCTCGTTCGTCGGGGGAAACGGGACCGCGGGCTCATATGCGGCCGTCACGACGCCGTGCACCAGAGCGGCGGCCCGCCGTGTTGCTCCTGTAAGGGGACACGAGCGGCGAGGGGATCAGCTGTCTTGGCCTGACGTCGATGCGCAGGTCCGCGGTGAACCCGAGCCGCTCGTGACGCAGCAGCGCTGCCGGTTCGGTCGCCACAGCGCACGGGACCTCCTCGGGGTGCCCTGGGCGGAGCAGGACTGACCGGCCTCTGTCAGCCTTTCCGTACGCCGGCGATGAAGTGGCCCGCTATGTCGATACGTTCGTCGAGGGACGCGGGCGATTGCCCGAGATCGATGAAGAGTTCGTGCACGCCCGCCTCGGCAGCGGCACGCGCGTAGTCGATGTACTGGCCGAGCGTTCCGGACCGAGGGAATTGCTCCGGCTCGGCCTCGACGTCCGTCAGGGCCGGGTTCACCCGCAGCGCCATGCGCAACCCGGCGGGGTCGCGGTCCGCTTCCTCCGCCTCATCGACGATCGTCTTCCACATACCCATGAGGCGGGGCAGCGGCATGGCCACGGGCAGCCAGCCACTGGCCCGCCGGGCGACCCGGCGCAACCCGGCCGGGCTGAACGCGGCGAGCAGGATGGGCGGACCGGGCCGCTGCTCGGGCTTCAGTCCGACGACGGTCTCCGGAACGGTGAACAGCTTTCCCCGGTGGGCGAATTCGTCCTCGGCCCAGTACGTCTCCACGATGTCGAGCGTCTCGTCGAGGCGGGCGCCCCTGCCTTCCCAGGGCACCCCCACGGCCGCGTACTCCTCGGGCATCCAGCCGAGACCGAACCCGACGTCAAGCCGGCCACGGCTGAGCACGTCGAGGGTGGTCAACGACCGGGCGAGCATCAGGGGCGGGTGCCACAGGCCGTTGAGCGTACTGGTGCCCAGCCGGACGCGGCTGGTGTGGGCGGCGGCGAAGGCCAGGCTCGTCAGCGGGTCCATGTGGTTCTCGTAGATCCGCGGCATCACCCCGTCCTGGCTCGGATAGGGCGAGCTCGGCGAGCGGGGGGCGAGTATCCGGTCCCCCGTCCACAGAGAGTCGTACCCGAGGTCCTCCGCGGTGCGGCTGACGGTGATGACACCGTCCGCGTGGGCGTCGGTACCGAAGGTGGGGAGGGCCAGACCCAGGCGCATGTTCTTTCTTCCTCCGGGGGTGTCAGACGGTGGTGGCGTTGATGATGACGGGGATGTTGTCGCGTGTCGCCTTTGAGTAAGGGCAGAGCTGGTGGGCGGCGTGGGCGAGTTCGTCGGCGGTTGACTGGTCGACGCCCCCGAGTTCGACGTTGAGGACGGCGCTGAGGTTGAACTCGCCGTCCTCGCCGCGGGTGAGCGTGGCGTTGACCGTGATGGCCGTGCTCTTGAGGGCGATCTTGCGCTGGGCGGCGGCACGGCGGACGGCGCCGAGGAAGCAGGCGCCCCAGCCCGCGGCGAAGAGCTGCTCGGGGTTGGTGGCGCCGCCGGCGCCGCCGAATTCCTTGGGAATCGGGAGAGGGGCATCGAGCTCTCCGTCGCTGGAGCGGACGCGGCCTCCGTTGCGACCCTCGCCGCTGACGGTGACGTTTCCGGTGTAGCTGACTGACATGGTTGTTGACTTCTTGCGGGGTGTGGAAGTCCGATGCCTTACATGTGGGTCACCGGTTGGAATGGTGACTAGCTTGATCACGTCATGTGTGCCTGTCAAGGGTGCCGTGGAGTGAAGTAACCCTCTTGACAGGTTACGAAGGGAGGTGCAGTCTGGTTGTCATCCAGGCAGTACACGGGGTCGCGATCGACGACTGATGAGATGGGGACGGACCATGGACAAGGCAGTCGTGATGGACGCCGAAGCCGCTACGGCGGCACGGCGTGCGCGGTACGGCAAGCTCCCCGCGCGGATCCGTTTCGAGGACATGACCGAGGACGTGGAGGCCGAGGCGCGCGTCGGGGCGAACGCCGCGTACGACCCTGAACGCTCGTGGAACTACTACTCGTGCCTGGCCTTGGATCTAGGGCTCTAGGTCAGGGGGAGGGGCAGATCATGAACTCGATCGAGCACCCCTTGGTTCCGGGCCGGCCGAGCAAGGATCGGGAGGCGCCTACCTCGCGTCTCCGCCGCTCGCTGCCTGGGCATCGCGCCAGGAACCCTGCTGTCGACAACCCTGCTGATGCACCCGCGGGAAGGAGCCGGGCAACGCCGAGGCGTACCAGGCAGCACTCCGGCAAGTAGCCGAGAGTGCCATCCGCGAAAGCGGGAACGGCAGCGCAGCAGCCAGTTGTGCGTGGCGGCCGGACGACAGCATCGGGTCAGCGCGAGCGGGGGTCAACTCGGTTGACTTGCTGTGTTCGGCGTCGTGGCGGAGGCGGTCATGTCGAGCAGGAGCAGGGCGTCATGGTCGGGGGTGCCGGGTTCGGCGGTGTAGACACCGATGCGCTGCCCGGGGGTGCCTTCCACGTGCAGCGACTGCGACGTGAGGGTGACCGTGCCGACTTGGGGGTGATGGAACGTCTTGTGTGCGGGCTTGCGCCCGGTCACTTCGTAGCGTTCCCACAGGCCCGCGAAGTCTGGACTCTTCAGGAGGAGTTCGCCGACGAGGTTGGTGAGGTCGGGGGCGTCCGGGGCCGTGCCGGCGATGGCGCGCAGGCGGGCGACGCATCCGGTGATCTGCCGGTCCCAGTCGGTGAACAGGTCGCGGGCTGCGGGGTGCAGGAACAGGTAGCGGGCGAGGTTGCGCTGCTTTAGCGGCCAGTCGTCCAGGCCCGCGTAGAGGGCGAGGCCGCCGGGGTTCCAGGCGAGCATGTCCATGCTCCGGCTGATGACGTAGGCCGGGTTCGGGCGCAGTGATTCGAGCAGCAGCTTGAGGTGGGGGCGCACGGTGCGGCTGGGGGCGGGCGGCGGTTCGGGGGTGTAGCGGGCGGCGAGCTCGCGCAGGTGCTGGTGCTCCTGGTCGTCCATGTGCAGGGCGCGGGCGAGCGCGTCGAGGACAGCGGGGCTGGGGCGGGTCTCTTTGCCCCGTTCCAGGCGGACGTAGTAGTCGATGCTGATGCCGGCGAGGGTGGCCAGCTCCTCGCGACGCAGGCCGGGGGTGCGGCGGATGCCGGTGCCGACGGTGAGGCCGACGTGTTCGGGGCTGGTCTGGGTGCGGCGGGCGCGCAGGTAGCGGCCCAGCTCGGCGCCCTCGCTGTGCGCGCTCTCGGATGCCATGCCTCCAGTCTCACCCGCTGATCCCCCGACGGGCAGGCGAGAGGGGGGCCCTGTCATTACCCCCGAAGAGCCCGCCCTGCCACGGGGGCGCAATCCAGGCGAAGGTGAAGGAGCAAGACGCCGGTACCCCGGCCGCCGCCAGAGCCGCCGCAGGCACGATCTGGCTGGTCAGGCGCGAGTGAGGGTGCCGGGCGACGCCACGAACCGAAGAGGGCGAAATGCGCTACATCAAGCTGCGTGACCTGGAGGTTTCCCGGATCGGACTGGGGGCGATGGGGATGTCCCACGGCTACACCGGTTCCGGCACCGACGAGGCGGAGTCGATCAGGACCGTGCACCGGGCGTTGGAGCTGGGTGTCACGCTCATCGACACCGCCGAGATCTACGGCCCGTACACCAACGAGGAGCTTCTGGGCCGGGCCCTGAAGGGTCGCCGTGACCAAGTGGTGCTGGCGACGAAGTTCGGTCTGGTCTCCCACGCCGGGGACGGGGCGTGGAACCTGGACTCCAGTCCGTCCAACATCCGCACCGCCGTCGAGGGCTCCCTGAAGCGGCTGGGCACCGATCACATCGATCTCTACTACCAGCACCGGGTGGATCCCGACACGCCGGTCGAGGAGACCGCCGGCGCCGTCGGCGAGCTGATCACCGAGGGCAAGGTGCGCGCGTTCGGGCTCTCGGAGGCGGGCCCGGACACGATCCGCCGCGCGCACGCCGCCCAGCCGGTCACCGCGGTGCAGTCGGAGTACTCGCTGTGGACCCGGGGGATCGAGGAGCGCGTCCTGCCGGTGCTGCGGGAGCTGAACATCGGCCTGGTGCCGTTTTCCCCGCTGGGCCGCGGATTCCTGACGGGCACCGTCCGCTCCACCGACCAGTTCGACGCCTCCGACTTCCGGCGGGACAATCCGCGCTTCTCCGGCGAGAACTTCCAGCGCAACCTCGTGATCGCCGACGAGGTGCAGGCCCTGGCCACGCAGGTCGGTGCCACGCCCGCGCAGGTGGCGCTGGCCTGGCTGCTGGCCCAGGGCGACGACATCGCCCCGATTCCTGGCACCAAGCGGGTCAGCCGCGTCGAGGAGAACACCGCCGCCGAAGCGATCACGCTGACCGGCGAGCAGCTCCACAAGCTCAGCAGCCTGCCGCCCGCCGCAGGCGACACACACACCGAGACACAGGCGCAGATGCTCGAACGCTGATCCCGCCCCTGGTACGGCGCGCCCCTGGTAGCGCCAGCCCGCCCCTCGTTTGGAGTAACACCTTTCATGCGTGCAGCCATGATGTACGGAGCCGGAGACGTCCGCGTCGAGGACCGGCCCGACCCGAAGATCGTCAAGCCCACCGACGCGGTGGTGCGCACGGTGGCCGCATGTGTGTGCGGCAGCGACCTGTGGCCCTACGGGGCGATGCCCACCACCGACACCGGCCGCCCCATGGGACATGAGTTCCTCGGCGTCGTCGAGAAGGCCGGCGCGGACGTGACCGGGTTCAAGACCGGTGACCTGGTCGTCGCGCCGTTCACCTACAGCGACAACACCTGCGACTACTGCGCCAAGGGCCTGCACATCTCGTGCCGCAACGGCGGCCGGTACGGGTTCGACGGCGTCGACGGCGGACAGGGCGAAGCCGTCCGTGTCCCGTACGCGGACGGCACTCTGGTGAAACTGCCAGTGGCCGCCGACTCCGCGCTGGTGCCGTCGCTGCTGGCGCTGTCCGACGTGATGACCACCGGGCACCACGGAGCGGTCACTGCCGGCGTCGCGCGCGGGGACGCGGTGCTGGTCGTCGGTGACGGCGCGGTCGGCCTGTGTGCGGTGATCGCCGCCAAGCGGCTCGGTGCTGAGCGGATCGTGCTCGCCGGCCGCCATGAGGCGCGCACCGGTCTGGGCCGCGAGTTCGGTGCCACGGACGTGGTGGCCGAGCGCGGCGAGGAGGGCATCGCCCGCATCCGCGAGCTGACGGGCGGCGTGGACAAGGTGATCGAGGCCGTCGGCACGCGCCAGGCCCTCGACACCGCCCTGGGTGCGGTCCGGGACGGCGGCACCATCAGCCGCCTGGGCGTCCCGCAGTACGAGCAGGGGCCGATCGGACCCGCCGAATTCATGCGCAACATCACCCTCACCGGCGGCGCCAGCCCTGCCCGCGCCTACATCGAGCAGCTGCTGCCCGACGTCCTGGACGGCACCATCGCCCCCGGCCGCGTCTTCGACCGGACGTTCACCTTCGACCAAACCCCGGACGCCTACCGGGCCATGGCTGACCGCCAGGTCCTCAAGGCCCTCATCACCCCCTGACAACCCCCCCAGCCAACCTCCAGCAAAGGAACATTCCCCCATGCAGTACGTGACCTAGAGCAACGGTGTCGAGATGCCGCTCCTCGGATTCGGCGTCTACCAGATCCCGGCCGAGGACACCGAACGCGCCGTGTCCGACGCGCTGGCCGCCGGCTACCGCCTGCTGGACACCGCCGCGGCCTACGGCAACGAAGAAGCTGTAGGCCGCGCTGTCAAGTCCAGCGGCATCAACCGCGACGACCTCTTCGTCACCACCAAGCTGTGGGTCCAGGACGCCTCGGCCGAGGACAACACGAAGCGCGCCTTCGAGACGTCCCTGACCAAGCTGGGACTGGACTACCTCGACCTGTACCTGATGCACCAGCCCTACGGCGACGTCTACGGCCAGTGGCGCGCCATGGAGGCACTCAACCGCGAGGGCGCGGCCAAGGCGATCGGCGTCGCCAACTTCTATCCCGACCGCCTGATCGACCTGATCGCCAACAACGAGATCACCCCTGCGGTCAACCAGATCGAGACCCACCCGTTCTTCCAACGTGCCGACTACCAGGACCTCATGCGCGAACACGGCGTGCAGATCCAGTCCTGGGGCGGTTTCGCCGAAGGCAAGAACGACCTGTTCACCAACCCGCTGCTGGCGGAGATCGGCAACGAATACGGCAAGTCGGTAGCACAGGTCGTGCTGCGCTGGCTCGCCCAGCGCGGCGTCATCGCCATCCCCAAGTCGGTGCGCGCCGACCGCATGGCCGAGAACATCGACGTCTTCGACTTCCAGCTCACCGACGAGCAGATGGGCCAGATCGCCACCCTCGACACCGGCGGCTCCCTGTTCTTCGACCACCACGACCCGGAGATCGTCGCCTGGCTCGCCAAGCGCCGCCTGGACGCCTGACCCGCACCCGCTCCGGGGCGAGCGGCAGGCGGCACCGCCGACCGCTGCACAGGGCGCGGGCAAGGCGTTGCTCGCGTCAGGTTCGAGGCCGACAGCGCGGTCCGGTTCTTCGCGACTAATACCGAGTCGCGGCCCAACGGCACCTTCTCCTTGCGCTCTGGTGGGACTGACGCTTTAGGCACTGTTTCTCGGATCATGTACGGAGCCAGATCAGGAGTGCTGCGAGTGTGACGGTGCCGAGGTAGATGTAGGCCCGTTTCTCGTAGCGGG
>NZ_JBSGTG010000060.1:1850-15327 GCF_053607285.1 Streptomyces sp. NPDC055140 | reverse complement strand
CTTCGCGAAGACAGCGCCCTGCTTCTTGTGGGAGGGCGCCTTGCGGCGGAAGACGAGCAGGTCGGTTGAGACGTCGGTGCCGGCGGCCGCGGCGTGCGCTCCGTTGGGCAGCCGGATCGCGCACACCAGGTCAGCGAGCTCGCCCATCTCCGCGCGGGCGGCCTTGGAGGACTTGTCCAGGGTGCCGGTGGAGGTGATGAACGCGGCCACTCCCCCGACCCGCACACCTTCCAGGGCCTTGATGATGAAGTGGTCGTGCATGGGGAAGTTCCCCGGGTTGTGCCGGGGGTCGCTCAAGCGGGCGGAGTGGAACGGCACGTTGCCGATCGCCCCGTCGTACTCGCCGGGCTTGATCCGCGACTTCTCAAATCCCTCGTTGACGATCCGGGCGTGCGGGTACAGGGCCTGGCTGATCGCCGCGGTCACCGGGTCGAGCTCGACACCGGTCATCTCGGCGCCCTCGGGCGCCATGCCGATGAACGTGCCCACGCCGGAGCCCGGCTCCAGCACCCGGCCGCCTTTGAACCCGAGTGCCTGCAGCGCCCGCCAGATCACCTTCACGAACGCTGCGTCCGTGTAGTGCGCGTTCAGCGTGGTCCGCTTCGCGGCCGCGTACTCCGTCTCGCTCAGCAGGTCCCGCAGCTCCGCCTGCGCGGCCTCGTACTTCTCCCGCCGGCTCCTGGTCCGTTCCCGCGACGGGGCGAACAGATTCGGCAGCGCACCCCATGACGACCACCGGGCCAAGACCCGCTTCTCCTCGGCAGTCGCGCCCCGGTTCTCGCCCTGGATCAGCCGGAGGACACGCAGTGCGGCGAGGTTCGCCTCCAGGCGAGCCATCGGTGCGGCCGGAGCGAGCTCGTTCTGGTCCTCAGGGCGGAACGCCCCCTCACTGGCCGCCATTTACAGCAGCCCCTGACGGCCAAGAGCCTCATCCGAGAGCCCCGTAAGCTCCAAAAGCCGGGTTGGAGCACCGGCGCGGAGACGGGCACGCTCCGCGGCGCTGAAGTCCCCCGGCCGGCTGCGGCCCGCCAGCAGGTCGTGCAGATGGTGCTCGCGCCACTGCTCCTCGGCCAGCTCGGCACCGGTGAGGTGCGGGTCATCGGCCAGGTCGACGTCGTCGTCGGCAGGCAACAGCACGAGCTCACGCAAGACCTCGGCCTCGGCCTCGTGACGCAACTGCTGGAGACGGCCGACCCGCTCGAGGTAGGACTCCCCCGCCACGGCGGGCGCAGTCAGGCGCTCGGCAGTCCAGCGGACCCGCACCTCGTCCTGGACATCGCCGCCCAGCTCGGTGAAGAACGCCTCGGGATCATCGATCTCCGCGATGCTCTTGGCCCGGAAGTTCTGCCAGTGCTGCTCCGCGAGCCGCCCATACTGATTCACGTACACACTCCCCACGTCCGGTGGGCAGCGCAGAACGATCAAGGAATTGAGAAGGTCCTCCTACGCTGCCAACAACCGATGCTTGACGGTGAGAGGGCTCAAGAGCGGGGCTGAGCTGCAGTGTTCCGTGGAGCGGGAGCGATCAGTGAAAGATCTTGCCCCGCGGTCCGCATTACGGAATGTGTGCATGCTGGTTCAGCAGTGCAACATCCGCATGACCAACCCTCAGCGCGTGATCGACCTCGAAAAACGTCCCGGCCCTCATCGGCCTCTTCGTCCGGGACGGTGCGCTGGGCGGCCGGGCACGCCGGCTGCCGGACCGCCGGGACCACGATCAACAGCAACTTCCAGTTCGCAACCCGCACGAGCGACGCCACCTTGTGGTCCACGTATTCGCCAGTGAGCTCGCCCTCGCCGCAGGCCTGTATGGCCAAAACCAAAAAGGCTAGCCGCATGCAGTCCTTGGGTGACTGAGCCTCAGCCCAAGAAAGCCAGCCACAACGATGCGGTCAGTCGACCTAGCAGGCGCGCGTGGCAGCTCAAGATTCACCGGGCATCGGCCACGCTACTTTTTGCCTGCGCGCTGCGGTACTCCCACGTGGCCGCAGGTGACGACACTGCATGCCCGGCACCCCGAGGACCGGAGCGCTTGCGCGAGGACCGCAGGGCATCCCGAGCGGACCTGCGCTGGGTCACCCCTCCTGTTATGCACTAAGAGGAACGCGCGGCCAATAGCGTTCTGACCTGCGAAAACACCTCTCTTGAGGATGCAATGAGGTGCGGTTCATCATGCAAAACGAGACCGCTCATGTTGAAACAGGAGGCCTCTCATCATGCAACCAGGGACGTCTCACGATGCAACGAGAGACCATCGACTGTAACTTTGAGGAACAGTAAGATGCGATGAGAAGCCGGTCGCTTGAAGCCCGCAGGCGCGATTCTCGTGGCGGGTGGATCTGTCATCTGGGTGAGCCAGGAAGGGCGACGTTCGACGGTGCTCGATGCCGTGGATTCCCCCGGAAGGGGGATGAAAGTGCCCTTTGGCGTGGGGCTGTTGTTCTGAGAAACAGTGCTGTGCAATCATCCCCGCGTCCACTGTTTCCCAGGGGAAAGGTCGAGCTTGCTGACATGTCAGCAAACCCCGCACCGCTGCGGCGCCTCGCCGACCCCGCGACGGGAGAGGTCCATGAGTTCTACGACCTGGACGACAACCGTCGCCCCACTTACAACTTCCCAGGAGGCTTCACAGCAGTAAGCAACCGAACCGGCCTGCAAATCCTGTCGAAGGAGTCCGGGCTCACCCCGTCCGACCGGGACGTCCTGGCACTTCACGTCCACGGTCCGGAACGACGAGGAGATGTGCTCCGCTGGCCTCGTGCGCGGATGTCCGAGTTTCTCGGGATCAGCGCCCGCACCGTAGCGACCGCGATCAAGCGCCTGACCAAGGCCGGGTACTTGTTCGAGGCTGAACGGCACGGACGTGTCATCTACTACAAGGCCAGTCCGCATCACGCCTCACGGGAGGGCGGTGAGCGGCAGCGTGAAGACGCCGCCACCTACCGACTCCCTGTCGCCCCCGGTACTCCAGAGCAGAAAGGTCGTACAGCATGAGCGCACCGCTTGCCTCTGAAGGCATCGAGCCCAAGGTGCTACGCAAGTTGGTGGGGCTGCCGCATCCACAGATGCGGATCGTTCTCTTCTACCTCACCGCCGAGAAGGACCCGGAGTTCAGTGACGCCGTGGTCCTGACGGGCGAGAAGGTGGCGAAAGAGATCGACATGAACCGGCCCCTTCTGTCCAGGACGATCCCTCGCCTTGTGGAGGCTGGCTGGCTTCGTGTCGCCTGCCGCCACGGGAACGTCACGTACTACGGGCTTGGCCATGAGGCCGAGCCGAAGCCGAACAACGTGGTGCCGCTCCGGCGCACCGCGTGACCTCCTGAGGCGCGATCCAGCTCGGGTCGTGCCTCAGGGAAACAGCATGATGCAGGGGCTGCACATCATTGTGCCTGTAAGGAACAGAGTCGTGCAGCTCGTGGCGGTGCACCTTGCTTCGCCACAACAGAGACGACGCAAGAGCGGGAGGCGGTTCGCCTTCCGCTCGTGCGCATGGAAAGGGGAAGAGATGGGTGACGGGTACGTCAAGACCGGGTGAAGAAGCTCCAGACCGGGTCGCCGCACCTGCGGATGAGCAAGCGGTTCCTCGGCGTGCTCGGGCTCGGTGTGGATGCGTGTGCCGGGGGCAGCCCACGTGACCTGATCGGTGACGCTGGGGCTGGCAGATGGCCTTCACCGTCGGGCTGGTCGCATTGAGCGAGGCGCTGATAGTGGCCTCTGGCAACCTGCAGACAGCCCCTTCGAGCGAAGGGGCTGTCTGCGTCTCCCTATGAGGCTACTTTCGCGCTGACCAGGCCCAGGATGAACACCGCGGCAGCCAACGAGGACTGGTCCAACAACCTCCCCGCTCCGTGCCATCCCTACTCACACGTCTTTGCGCCCCGGCAGGAAGTTGTCCAGCACCACGGCAAGGAACTTGGTGTGGTCCGGCAGCCCTGACGCCGCGACGAAACCGTCGATCGTCGCATGCTGCGCCTTGGTCGGCTTGTACTGAAGCTGCACCGGCCCAAGGCCCCGCAGATCGCCGTCGTCGGCCTTCACCGCGAAAAGCATCGACTGGAACTTCGGCGCGCGGCGGGCGTCGGATACGACCTGGGCGAGCTCCTTGTCACCAGTAACCGCGTACTCGACGGCCTGAAACACGATCTGCGTGTGAGTGAGATCGCTGTTCTTGGCGTACTTACGGAAGCGGCTGGCCACGTTCGTTGACACGTAGAAGCCAACAGGCTTCGCAGTGTCAGCGTCGTCGACCAACTCCGGTGCCGCTTGCTCAGCTACCTGCGCCGGCTGCGGAATCACGGCCACCGGACGCGAAGCGGACGGTGCGGGCATGGTCTGGATCGGCGTCGGGGGCACGATAGGCGCGGCCGAAGGGCCAGCTGCCCACCCCGCCATGGTGTTCGACGGCGTGCCGCCACCGCTGAAGAGGTTGCCCACACCCTCGTCGGACATGTTCTGCTCGCCGTCCACGTCGTTCTTCTTGTTCTTGGGCGGTGTCATGCCGCAGCTTCCTTCCTCAGCTCGAGAGCCCGGGTGAACATCTCGTCAGTGAAACCTTCGTAGTCGGCGGCCAGCCCTTCGGCTGTTTCGGGCACCGAGCGGTCGCCTTCGCGCCGCTTGTCCGCCAGCTCTTGTACGAGCAGTCCGCGCTTGCGCACTAGACGTGCCACCGACTCGGTGTGCCCGATCAAGTGCTTGAACATGTGAGCCTCTTCGCCAAGAACCTTTTGCACCTGGCGGCGTACGTCGGCATGGATGCCGGAATATGTGCGGCCTGTGTCGAACAGCAAGACCCCTAGCAGTTCCACGTAGGGGTTGAGCTGGCTGACGAACCGTACGTAGGAGAACTCCATGCCGATCTGCGCGAGTCCGTCTTCGGCGCCGCCGTCGCTCTTGACGGGGATCACGAGCCAGCGTGCGGTGGCGAGCGCCAGCCGCTGCAGCGAGGGGTTCTCGGGCGGAGTGTCGAGGACGATGATCTGGTATTCGTGCGCGATGGGCAGCAGGCAGTAGAGCAGGCGGAGGTACGCGTGAGGCCCTTCCTTGGCGAGCAGCGTGTGGAAGAAGATCCCGAACTCGTCGCCCAGCGCCGGCCCGCCCATGACCACGTCGAGGTTCTCTCGCACGTTCCGCTGCGGGCGCAGCGGTGTCCCGTTCCTCAGTGACTCGAGGAGTCCCTGTCCCCCGTCGTTCCACTCGGCCCGCTTGTAGCCGAGCTCGCGTGCGATGTTGCCCTGCGCGTTGCAGTCGATGATGAGCGTCCGAAGTCCGTTGCGCGCGGCCTTCCCGGCTGCGTTCGCGGAGACGGACGACTTGCCGACACCCCCCTTGCCATTGCCGAACATGAAGATGTGCGACAGCGATGCCCACGGGATCTGTGGGAGCTGCTGGGAAGCGGCGGGTGCCTCAAAGGGACTGGCCATGGTCCTCTCACTCATTCCTGGCCCAAAACCTGGGCGCGATGTGTCCAATTTGGGGAGGTATGGGGGCTGGAACTTCGCTCAGAACGATCCTGCGCTCCAAATCGCTCCACTGCGGTGGGAAGTAGGTCCCGATCCGCCTCTCCGGAGCTCGGAAACGCCCCAAAACCGGCATCACCGCTGCTCAGGTCTACCGCTCGGGACGACGCACCAACAGGGGGATCAGTACCGAGCCATGCAATCTCTACAGTGTTGGACTCCGCTTGGTGCCAACCAGGGATACAGGCGATAGATCTGGTAGATAGACAACTTGATGTACCCACAAGAACCGTCACCTCCTGAACAGTTGGGGAACCAGGCGGGAGAGACGTTACCAGGGATGCGTACGTGCTGGTGGCTCGGCACGCCGATCTAAGGGTTGCCGAGTAGCCTTACTGACCTGCGGTGATGTCAGGAAGCGGTCCCGCAGAACGATCTACTCGCCGGTCTGCAGCCAAGAGCGCGTCCGACCCCATCTCAATACCCGTTGCAAAGCTGGCCCGTTCACACGCCAGGATGCACACCTCATAGTTGGCCGCCCTGTCGGCGGTCGTGCAGGCATCTATGCCCACTCACCCTCGCGCCTCCGTATCTAGAAGCGGATGGACAGGCGACCAACCCACCTACTGCATGCGCCGCCACATCAGATTGCGCACGACCAAGCGTGCGACCAATGCGGCACAACGAGGGACCCGAAACCAGACACGTGATGAGACGTGTGTTCACACCCAGGACTAGCCCGCCGAACTGACAGAAACACAGGCCGCCCTGGAAACGAACAGTCAAATGACCTTTCGTGCCGCCACTCGGATATGGCGAGACATCCGCGTTCGGATGGGATCGCGAACGGCCAGTCCCGCCGTCCACTTGGCAGGCCGTCATGCCCGCCGCTTCACAGCCAGGGAACCCCGCGTGCTGACGCCATTGGTGACTGACGGTCATGCCGTCGAACCTGCTCGGCATCAAACCCCGACCCGGACAGAGCTGCCCACTCCGTGATCGACCCAGCGATGCACCCTTACCCCGACCTGGGATCCTGCTGGACTCCCAGTAATCAAGCGAACGCAGGGGCAAACAAGGTGCTGGATCAGGAGGCACATCTGCAAGCTGACCACCTGACGTGCAAGGGAGCCAGCCTCGACAAAGGTCCAACGTCTCACATTCGCATGGGTATGCCTGACTGCATCCAGTCTGGTAGCCAACTTCACTCCCAGGCACACCCCCAGTCGCACCTACAAACTTGCAGGACGTCATATGCAAACGCGAGCCATGATGCAAGTCTTGTGCAAGGTAGTAGTACAGGCCTGCGCAACAGCCTCTCGGGAAACCTGCTCTATAGCCCCTACTCATGCGGAGTGACGTGCATGCGACCGAGCTGACTTCACTGCGCATGCTCACCCCTTCCGCCATGCTTGCGTGCAAGCTTGCATCAATGTTTGCGCGATTATTTGTTCATGCAGGTCAGGTGCCCTTTTTAGGCTCCGCGTAAGGTGAACTCTACCTGCCCGCGTTGTGCCGTGGGGCGCTAGATCAGCAAGTGGATCCGTGGCAGTTTGGTGCGCAGTGACCCCACGCCTCCAGGATTGCCCGGCCGTCCAACATCCGCACAGCTCTCGAGCGTTGGAGGGCGAGGCGCGACGGGGCGAGTCGCTAAGGGTGCTGCCAGGGTTACTCGAGCTGAGGTGATTCGGACGAAAGGGCGCGGGAGCATGCGCGCTCAGCAGACGTCCTGACACCTAGTTCTATCCGCACGACGCGCCCGTCGCGCGCACAAGAGATCGCTGAGCTGTGCGCATGAACTCATCGTGACCCACCCCGCGGCGTCGACGCAGTCTAGGGAGCTCGGGCTTACAGGAAGATCTCAGAGTCGACGAGTCGATGGCCTGAGTGGGACGGTGAAGGACGATCCCTCTACACACGGCCTTGGCGTCTCAACGCGCACCACGTCAACCGCTCGAAGGCGGAGAGCCAGCCCTAGACGTCAGCCGTCGATCCACACCACGCCCGCGGAAGAAGCCGCTCGGCCAGCTGAACGACTTGTTGCCGTCAAGAGCGCACGACTCGCGCAGCACGAGGTCCCAAAATTGGCGGCTGTCACGCTCCATTCGCGAAGACGGATGCACTCGTTCTGCGAGTAGTACGCAGCCAGCCTCTCGAACGTGCCCAGCACTACTCCAGCCTCAGATCTCACACCGCAGCCCACGAAGGGCCAGCGAGAGCGACATAGGGCTGTGGCTCATACGAGAGCAGGACCACGTGGCGGGCGTCTCTACTGGCAGGTCCGCAGGTTCAGTCTGTCTCATTGGCGGTCCCTGCACGCGATGCCGCCCGCTGCCTCGGGGGCCCCAATGCCGTGAGAGGTCTGGTCTCAGCCGAGAACCGAAGTCGACCATCTCAAGGATGTCGGCTACACAGGCTGAGTGCATTCGACATCCGAATTGAGCGCATCCGCGGCACGATCCATCCTCGCAGTCGCGTAGTGCTGCGGACCTGACTGGCGCCATCAGCTCAGGCCCAAGGCGTGCTGGAACGTACGCGGTACCGACTTGGAGGCGCCTGAACAACCACGGTCCGACGAGCCGGCGCAGTCTCGCCCCTGGTCTCCGTCTCAGGTGAGCTGAGGTCCGTGTTCACGCAGCACTGATTGCGTTCTCGGTTCTCGGTCCACAAACCTCCAGTTCAACCAGCCACGCATCAATTGCAGGGGTCAGCAGGGGAGCAACCCAGTCGGCGGGTGGCTCATCAGAGATCACAGCAGCGATGCGCCTCAGGAGAGAGCAAACTGCTGCACATGGCTGCCGAGGAGCGGCTGCGAGGGGGAACAGATCTTGTCGACTCTCACGCAGTTCAACGCGCGCCGCAGGCCGCCGTGTCCAGCTCCCTGGCCCCGATGACTGCATCAGATCCTGTGAATGCACCAGGGAGTGGCAGGAGCAAGTCCGGCTCTGCAGGCTGGCGTCCCAAAACCGCTCGAGAATCGTGCGCGGTCAAGGAGACTGCAGCCCCTGATGCCCGTGTCCCGGACAGAAGCCACCTCGGCCACAGCCTTTCGCGGCGGGGTCGCGTGAGCGCACCACAATCTCTGAGAGCTCCCCACAGAACTCATTTAGGGTTCAACTATCTGGCGGACTCGACTTCGTGATGCCAGTCTGTTCCGCCAGCCAGGCGGCCAATAGCGTCAGATGGAGTTCGCTTCATCCCAAACCCACCGCCCGTCCGAAGCCGCATACAACCCCGCGATGACCTCACCGGTGACGGCGTCGATGGCGCAGCCATCAGCGCGGAGGTATTGCGACTGGGCCACGGCGGGGTGGGGGAGAGGGGCCTGTCGCGCGCCACGGCGGCGTTCGGCGAGTCGTACTTGTTCGTGGCGCCAGTGAATCCGGTGGGCCTCATGGCGTCTGCGTCGCCGCTCTCCCGCGCCGGCGGTTCCCAGGCGCTCGGCGGTCTCGGGCCACCCGGCGACGGGATCGGCGCACTCCTGGGTCGGTGTTCCGATGCCCTCCAGGGCAGTGGGGTAGAGGTGGTAGAGCTCTCCCTCGTGGCGGACGAGGCCGAGGGTCTTGAGCTTTCCGAGCTGTCGGTAGGCGGTTGGACGGGAGATGGAGGCGCTTGCCTGAAGTTCGGTGAGGCTTTGCCCGTCTCGTTCGGCCAGGGCGGCCAGGACGGCGAGTCCGCTGCCTCCGAGGCCGTGGTGGGCGAATGCGTCGAGGTGCATCAACTGACCGGCTGTCTGGGAGTCGATGTCGGCACCGGTGTCGGGTTGTCTCACGTCTGGGCCACTCATGGCCCCCCCAGCCTCCGGCCCTTTGGGGGTGGACCAGTGGTGAGACGTGGTGGAGGGCACGCGGGATATGAGCATCCAGCGGGATCCTTCGGTGGGGGACCCGTTGTCGAGCTGGCGCAGCACCTTGGTGTGGAGGAGGCGCTGGTTGGAGTTATGGGCGGTGGTGCGGCTGCAGCCCATTCGTTCGGCGAGTTCGCGTTCGGAGACGGTGTGGTCCCAGCTTCCGGCCTTGGCGCAGATCTCCATGCGGGCGATGAGGTTGCGCAGGTCGGTCTTGCCGGCGGTGCCCTTCCAGGGGGTGCATTCGATGCGCGAGCGGAAGGCCGCCAGGGCGGCGTGGAAGTCCTGGCGTGTCGTGATGGGGGCGGTCGACTGGACGTACTGCTGTGCGCCGTCCCAGGCCCGCTGGAGCCATGCGGCGGCTTTGTCGTAGCCGCGGCGGTGCTGGAGCATGCGGGCGTGGTGGCCAGCCTTGTACGGGCCGTCCAGCAGGACCTGGAGGAAGGAAGAGCGGTGCCATCCGGCTCGAAGCGCGTCAGCAGCCAGCGCCCGCGTGATGGCCCAGGCGTGATCGGAGGAAGAGGAGTTCTTGCCTCCGCGCTGCTGGTTCGCCACCGAGTAGGCGCCGTGCCGGTCTCCATCCAGAAGAAGGCTGTGCATCCGGGGCGACAGGGCTGGAAGGGCCGCGAGAAGCCCTCCCCCCTTGGTGGGCAGAGACCGGGGTGACGCTTCGGGGCGCCTGCGTCCTCGGACTGACGGCACGACGTCCCACGCAGCCCCGGGGCATTGCGTGTTGGCGGGGGGACCGACGGGCGAGGCGATTCGCGGCTGGCCCAGGGACTCTATGAGGGTCAACGGGATCCCACCCAGCGCTGGCGCCGAGCGGTGGTGGTTCGTCTGCAACTTGCAAGGCGGGGGGAGAAGATAGGGCAATTGGGCACACTGCAGTGACAGAAGGCAGCGGCGTGCTGCATCATGAAGCCGGTCCGTTCCTGATCCTGGGAACGTCAAAGCCCTACGGGGCTTTGAGCTCTTGAGGGAGAGTGATTCGCCCTACTTCCAAGGAAGTAGGGACTCGCTCGACTTGCCGGTCGGGCGATGACGTCGGGCGTGCGGCGGAAGAGGTGGTGGAACACCTCTTCGGACGCGACGCCGGCCCTGTCACGGCATGTGGCCAGGGCCGATTGGCTCTAAGACACTCATCCTCCAGTGCAAATTGGAGCCGAGTTGTCCAACTCGGCTGTCGCGTATGCGTGTTGCATTGAGCGAAGTCAACGAATGTCGTGTCAGACAGCCTTGAGTAGGGACCCTTCTCGAGGGCGCATCACGACAGTCGTCTGCGTAGCGGACCTCACCGCCGAACGAAGCATCGTCCCGTATGCGACGCAGGCGGAAGCTTGGGCTGCCGCCGGCACCACGATGCTCAGGGCCGCAACGACGCGTGGTTCTGCTCCTGGAACTGCAGGCGCACCGGGGAGCCTGCGCAGTGGGGTAGACACGAGCCGCCAGCCCGGGAGCGGTGAGCAGGACTGTGCGACCTGGCTGGCTCGGATGCGCCGGAGGTCCTCTCGGGCCGACTCGTCGTGCCCGACGAGGTGGGCCAGCATTACACGTCCAGGAGCGTCGAGATCCAGCGGCGCCTGCCGGAGTTGCCGCACAGCGCCCGGCGACAAGGCAAGTTCGCTTCGGAAACGCAGATCGTTCGATCCGGCAGCCGCTATGCATACCCGTTCGCCGGTTACGGGCACGTAGGTGTGTAGCAGCGTCACATGACCGCTGCGTTTGAAGACGTGTCTCAGCAGTTCTCCGGTGCCCGGTGACGAGGGAAAGGCCTCGTGGATGAGGCCCGGAAGACTCTCTCCCGCAGACGCCTTGTGGGTTGCGATCTCGTAGTACCCGGTCCTGGGGCGGGAGCACACCTCGGCTGCAACCAGCTCCAGCAGCCGGCGACGGACCTCTGCGTCCTCCAGGCCCGAGCGTTCCACGATGCTGTGAAATCGGTGTGGGCCCGGCCCGAGTTGCTGCAGTACATGCAGAACTGCCATCGCCCGGTCATGGCGCTGGGCCTGGAGGGCGCTGAGCTTGCGTGTGTCCATAGGTCTCCCTGATCCACCTGTCGCCGCCGCCTCCGGGCGGTGTGAGGCCTTGGTGTTCCGAGGGATACCTGGCGAGTTTGCCGCTGGCCAGGAATGGGCCGTTCAGGAAGCGACGCTTCCGGTAGCAGGGAGTGAACGGGTGCGCACTCACGCGTGTAGCGTTGCCCGTATTGACTGTTATCTGACTGCGCTTCGTGATCGCAGCGTCGAGACACTGTTACGAAGAGCAGCGCCGATGTATCGACATGTAGTCACTGACTTGTTGGAATCACCCACGGCCTTGTGGCAGTTGAAGCCGGCCGAGTGGGATTGCGAATGCCGCGGAAGCGCCTAGCCAGGTGAGCCACTGCTACTTTCCCGTTGAACTATCGAAGATTGAACCTTCTTTTGGGTCCGCAGGGGGACACGTCGCCTCGGGACGCGCCATTTATACGTACCGCAATTACGCATAAAAACTTTGCGTAGCGAGGCGACTCGCCAGCGTGCATGCTTCAGAGGTCGAGCAGTCCACGTCTGACGTTCCACGGGACATCAGCGGCCGTCTTCCCCCACAGCGGCCCACGGCATGCCGCGAAGTCCGCGCGTGCAGTTGTGGGACTCGAGCCGTCCCGTCCGTACCGGTCTGCAGAGCAAACAGCCGAGGGGGATGGCGCCTTGTACCAGACGCTTCAGTACACGGAGACTTCAACGCCGCTCGCCACGCGGGAAATTGAAGGTATCCGCAACCACCGGCTGCACGAGTTCATCAAGTCGCGCCGCGAGCATCTTGGGCTCACGATGGATCACATGGCCCGCCGCCTTGAGATGACGTCGCGTGGGTACTCGAACTGGGAACACGGGATCACCAAGCAGTGGACTGAGGAGAAGCTCCGCAGTCTCGGCGAGGCGCTGGAGCTTCCCGATCCGCAGCTGACGAGACTCTTCTGGCTCGCGGTGGGGCGACCGCCCCAGCCTGGACCCCTCTCGTCCAGCCGCCACACCAGTACGGGCGCCGACACGCACTCACCCCTCCTGCGGGACTACACCGTTCTTTTGAACGCTCTGTCCCTGCCCTCGTTCGTGGTGAACCACCGGTGGGAGGTGCAGAGCGCGAATAGCGCCTACCGCGACCTGTTCACCACGGTTCGCCCTCACCCCACAGCCATGCCTGCCCACAGCCTCTGCCGCTTCGCCCTCTTCCACCCGGACGCTCCGGACGTGCTGATTGACCACCGGCAATGGCAACTGGCCATGCTCGCCCATTTGGCTGCTGCTCTCGAACGGCACGGCCAGGACCCGCATCTGCAGGCCATGCGACGAGAGGTGTACATGCACCCATCGCTGCGCAACGCCTTCCTCGACGACGTGCCGCGCTGGACCGCGGGGGTATTCAGCGCACAAGCAGATCCGGACGTACGCCGGATCCGTACCGAAGATCCCCTGGGCGCGATTCAGACGTGCCGGATCGTCGAGGAGAACGAACGGTCCCTGGAACTAGCCGGGTTCTCCCGCGTCACCCTTGTACTGACGCCCTTCGAAGGGGCCGTGCGCGACGAACGGCAGAGGACGCATGACCATTCAGGCTGGTAGGAATGCCCGGGAGCGCGGTCTCACCTGCGAACAGAGGGCGCCGAGATCTGCGAGGTCAGCCCGTGAGTCCGGTGGAATCCTCCAGCGGCTCGGTGATGTCCATGCTGAGGATGATGAACCGAGCGCCCGGCGCGGATGCCGGCGTCGCGGAGGCCATCTCGACGGTTCCCGATCCCAGCTTCCTGTGGAAGAAGGGGCGTGCGTCGCCGTCCGGCCTGAAGTAACTCCCGACTTTCGGCTCGATAGCCGCCAGAATCGGGTCAGCAAGAATGTCGGCCCACAGCTCCTGGAGTCCCGCGTTCGTGGGGAACTCTTCTACCATGTAGCGAACTGATGCGACGCTCTGCGGGGCCCAGGCGGTCTCCCACTCGCCCAGGACTTCATCGCGGGCTTCATCACTGAAGAGCATCCAGCGGATCATGTTCTTCGGTGGCACGCCGTCACGAAAGAACTCGACGAACGAAGAGTTGTAACAGAGCAACTCCCATTCCACGTTGGTCAGGTAGGCCGGGTCCGCGATCCCCTCAATCACCTTCTTCCACACAGGGAGCGAGGGGACCGTGACAC
>NZ_JBSGTG010000060.1:0-1840 GCF_053607285.1 Streptomyces sp. NPDC055140 | reverse complement strand
GCTGCGCGGGGCGCCGCTCAATGGTGGAAAAGCACAGGTCGATGTAGTCAGGCTCTGAGAGCTGAAGGAGCTGGCCCAGGGCCTTGATCTGGTAGTCCTGCGCCCGGTTGCCATTCTCGATCCGGCCGCACGTGCCTGGTGACCAGTGCAGTTTGCGATCAACCTCCGCCTGGGTGACTCCTCGTAGTGGATCGTCGTTGACCCGACGACCCTTCCCAAGGCTCTTCGGCGCCAGGCCGAGCTCAGAGCGCAGTATCTGTTCCCGTGCCGCCGCCAGTATGGGCTTCACGCGACTGCGATCCTTCATCGCGTTCGCCTCCCGTTATTTCCGCATGCAACTTTCGAGAACAGCTACCGGAGGCTATCTCAGAAGATCGTCAAGGATGCCTGCTGGCCACGCAGCGAGCGCGGAATTGGCACGTTCCTCTGCATCCAACTACCGCGAACCCGAACGAATTGGATGCCCTTGGCCGGCCGAGGCCTTCGCGCGTGGCTGAAACTGACCGTATGTGCGTCCTGAACCTGCCGCGCAGGTGTTGGCCCACACGAAACTGGGCCCGAGAACCTCATGACCCGATCCCGGCGGGGGTGGCCAGCTCTTGCCGGACGCCACGGTTGGCCCCGATGACTCCGTCCTCGCGCGGGCCAAGGCGTGGGTCACCGCAGACTTGCTGCCCTGCTGCAGGCGGATACTCAGGCTGAGTGGCGAGGGCCACTCAACGGTTGGCCCCCGCCCAGGCTGGGGAACTTGGCTGATGCTCAGGCGGTGTCAGGGGAGGGGGCGGTCAAGGGCGCGAACCTGGCGTGGCTTCAAAAAGATGTAAAGGACACCGCGTTCCTGCATGGCCCGTGAACCCGTGCATAGGATCTCTGAGAGTCGGGGGGCCGGTGCGTGCAGCGATGTCACCCGACATGTCGGGATCGATGGCAGCTTTGGAGTGCGCACTAGATGAATGAGTTGAGCTTCCCCTTGACTGGCCTCTCGGAGCGGGGGAGTGGTTCTGAGGGCCCACACTCGAATGACTTTGGTGTCTGCCGAGGCAGGACCTTAGGGGTGGGACCGCCGCCATGCCGTGGCATGCCGGCGCACGCGGACGGGTCCCAGCCGTGATCCTTTACGGCCCGCCGCCCCCATGGGCCGAGACCAGGCCTGATCTGGCTGACGACCCCATCGCCATGACCATTCACGCCATTGCTGTCGAGCTCGCCCTCAGCGGGTTTCCGACCCTGCGCGAACTGCCCGAGTACGCCGGTGACCTTCCGCCCCAGGTCATTGCTCAGGCATGCCCGGAGGAGTACCTGCTCAACATTGGCATCCACGCGTGGATCGACGACCGCATTGAGTGGCATGTCTACCTGGGCCCGCGTTCCTGGTTCATCGAGCTCGAGGGATGGACCGGCCGGGAGGTTGAACTGCCCGCTCACGCCCAGACCGACGCCGTGGAGATCGTGCGCAGGGCCCTGGAAGCCGTGGGTCTTGCACCGGCAGACGCCCAGGGACGAGGGTGAGCAGGGGACCTGCGTCCCCCGAAGTGACGTGCCCATTCTCGGCCATTCAACGCAGCACGCGTCGTGCCGGCGGATGCGTGTCGGCTGGCAGCAAGGCCTAGGTGCCCGTGACCCACTCAGCCCTGCATCCCTCGGCCGTGGTCGGGCCGACCCCCAAGATCAATCCATCTCCCGTAGGAGACGGATCGCCGAAGGCCTGAGCGGCGACGCGCAGGACCGCGGTCGCCCCTGTATCCCCGCTCCTAGCCACACGCCATGAAGCGCCCAGGTCCACGCCACGCAGGCGCTGAGCTTCCGCGGCCGCGGAGAGGTACTGGGGACCGCCTGGATG
>NZ_JBSGTG010000059.1:0-16858 GCF_053607285.1 Streptomyces sp. NPDC055140 | reverse complement strand
GCCGGTAAGACCCTGGTCGAGCTGTTCGGTCTCGCCCGCGAGCTGAACATCGACGCCGAGGGCATCGACATGGGCCCGTCCCCCACGGACGCCGCGCTCGCTGCCGATCTGGTACTGCCGATCGAGGAGCTGGACCTCACCGTTCGGTCGTACAACTGCCTCAAGCGCGAGGGCGTCCACTCCGTGGGTGAGCTCGTGGCCCGTTCCGAGGCGGACCTCCTGGACATCCGCAACTTCGGTGCGAAGTCGATCGACGAGGTCAAGGCGAAGCTGGCCGGTATGGGCCTCGGACTCAAGGACTCGCCTCCCGGATTCGACCCGACCGCCGCCGCTGACGCCTTCGGCGGGGACAACGACGCGGACGCGGGTTTCGTGGAGACCGAGCAGTACTGAACGCTGCGCTGCGCCGGGTCCCGAGACCCGGGAAGGCAGAGGAGCCGGTGACGCGGAGACGGCTACCGGGATTGATTCGCAGTGCATCGAGGCTCAGCCCGGTGGTGAAGCGAGTCTGGACATCGCGACGCGGAGCGTCGCGATGTCCCTCCCTGCGGAGCAGGGAGGTGTTCCTCTGGCCTGCCGATGCGGAGCATCACGGCTCGCCTCCCGCCCGGCCTCCGCCCCACGCGTCCAACGGTCATTGGCGGGCGCGAGAGGCCGAACTTGGGCGCGAGCGTCGAACAGGAGGACGAGCGTGATCAGTTCCGATCTTCTGGTGGCGTGCTCGATGGCGGCTCCCCGCCACCCTGCTCCCTGGCACCGCCGCCTCATCCGCCGCGATCGGCGCCAGACAACCGTCCGCACCGGCCGACCTGCGCCTGCCGATAATTCATCCGCCCAGGTCACCCGCTCGCAGCCGTGGTCAGCGACCGCGGCATGATGGCCCAAGGCGACCAGGCGGTGCCGTCGCCTGGGCGCGTTGTCGGCTGGCCGACGAGATCCGAGTGGAGTTCGTGGTCGGCAGGCTCGAACCGGCCGACGGGCCCGGATAGCCGCCGAGGGCGGCCCAAGCACGAGAGCCCCGCCTTGCCGATCGCAGCCACCGGCCCGAGGCTGCTGGCGGTTCGGCCTCGCGACCGCCTACGGTAGAGACATGAGCGAGATCGTTGTCGTCTACGAGCTCGACAAGCAGGTGGCCACGCGTTCCTCCCCGGATACACCGAGCGGTGAGGAAGGGCACATCCGCAAGGTGCACGCAGCGCCCGCCACCCCAGGGGCGCCCACCCCGACGGGACCGAGGACCCTGTGTGGCAGGGACACCTTCGCGATGGAGACAGCCCGGAAGCGCTCCGAGCACCCTGGAGCGCCCTGGTACCCCGCGGAATACGCATCCGTGGTCTGCCCCGACTGCGATGCCGTGATCGAGACCTGACCGGCATACCGACTCACTGCCTGACGTCGCCGCACCCATCGTTTTCCTGCCCCTCGCCATGCTTGTGCCACGTGCTAGCAGGGCGTCTGTCAACAGCCAGTTCGTTCTACTGGCCGCCGTCAGGCGTCGCGCTGTGTGCGGGGCAGGTCGGCCAGCCCCAGGGGCCTTGGCGGAGCGCCGACGAATGCCTCGATCTGCGGGCACTGGGAGAGGGCGTGGTTGAGCAGGGTGTGCGGCGCCATCGGGTCCCGTCGGACGTGGACCCAGCAGATCACGTCGGTGGGCGCATCGGTCCACAACAGGTACGCAATGACACGACCGCATAGCGCCGCGACCTGCTTCTCGGGGGGCGTGACGGCTACGGATCGATACCAGGACGGCTGCCGCCACCGCCGCCGGGAGGTGCCGCTCCGCTCTCCCGCCCCGCAGGATTCCGCTGGTAGAGCCGTTGAATGTCGTGCGCGGTGACGATACCGCCGAGGCGGCCGCCGTCCATGACCAGGATGGGCAGTCCGCCGCCGGAGCCGAGGCGCTCCAGGACGGCGGTCAGCAGCTCGTCCGGTGCGGCGAGCGTGCAGCTGGACAGCGGGGTCGCCAGGTCCTGTACCCGCAGCGCCTGCTGCCGCTCGGACGGCAAGGCAGCCAGCCTGCGCAGCTGCACGATCCCGCTGGGGCGGCCCTCGAAGTCCACCAGCGCCAACACTGAATGCCTCGTCTGAGTGGCCACGTCGGCCAGGAAGCGGTCCACGGTCAGCCACTCGGGACCGGTGACCACCGGGCTGGTCATCGCCTGGGTCACCTGCAGGCCGCGCACGGCCATGGACAGCTGGGCCCACCGCCGTTCGGCCGCGGCGGTGACCGCCACGAACACGCCGATGACCATCAGCCACAGCCCGCCCGACACCCCTCGCACGAACGCCAACCAGCCCAGCACGGCCAGCACCATGCCGATGACCTGTCCGCTGCGCCCGGCCGCCCGCTGGGCCCGCTCGCGGTCCCGCGTACGCCACCACAACACGGCCTGGAGCACCCGGCCCCCGTCCAGCGGCGTGGCCGGCAACAGGTTGAAGACGCCCAGCAGCACGTTCATGCCACCCAGCCAGCCCAGCAGGGCAACCGGCATCCGCCAGCCCAGCACCGCATGTACGCCCACCGCGCCTGCGATGGTGGCCCCGCCGAGCAGCAGGCTGGCCAGCGGACCGCTGACGGCGACCGCGAATGCCGCCCGCGCTGTCGTCGGCCGGTCCATCCGGGTCATTCCACCGAGTGCCCACAGCGTCACGTCCCGCACCGGTATCCCGGATCGGCGGGCCGTCAGCGCATGCGCCGCCTCATGCACCACCAGACTCGCCAGCAACAGCAGAGCACCGACCACTCCGGCGACCGCGTACACCACCGGCGCCCAGCCCGGCGCGTACGCAGGCAGCGTCCGACCGGCCAGACCGTACGCGAAGAGCAGCATGATCAACGGCACGCTCCAGTGCGCCCGCACTGCCACTCCCCGCACACTCCCGATCCGGATCAAACCCTTCATCGCCATCACCCCCGACAGGAGACAGGTGGCGCAGCCCCGACCGGAGTCCGGGCTCCCTTCTATGATCCGTCTGGCACCCCACGACCGGAAACCTGTGAGCGATCACGCCGTTTCATGATCGCTCACGGAACTGACGACCCCTGTGGGGTTCCAGAACTCGGCCTGGCTCTATGACCAGTAGCGATGGTGTCGTGAAGATCCCTCCGCGCTGTCCGCAAGTCAATGCGTACGCGGAGCGGTTCGTGCACACCGTCCGCTCGGAGGTCACCGACCGGATGCTCATCTTCGGTCAGCGCCACCTGCCCACCGTGCTGGACGAGTACGCCCAGCACTACAAGGGGCGAAGACCGCACCGGGGACAACAACTGCACCCGCCGCGGCCCGACCACCCCACCGCCGACCTCACCCACGAGAGGATCAAGCGCCGCCAAGTCCTCGGCGGACTCATCAACGAGTACGAAAGGGCAGCGCAGATCTGCAGGTCAACACGACGCCCCTGTTCTGGAACCCCACAGGTTCTGAATCGGTCAGTTAGGGCGTGGGGGGCGTCACAGACGCCAGGTAGGTCGTGGGCTCGCTTGTATCGTTGGTGTAGCGGTGCGGCAGCGCGGCATCGAAGGTCAGGGCCTCCCCGGCGTGCACCTCGTGACGCTGGTCGGCGAGGTGGACGGTGAGCGTGCCGCTGATGACGTAGGCGCACTCGACCGCGGTGTGGCCCCACGGCTCGTCGCCGGAGGCCTGGCCCGGTTCGAGGGTGCCGAGGAGCACTTCGAGCTGGCCGTTGCTCGGAGTCAGGCGTTCGTACTGCACCAGGCCTTTGGGCATGAGCAGGCGGGATCGCTCGTGAGGGCGGCTGTGATGAGCCGTGAGTGGGCCGTTTCCGTGGAAGAGCGAGGCGGTCGACGGGCCGAACACCGTGCTCAGGGCGCGGAGGGTTTTCAGGCTTGGTTCCCGGACCCCCCGCTCGACCTGGCTGAGCAGGGTCGCGGAGAGGCCGGTCTGGGCCGCGAGGTCGCGCAGGCTGAGTCCTGCTTCCGTCCGCAGGGTGTGTAGCTGGTCTCCCATCACGGGGTTCAGCCTAGCCCAGGCGTGCGCACTCTTGTGTACGAGTGTCATGGCGCACATGTGATGCGTCCATGCGTTTTTGCTGGTGGCTCGACAGTTGACACGCGAGCCATCGTGCACTTTTGTGTACCAACGTAAATAAGTGCACGCCTGGGTCTCCCCAGCGTCGTGGAGAGAGGGCCCCTGTCATGACCACCGACAAGGATTTGCACTTCCGAGGAGGAAGGGCGCTGGCGTTCGTGCCAGTCGTCGTGTTCCTCGGGTTCTGCGTAGTCTTCTTCGTCGTCTTCAAGGCGTTCGACATGACGGCGCTCGCCACAGGCGGTGTCGTCGCCCTGCTCGTCGGCGCGCTGGTCGCCAAGTCGTACGGCTCCTACTGGTCCGCCGTGACACGAGGGATCGGGTCACCCACCGCGGTGACCATCGTGATGATCCTCTTCTGCGTGGGGATGATGTCCGCGCTGATCAAGGCGACCAACGTCTCGGGCGGCTTCGTGTGGCTCGCCGACCTCCTCGGCGTCCACGGGGGCACCTTCACCCTCTTCACGTTCGTCGCGGTGTGCATCATCTCGATGTCGACAGCCTCGTCCATCGGCACCATGTTCACGGCGTTCCCGATCTTCTACCCGGCCGGTGTGCTCCTCGGGGCCCAGCCCGCCCTCCTCGCCGCCGCGATCATCTCTGGTGCGATCTTCGGCGACAACGTGGCCCCGATCTCCGACACCACCGTCATCTCGTCGTCGACGCAGACGTTCCGCCGCAAGGCCGGCACCGCCGACATCGCCGGGGTCGTGCGCAACCGTGCCCGCTTCGCCTTCACCACGGCGGGCTTCGCAGCCATAGGGTTCTTCCTGCTCGGAGCCTCGGGCCACGCCACCAGCTCCGCGCACTCCCAGCAGCTGCTGGAGCACGCCTCCAACCCCCGCGCCCTGGTGATGCTCATCCCCGTCGCGCTCATGCTCACCGTGGCGCTGCTCACCCGTGACATCTTCAAGGCGGTCACGGTCGGACTGGGCACGGGCATCATCACCGGCCTCGCCTCGGGCCTGCTCACTGTCTCCGGCATCATCGGCGTCACCGACGGAGCCCCCACCGGATTCCTCGTACAGGGCGTCTCCAACATGCTCAGCGTGATCGCCCTCGTGGTGGCCGTCTTCGGCATCATGGGCGTACTCACCGCCGCCGGCGTCCTCGACTGGCTGGTGAGCGCGCTGACCAACGGTCGCCTGTCCCGTACCCCCCGCGGCGCGGAGTTCGCGATCGGCATCGGGATCTCGGCCACCACCCTGCTGTTCGGCGGCGTGAACTCGGCCGCGATGCTCACCTTCGGCCCCGTCGCCGACGAGATCGGCGCCCGCGTCGACCTGCACCCCTACCGCAGGGCGGTCGTCATGGACTGCTTCGCGATGGGCATCGCCGCCATCGTCCCTGTCCTCAGCGCGTACCTGTTCATCGGCGCGCAGCTCACGACCGGCATCAAGGGCGCCCCGGCCCTGACCACCACCGAGATCTTCGTCGCCATGCTCTACCCGCTCATCCTCACCGTCGTCATGGTCGTGGCAGCGGCGACCGGATGGGGTCGCCGCTTCGAGGGCGCGGACGGCGTCGAACTGAAGCAGCCCGAGCCCAGGACCGAGCCCGCACCGGCCCTGGTCTGAGCGACACCCCCCAGCACACACCCTGCACAGGCAGTAGCAAGCAGTAGTCGGAGCAGCCCTCATGGATCGCAACACTGTCAACTGGCGTGGCTACATCCCCGCCATCACCACACCGTTCACCCGTGAGGGCGTGCTCGACACCGACGCGCTGCACGTACAGGTGGACTGGCTCGTCAAGGAAGGTATCCAGGGCGCGATCCTGGCCGGTACCAGCGGCGAGTGGTTCTCCATGTCGACAGAGGAGCGCGCACAGCTGTTCGCGGCAGGCGCCGAGCACCGTACCAACACCTTCCCGGTCCTCGGCGCCTGCAACGCATTCACCCCGCACGAGGCGATCACCCACGCCCGCGCGGCCGAGGCAGCGGGCCTCGACGGCATTCTCCTCACCCCGCCGCCCTACATCGTGCCCAACCGGAAGGAGATCATCGCGTTCTACCGGGCGGTGAGCGACGCCACCGACATCCCGATGACCGTGTACAACTGGCCACGTGGCTGCGTCGTGGACATGGACGTGGACCTGCTGACCGAGCTCGCACAGATCGAGAACGTCGTCGCGATCAAGAACTCGACAGGAGATTTCGCGAGCTTCCTCGCCGGGATGTACGCGCTGGAAGACCAGGTCCGCTACTTCGGCGTGCCCACCAACGCACTCGGCGCCGACCTCGCGATCCTCGGCCACGGCGACGGCCTGATGGGAACGGGCGGCATCCTCGGACGCGACCAGGCCGACTTCTGGAACGCCGTCGACACCGGGGACCGTGAACGCGCCATTCGACTGGGAGCGAAGGACCGCGTCTACATGAGCGCCTGGTTCCGTCCCGACTACGGCGTGCAGTTCGGCAACCAGCAGGCGATCATCAAGACCGCGCTGCGGCTGCGCGGCATCCCCGCGGGATTCGTACGGGCGCCGCTGCTCGAACTCACCCCCGAGGAGGTCGCCCGGGTCGAGGCGACCCTGCACCAGCTCGGCATCGAGACGGTCCCCCTCGCCCATGTCTGACCACTACGACGTCGCTGTTGTCGGGGGCGGCCTGCTCGGCTGCCTCACGGCATGGATGGCCGCCCGCGACGGCGCGCGGGTGCTCCTGGTCGACAAGGACCAGGTGAACCAGCACGCCTCGGGCCAGAACGCCGGAAGCCTGCACTTCCAGCTCGAATACCGCATGGTCGAGTCAGGCGAGGAAGCCGCGCGCGTCGCAGCGGAAGCGATGCCGCTCCACCTCGACGCCGCCGCGATGTGGACACGCATGGAGGACGAGATCGGCGAACCGCTCGGCGTGCGCCAGACCGGCGGCCTCATGGTCGCCGAGAACGCCGACCAGGTCGGGATGCTCGAGTTCAAGGCGGAGCTGGAACGCTCCTGGGGCCTCGACGTGCGCACACTCGACCGCTCCGAGCTCGATGTCGTCGCGCCCTACCTCTCACCGGCCATCGTCGCGGCCAATCTCAGCCCGCTGGAGGGCAAGGCCGACGCCCGCATCGCCGCTCCGGCCGTCGCCCGCGCGGCCGTCGCCGCCGGAGCCACCGTGCGCACACGCTCCCAACTGGTCGGCGCGCACCGCGTACCGGCCGGATGGGACCTTTCCCTCCGGGAGACGTCCGCTACGGGGGAGGAGAGGACCCACACCGTCCGTGCCGCCGCGGTCGTGCTCGCCGCCGGAGTGTGGACGACCGAACTCGGCCGGGTCTTCGACGCCGACCTGCCCACCGTCCCGCTGGCCCTCACCATGACGGTCACCTCGAAGGTCCCCCGGTTCATCCCCCATCTCGTCCAGCACGCCGGCGCGCGCCTGTCGCTCAAGCAGTCACTCGACAGCACGGTCCTCATCGGCGGCGGGTGGCCCGCGCGGCTGATGCGGGACGCGGACGGCTCCCCGGCGTTCGACCGCAAGCACCAGCTCATTCCGCAGTCGATCGCGGGCAACGCGCGCGCGGCCGTGAAGACCGTCCCCGCGCTGGACCGGATACCCGCCGTGCGCAGTTGGGTCGGCACCACCACGGTGGCCCCCGACCAGCTCCCGCTCGTCGGAGCGGTCAAGGGCGCCCCGGGAGTATTCGTCGCCACCGGCGGATCCGCGTTCACGCTCGGACCGAGCTTCGCACGGGTGCTGACCGCCCTCATTTCCGGGCACTCGTCTGATGTCGACCTCGCGCCGTACGACCCGGCCCGCTTCCACGAAAGGAGCGCCTGATGTCCCGGAGCGATGCCTGGCGCCGCACCGCGCAAGCACGCGGAGCTGCCGTGACCTTCACCGTGGACGGCGAGCCCGTTCACGCCTGCGCGGGCGAGACCGTGGCCACAGCCATGCTGGCCACAGGAACCACCTTCGAACGCGACCGCACCGGAGCTCCCCGAGCGCCACTGTGCAACATGGGAACGTGCTTCGAGTGCGTCGCCACGGTCGACGGCCGCCCCCTGACGCGCACCTGCCTCACCCCGGCCCGCGAAGGCCTGACCATCGAGACCTCCGGGAGGCTGTGATGTTCGATCTCGCGATCGTCGGCGCAGGCCCAGCGGGCATGTCCGCGGCACTCACCGCAGCCGATAACGGCCTGACCGTCGTCGTCGTCGACGAGCAGCAGCGAGCAGGCGGCCAGATTTTCCGCCAGCCACCCGAGGATTTCTCCGGAAGCCTCCTGCACCCCACCGCGGGCTACGGCTGGGCCACCGACCTCATCCGCCGCTTCGAGACGGACACCCGGCTGACGACGGAGTTCGGCTGGTCGGCGATCGGCGTGCTGAGCGACGACACCGAGCCCGACTGCCTGCGCGTAGCGATCAACCACCCGGAGCACGGGACTCGCGTGCTGGGCGCGCGACGGCTGCTGATCGCCACCGGCGCCTACGACCTTCCCGTGGCCTTCCCCGGCTGGACACTGCCCGGCGTCATGACCGCCGGCGGAGTCCAGACCCTCGTGAAGGCACAGAAGATCGCACCCGTCGGCGACGTCGTACTGGCCGGGGCACACCCCCTGCTCCTGCTCGTGGCCGACCTCCTCGTCCGCGACGGCGTACCCGTCCGCGAAGTCGCCTTCGCCCAGAGCATCCCGACACCAGCGGAGATGCTGCACGCCCTCGGAGCCGTGCCCGGCCACCTGCGGATGCTCGCGGAAACAGGCGCGATCCTGGCTCGACTGACCCGCAAGGGCATCCGAGTCTCACCCCGGACCATCGTGACGGCCGCCCACGGCACCGATCGCGTCTCCCGAGTCGAGCTCGCCCGGGTGAACCGGCAGTGGAAGGTCACCGGCACCCCCCGCCAGGTCCCCGCCTCCCACCTGGTTCTCGGGTACGGCTTCTCCGCATCGACGGAACTCGCCCGTCAGATCGGATGCGACCTCGTGTACGACTCGCCGCGAGGCGGCTGGGTGGTCGCACACGACGAACGACTTCAGACATCCGTCCCCCACGTGTTCGTCGCCGGTGAGCCCACAGGCGTCGCCGGCGCCGACCAGTCCCGCGCCGAAGGCGCACTCGCGGCTCTCGGCGCTGCCGTCAGCCTCGGATGCGCCGTGCCTCGGGCGGCATTCACCGAAGCGGAACGGCACATCCGCAAGGCGACCCAGTTCTCCACCGTGGTGCAGCGAATGTTCGAGCCGGCCCGGGAAGCACTCGGTGACCTCGCCACACGGGAGACCACCATCTGCCGATGTGAACTGGTCACCCGCGACGCCCTCGACGACTTCCTCGAATCGTCCCCGTTCGTCAGCAGCGTCAACGCGGTCAAGCTCTCCTGCCGTACCGGCATGGGCCCCTGCCAGGGGCGCTACTGCGAGAACAGCGTCGGCGCGATCCTCGCGACGGCACGCAAGCAACCGATCGGACTCGGCGGACGCTTCTCCGCTCACCTGCCGATCAAGCCCGTGCCAGTCGGGGACCTCCAAGCCCTCGACGCACCCCCCGAGCAGTCCGAACCGAACGATCCAGGCACTCCGCCTCACTGAGCCTTTTCAGCGGGGCCATCGATCGGGTGACAGTGGCGGGGTAGGCAGACGGGCCGCGACGCACGAGGCTCCCGTGCCGTTGAGGGAGGTGTTCGACGTCTCAACACACCGGCACAGGAGCCTCGTTGGTTCCCTATGCTGATCCTGCCGCACTTGGTCTTCCGCTCGGCAGGCACGTAGCGGACTCGGGCGATCTGGCGGCGCACCATCGCGTTCTCGTGACGTGACGCCAAGACTTCTGCCCTGGGGAGAGCCTGTCCCAGCGGCCGCGGTTGGGATCACGAACGATCCCGGTCTCGGCGACGTACCGGTAGGCGATGGTGATGTCCACGGCGAACCCGGCGCTCAGTTGGGCGTAGGTGTGACCGCAGCGCAGATGGGCCAGAACCAGCAGCGCCTGCCGTCCGGCGGACAGCCGACGCTCAGCGCGTTCCCTGTTCCCGGCGAACGTGCGGCGAGCTCACAGGCGAGGAAGCGCAGAGCCGAGGTGGACGGTCGACGCCGGCTGGACAGACAAGTACGCGGAAGCTCCTGGTGGACAGGCGACCTTGGTCGTGACCTCGTCCACCAGGAGCATCTTCACGTCCGGACGCCACTCAACCCAACTACCTTCTAGAAGAGCCAGGTTGGAGCTCGCCGGCACTGTTCGGACCGGGAATGCCTATTCCTGGACCTGCCTCGGATCGATCGGAATCTCTCGTGCCGTATTCTCGGCGCGCTTCTCGGCGATCGACTGCCGCTCCGCGGTCCCGCAGCAGCGGTCGTACTGGCTTTGCCAGTCCGTCATGAACGTGTCGTAGCTGGAGCCGCCGGTCAGCTTCAGGTCCGTCTCGTCGTTGTGCCAGACGCCGTTGCTCGTCCAGTTCGAGGAGCCGACGAACACGAGCCTGGAGTTGGCGGCCCCCGCGTAATTGCCGCTGACCATCATGTACTTGTTGTGCGTGTAGTGCAGGGCGTTGCCGTTCGCGTCGGTGCCGCGGGTGGTGTCGTGCACGTCGATATTCGGCCGGTTCTTCAGGTAGTTCTGCACGCTGCCGTCGACCTGGCCGGCGGTGATAAGAATGTGGATCTTGACGCCGGTTTGTGCCAGGCTCACCAGCTTCTTCGGCAGTTCCAGATAGTTCCGGTCGCCCGGCTCCCCGTGAGAGGTCCACTGGAACATGGCGATGTTGATCGTGGCCGGCGCCTTGATGTTGCCCAGGAAGTCGACCCAGGTATCGCTCTTGGCGCGCGCCTTGGGCCACTGATAGGAGGGCGGGGACAGTTTCCTGGCGGCCGTGGCGCTGGTGGAGCTGTAGTAGTCGGGCGCCAGCGGGCCCGGGCCATTGAGCGCCCCCTTGGCCATGGCGGTGAAGTAGCTGACGTAGGAGTTGTACAGGTCGACGTTGCCCTTGACGGTGGCGCTGCTGTTCCACGCCGTGCTGGCCTGAGCAGCGGTGGGGTTGGCGCTGCTGACGGTCACCGTTCTGTTCACGTCGCTCCCGCCGCTGAGCATGTAGTACTTCGCGTGCAGGGAGGAGCCGGCGTAGTGGGTCAGGCAGCCGCCCGGGCACAGCGCGGCGAAGCTGGAGGCTCGCGGGTCGTTGCCCAACTCGGTGACCATCGACTGCCAGATCGCATTGTCGCTGTGGGCGTCCATCAGCGCCTTGACGATGACGCCGCGCTGGTGCGCCGCGATCAGGGCGTTGGCGAAGTCCGGGCCCGGCTGTGCGTTGCTGATCGAGTACATGGAGACGCGAATGGTCTGCCCGCAACTGGCGCTGTTGATCGATTCGATGATCGGGCCCATGATCTTCATCTGGGCGGCGGGGTCCTCCGGGTCGTTGAAGCGCGGGCCCGGGCTGGAGGTGAACGTCCGAGACTCGCAACTGAGCGGGGGCTTGGCCTTCTTGACCGCGGCCTGCGCCGTTGTCAGCGAGAGCGCGGTGACGACCAGTGCGGTGATTAACGTGAACGTTCGCTTCATGGGCGGCCTTTCGCTGGGCTGTTGATGACGAAGAGTCGGGTCGCTGCAAGGGGCCCGCAGGAGCGATGCCGCCGTCAGCGGAATCTACTACTGTTCCACCGATTGTTCCGATATTCACCTGAAGTCCCTGTACTGTGCATCGCAGATTCCTTGAACAGGCCAGCAACTGTGGGGGTGTTGCTCTGCCAGTCGACCAATGAGTGGTCACCGTGGGGAGCGACAATCGCCTGGCGTAGCGACCCGCCCATGCCGTCGGGCTGGAGCTCGCGCCCCTGCCGCCACCTGCGTCTGACGCGTCCGCTGCCACGACTGCGGCGAACTCCTTCACCCCGGGCAAGGCTGGGAAGGCAAGGACAGCATGACCAGCCATCCCCGAAGCACGTCCGATGCCCCCTGACCGAATCCCAACAGACCCTCCATGTTGGCGCGTTCAAGCACCACCAGGGGCCTCGTGACCGCCGTTCGCCGGGAACCGGTCAGGCATGGCCTCGATGCATCTTCGCCACGGCTACCGCCTTCATCCTCGGTCTGGACGCCGGCACCTCCGGGTGCATGCATACCGGCTTCAGGGAATGGATGGTGGTCCGACTCAACCGTGACGACAACCTGACCTGGCCGGTTCTGGTCCGCCGCCTGGCGCCGAGCGGTTGGATCCACCCTGCGCTTGCCGGAAGACCCGTCCACGCTCTGCTGTTCGTCCTGCTCGGCAAGCGCGTCAACGAGCACGTAACGCGGCCAGAGACGAAAAGTGAGCAGGCAGAAGCCAAATCCGTGTGAGGGCCTTTGCGTGCGCAGCCGCTGCATGGGCGGCGGCAGGCTCAGCTCAGTCGGTGGGGGCGGCCATGTCCCATACGATGAAGTGGAACCTTCGACGGCCCTGTCCTGCTCGGAAATACGATTCGGTGCTGTGAGCTGCGGCGATGCCGTTCGGTCAGGCGGCGCGGTGATACTCGTTGATCAGAGTTCCGAGGATGGGTTGTCGTCGAATCCTGTGGTTCTGGAGGTCGGTGACGGTGGCTGGGGCGGACGATTCGGTGCTGTCCGGGGGCAGTTGCTGCCGGGATCGGTGCGGCCGGTGCTGGTCGTAGTGCTGGATGTACTCGGTCGGCACCTTCACGGCATGGGCCTCGTTGTAGGTCAGCATGTGGTCGAGGAGCTCGCGGCGGAGGGTGCCCACGACTCTCCCGCAGATCGCGTTCGCTTTGGGCGCCCGTGGTGGGCTGAGAAGGACCTTCACGTCGTCGGCTTCGAAGACGGCGTCGAAGGCGCTGGTGTACTTGCTGTCCCGGTCCCGCAAAAGGAAGCGCAGCGAGTCCATGCGGCACCCCAGTGCCATGGCGAGGTTCCGCGCCTTGAACGGTCGATGGGGCGGTGGGGTGGGCGGTGACGCCGGCGAGGTGGATGCGGCGGGTGTCGTGCTCGATGAAGACCAGGGCGTACGGGCGCTTGAGGGTGACGGCGCAGTCGAGGTGCAGGAAGTCGGCGGCGAGGATGCCTGGGCGGTGAGGAATTCACGCCAAGTTGGGCCGGAGTGCTGCGGGGCGGGGTCGATGTCCGCGGCGCGCAGGATCTCCCAAATCGTGGATGGAGCGATTGGGCGGTCGAGGCGGGCGAGTTCGCCCTGGATCCGGCGGTGGCCCCAGGTGTGGTTTTCCTTCGCCAGGCGCAGGATGAGTTGCTTGACGGAGGGCGCGGTGGAGGGCCGTCCTGGGCGGCTGCGTTGAGGATGCGTCCGCTTCCGGGCGGCGAGTCGCCGATGCCAGGCCGGCAGCGTGGTGGGCGTGACCGCGAACACCTGGCGCCAGCGCTTGCGCGGGACCGACCGGGAGAGCGCGGCGAACCAGATTCGGTCCGCGGGCTCGTGACGGACCCGGGCGATCTGGCGCCGCAGCACCGCGTTCTCGTGCCGCAACGCCAGAACTTCCGCGTCCTTGGCCACACGGCCGCGCAGAACGGCAGCAGACACCTTGATCAGGTTCCGGACCAGCGCGGTGAGATGGACAGCGGCATCGAAGAATCGTCGCAGCTGCTGTACGGGCCAGTCCTTTGGCAGGGGAACTTTCCAGGGCAGGCCCAGAATCGTGTTTTCGAGCGGGACAGGTCAGCAACGGACCGAGAATCAGTCTCCCCGCAGGCACCCTCAGCTGACGACGGCACCGTGATTCATACCCTTACCGAAGCCCTCCGCCGTGAGCGCACCACCCACCGAGAGCGCGTCCAAGAGCTCGAACGACGACTGGCCGCGGCACACGGCGAGATCCTGTGCTTGCAGCGCGTGATCCAATCACATAATCCGAGACCGTGACAGCACTCACCTGGCTCCAGAGCTCATGATCCAGAACGCAATCCCAGAGCACTGTGCTCCACCACACCCGAGGGAAGATCGCTCTTTCCCGAAGCCCGAGCGGTCAGCTCCACGAGTCCGGCTCGGAGGTCGGTGGCCGGCTCGCCAAGGACGATCGCGCTGATGATCAGCTCCATCATCAGACGGTCGTAGTCATCGCCCCTGCTCCGATAGCGCTCCCCATCGGCCTCCACCACGGCAGAGGCAATCCTCCTCCCGCCACCAGCCACAGGGCCAAAGGACGCCTCATAGACGCCGCGACCAGTCCAACTCCGGTGCATGAAAACGACATCGGCTTCGGCGAAGACGTTCCACTTCTCATCCATGCCCCGGGCTCGATAACCGCGCCGGATCCGGTCCCAGTCCTCGTCAGTCCAGACGCGATCGGGCAACTGAGGCACCGATCTGGGCGTGTTGATCGGATGGAGGCGTCGGAACGACGCTCGGCTGAGCGGGGCATCGGCAGTCATGACGTGATCCTACGGATGCCCCACGCCGTCAGGGCAGCGCCTTACCTCCAGCTGAGCAAGGGGTGAACCTCAGCCGCCTTCCGGACGCGTCCGCGGTTTCCTGAACAGCGACTTTGCAAGGATCCTTCACCGCTGCCCCAGACAACTCGAGGGGTCAGGGTTCGGGCAGGCAGGCGAACCGCAGGCGGGCGGCGAGCCGGCGGGCCTCTGTGGCCTCGATTTTGATCTCCAGCAACCTCTCCAAGGACCGCGCTTCCAGTCGGCGAATCAAGTTGGCATCAGAGCAGGTCACGAACGTTGCCTGGCGCCAACTATCGATCCTGGTCGCACGAGGGCGAGTTTTGAACACGTTCAAGTAGGGCGTACGCTCCTGCCATGAGCGACAGTGGTGACAGAGTCGCCCTTCTCAAGGGCATCCGTGCGTGGCTGGTCCTCTTCGTCGTCTGCCTCGTGCTGAGCGGGGCGACGGCCTTCCCCCTGGTGCACGAACTGCACTGGACCGAGGATCTGTTGAGGTCCTTGTCCGTGCCGGAGCACCTGCCCGCGCTCATGGACTGGATCGAGCACGTACGGCACGGGATCGACGTCGCCGACGAGGAGTACCCCTTCCTGCTGTACGGCACGGACTGGCTGGCGTTCGCGCACCTCGTGATCGCCGTCGCCTTCTACGGGCCCTACCGCGACCCGGTCCGCAACATCTGGGTCGTCGAGTTCGCCATGATCGCCTGCGCCGGCATCGTCCCGCTCGCCCTGATCTGCGGACCGATCCGCGGCATCCCCTTCTGGTGGTCGGTCATCGACATGTCCTTCGGGGTCCTCGGGGCGATCCCGCTGTACGTCGTCCGCAGGAAGATCAAGCGGCTGGAGGCGCTCACCTCGCCTGTGCCGCTTGCCATGGCTACTTGAGCGCCGCCAGCGCGATCCGCTGGGCCACCGGATTCATCGACTCGCCCTTCGCGTCCGTGGAGTTGACCGAGTAGACGAGGGTGCGGGAGAGGTCGCGGGTGGCCACGCCGACCGCGCTGTAGCCGTAGCGGGCGCCCGACTTGAGCCAGTACACCTTGCCGCCGTACTCGAAGCGCTGGAGCCCGGCGCTCATGTCGGCACCCTCGATGTTCGAGGGGACGGTGAACATCTCCTCCAGCTGCGGCTTCGGGACGATCTCGCCCCGGAAGAGGTGGGTGATCAGCCGCTCCAGGTCCGCCGTCGTGGAGATCATGTCGCCCGCCGCCCAGCGGTCCGCCTGGTTCCACTCGGTGACGTCGACGAACTTCGTCGTGCCGTCCGCCTGCTTCACCGCCTGGTAGCCGTGGTTGTGCGGTCCGTGGATGCGGGGGTCGGTGCCGGGGAAGTACGTGTGGTGCATTCCGGCGGGGCGGAGTACGCGCCGGGCGGCCTCGCCGGCGTACGAGTGTCCCGTAACCTTCTCGATCAGCATGCCGAGGATCGTGTAGTTGATGTTCAGGTAGTCCTGCTGCTCGCCCGGGTCGAACTCCGGGCCCTTCGCCACCGCCGAGGCGACGACCTGCTTCGGCGTGAGCGTGTCGAAGCGATGCGCGTACGCGTCCTCGAAGGAGTCGCCGAAGCCGTCGCCCGCCTGGATCCCGCTGGTGTGGTTCAGCAACTGCCGTACGGTGACGGGCTTGAAGGCGGACGACAGGAGCCCGGGGAGATAGTGCTGCACCGGGGCGCCCAGGTCGACCTTGTCCTCCGCCGCGAGTTGCAGCACCACCGCCGCCGTGACCACCTTCGTCGTCGAACCGGCACGGAAGAGCGCGTTCGGGTCCGCCTTCCGGCCGCTCGCGAGATCGTGAACCCCGGCGCTCCCGCGCCATGTCCCGTCGCTGCCGCCGACCCGTACGAGCGCGGCCGTCGCGTCGGAGCCCGGCAGCCCGGCGAGCGCGGCGCGCAGGGCCCCGGCGTCCGGGCCGGTGGTGGCGTGAACGGCCATGGCGGACCCGGCGGGGGAGGCGAAGGCGGGGGCGGCGAGCGGTCCGGCCGTCAGGCCGAGGACGAGGGCTGCGGCCACGGTGGTGAGGGTACGGCTGCGCGTCTGCATCTGCTGCTCCTGGTGTGGACGATTGATGTGATCATCCTGCGGCTGCGCGGACGCCTGCGGATCGTCGGTGAGGCGGGCTCCACCCCTGGTGCGGACCCGGAGCAACTGCCATGTGATGTCGGGGTGTTGTAGGGGATCGGCCCCTAGGGCCTGTCTTCAGCGGGCTCTTGCGAGGAACCCCGGGGCTTCAGGACTCCGTTGGGAAATGCGTAAACCGGTGGGTGCGATCTTGTCGTTAGGCGGCGAGTTGGAGTCGGGTGAGGTGTGAGGTGCGGGTTCCGCCGAGGGGTGTTTCGCTGAGCCAGGCGTCGAGTCTGATGATGTTGATGGCGGTGGCGGCGAAGATGTGTCCGAGGCGGGTCTTGGGCAGGCCCGTGTAGCGGGTCCGGCGGATGCGGGTGCGCCGGATTGCCTGGGAGATGATGCCCTCCACTCCGGCGCGAATGTT
>NZ_JBSGTG010000058.1:0-17215 GCF_053607285.1 Streptomyces sp. NPDC055140 | reverse complement strand
CTGGGCGGTCCGCGACCTGAGCCGAGCCGGGTCGACAACCCTCCACGCACCTGTCGGGGATGCGCTGACGGAGGTTCACCGAGGGTTCTGAAGCCCTTCGGCGTACTTGTTGGTCAGGACCGATCCGTGGGCCTCCAGAACCGCGACCGGTGCGAAGTTCTCCGACGCGATGAGTTCGAGAGTGTCGCGCTGGCGACCAAGCTCACGGCCGATGGCACCGGAGACCTCCGGGTCAACGTCGACGAGGGACGCGTCAAAGGAGGGTGGAGCCGTCACGACGAGCTGTCCTCACCGATGGTGGTGAACGTCTGCACCTCACGCTCCGCAAGCAGCGGAAGGGCCTCCCCGAGAACGCGGGCCTGGAACGCCTCCGTGGCCCGGTGCTCTTCATAGCCCGACGAATCCGTGTAGTGCTCATAGAGCACGATCGTGTCGGGGTCGCTGGTACTGACCTGCGCCTGGAAGTACACCATCTTCGGCTCACGCCGGATTCCCGGGGTCATCTCTTCGAGCAACCTCAGTACCTTGTCCCGTTCGCCGGGCTTGGCCTTCCAGGTCGCGATGATGACGTGTCCCATGTCCTGCTCTCCGTTCTCAGATGGTGAAGCCGATGGCACGGAGCTGCTCGCGGCCCTCGGCGGAGATCTCTGCTGGTGTCCACGCCGGGGTCCACTCCCAGTCGATGCGAAAGTCGTGGACGAGCGGCTCGGCGCCCTCAAGGAGCTCCTTGCGGATCTGGTCCTCCATCACGCCAGTCAGTGGGCAGGCCGCCGAGGTCAGAGTCATCGTCAGCACGGCCGTTGTGTGGTCGACGGCCACGCGCCGGACGAAGCCCAGGTCAACCACGTTGATCCCGAGGTCCGGGTCGATTACGTCGAGCAGGCGTTCGCGTAGTGCCGGCACCAGCGAATGGTCCGGGTCCCCAGAGCGCCGCTCGGGTGCCGGTGCCGGCATCGCGGCCTCGGCAGCACTCTCCTCTGCCCGGGCGACGTCGTAGAGCCCGCCGGGGGTGATAGCAACCGACACGTTGCTGGTCACGCTGGTGATCCAGTCCGCTTTACCGTGCGCCTTGCGCCTCACGCGGACGATGTCTTCGCCCGGTTCTACGGTGCCGGTGGCCACGCGCAGCGACACGGGGTCCAGACCTGCCTCACGTGCGTTCGCGACGGCGTCCAGCACCCGGGCGAGCGGTTCACAGGTCAAACCGGGCCCGTGCCGGAGGGTGGCCACGGCACTGACGAGATCGGCGCCGATCACTCTCGCGAGGGCCTCTCGGCCGCGGGCGGGGTCGACGCGGACCTGCCGCTCGGTGATGGAGAGCTGGGTGAGAGTCGACATCATGCCTCCGCTCGGGGCGGCGACTTCCGGGGCGCCAGCCGGTTCAGCTGCGTGGCTTCGTCCCGCAACTGCGCGGCGGTCACGGCGTGCTCAGTGAAGAGCAGGCGTCGCACGGCCAGAACGTCTTTGGGTCTGTTGAGGGATATGACGCGGGTGATGCGGCCGTCCCGGAGAGAGAAGGCCGAGAAGGACAGATCGTCGAGCGACCCTCGCACTACCACCTCGTCATCGGGTCGAGCACGCCCCACCTGCTGGATGCTGTGGTCGTACTGGTCCGACCAGAACCAGTGAGTCTCAAGGAAGGGGTCATCGAGCCCGAGCATGTTCCTGGCCGCCGAAGCGCCGTGGCGGACGGCCGAATCGTGGTGCTCAACCCGAATGTGCTCGCTGTAGTGCGGGTGGAACGCCGCCGCCACACCGCCCGCGGCGTACACGTCTGGGGCGCTGGTGCGCGAATGCTCGTCGGTGAGGACGCCTCGGTCTATCCGCAGGCCGGCCTCCTGGGCGAGTTCAACGTTGGGAAGCGACCCGGCGCCGACCAGAACCAGATCCGCCTCGATGACGGGGCCCCTCAGTACGCCGCGACCCCGACCCCTGCAGTGAGGTATCCGTCGCATCGACGGAGCTGGTCCTCGTGCTCCTCCTCGTCGAGGAAGAGCACCGACATGGTCATCATGCCCGGGATACTCGAGGTTCTGCGTCAGGCTGCGCTTGTTCGTCCACCCGATGAAGGCTGCATTCGCGCGCCGTTGGGAGGCCTTGGCCTGGGTAAGCCAGATGTCGAGGTGGGACTGCGTGAGGCCGGTGAGCTCGATCGCCAATATCAGAAATTAATCATTGGCCTTTTCGTATGCTTCCTTAACGGAGGCGGGAACTCGACCCCGGTCATTCACCTCAAGGCCGTTTTCCTTGGCCCAAGCCCGAATCTGGGCCGTGTTCGAGTGGGCGGATCCTACGGCTCGACGCTTACCCCTCGTGCCGGCAGCGGTGACGCTGCCACGTACTCGACGGGCCCCCTCGGCGCTCAAGTAGGGGTGCAGAACTTCTAGCAAGCGATCGTGGTTCTCCGTGGAGATGTCAATCTCGACCCCAGCCCCGTCGATGAGGATGGTGTGGGTACCGATCTCTTCGGCTTCTTCACCTGTGAGGTCGTCCGTATAAGTGATTACTTCTCGCTGAGCCATGCGCTGATTGTAGGGCTAGGGCCTGCGCCGGCCCTCTTCACTCAGAACAGGGGAAGGCCCTCGGGCGCAGCTTCGGCGGAATGGAGGTGTCAAGCCCTGGTTCGCACTTTCATGGCTACCCTGACCGGATCATCGCTCACTTCTTTGATTTCAGCGGCCGCCAGGCGACCTTTGGTTTTGTCTGTGTGATGCGGGTGATCGTGACGGTAATAGTGACGGTGTCCGCCGTGCCGTGCGTCGTGACCAGGGGGGTGAGGGACGCGCGGGTCCGGTCGTGGACGGTGCGGGCGACGTCTATGGCTCGGTGTCCCTCGGCCAGGACGCAGCGCACCTCCACTTGCCAGCCGGAGCCGTCCGGGTCATGGACGACATGGATGCCCGACAGCGGCGAGGCGAACCTGCTGGCTGCCGCGCCTGCAGTTGCGCGTGAGGCGGCTCGGGCGAGACGGCTGGCGAGGGTGGGCTGCAGAGCGAGGACCCCGCTGACCGCGAGGGCGGCCTCAGCGGCGGTCTGGCGAATGTCGGCAGGGTGACATGCGGTCATGGGGTGCCGCCCGGTCCACTGCGGGTGGTGTCTGCGCGGTTCGGCGATACGGGCGCATGGTGCACGTCGATGACCGTGACGTCCACTGCTGTCACTCCCAGGCCCAGGGCATGTTCGGCGGCATCTACTACCGAGCGGCGCACCAGGTCGGCCGTCTCGGGCAGGGGGCGCTCGACGCCGACAGCCAGGGTGATGCTCACACTTACGCCGGTGCCCTGGTCGGCTCGGGTGAGGCGGCAGCTGGCGGCGATGACGCCTGGTATCGCGTCTGCTGCGCGCCGTAGCACGGTGGCCGCGGCGTGTTCGGCGATCTGCAAGGTGCGCGTGGGGTCGTTCAGGGGCAGCATCGACCCCAGTCGTACCTCGTCCCGGACGCTGTCCATGACGCGGGCGATGAGGTTCTGGGTGCTGGGTTTCTTCTGTTCCCGCAGGGCCTGCGTAGCTGTGTCCAGTGCGGCCAGTCCTTCGACGGCGTCGCGACAGTAGGGGCAGTCGGCGAGGTGGGGGTCAGCGGGCGGACCGGTGTCCCGGGCCTGTTCCCAGGCGTGACTAAGGGCGCGCCCGCAGGTGAGCACTTCGTCTCCGGTGTGACGGCGGACCTCGTCGAGAGGTGAGCCGTCTGGCGAGCGCGGTTGGCGTCCGAGCTCAGGAGGCTGGGGGGAATGGTCCTCTAGCGCCATGGGCCCAGTGCCTCCTTCAGGGATCGGCGTGCTCGGTACAGTCTCCCGCGGACCGTCTGATCGGTGGTGCCGGTCACGTGGGCGATCTGTTCGTAGGGCAGTCCGTGCAGTTCCCGCAGGATCCAGCAGACCCGCTGCTGCGGTTCCAGCGCGCCGAGCGCGTTGACCAGGGCTTCGGTGAGGGCGTCCTGTTCGGCAGCCCGTGCGGGCGAGCTGCGCGTACCGGGGGCGGCGGGTTCGGCCACCGAGTTCAACGGTACCGGTGCCGGCCGGCGGCGCAGGGAGTTCAGGCAGCGGTTGACGGTGATGCGGTACATCCAGGTGCTGAACGCCGAGGCGTGGCGGAATTCGGGAAGGCTCCTCCAGGCGCTGATGAATGCGTCCTGCACGGCGTCCTCGGCGTCTTGAACGTTGCCCAGCGTGTGGGAGGCCAGGGCGAGCAGGGGACGGCTGTGGCGCCGCACCAGGATGGCGAAGGCCTCCTCGTCGCCTTCACCGGCGCGTGTCGCCAGCAGGTCGTCCGGCGCGGTGAGCAGCCCGTCGGCCGTGCCCGGGACAGGGGGGTCCGGGGGTGGGCCGGGCCAGGCCGCTCGGCGCGGAGAAGGGCCGGCGCTGTGCGTCATGACCGCACCTCCTCCCTGCGGTGTTGTGCCCGGCCTGAGGGAGGTGATGCCAGTTCGTGGACATGTGTGACGATTTGCCTGTCGGGTGTGTCCCATCCTTGACGGGCATCGTGCCCGTGCCCGCAGCGACTGATCGAGGCGACTGCTATGACGGACACCACCGACCGTTCCTCCACCGGACAGGACGGCTCTCCCGGGACGGCGACCATGCTGAAGGGGCCGACCGGTGCTGGCACCTCACCCGAAACGCGGGGCAAGACCACCATCGCCGACGGCGTCGTGGCCAAGATCGCGGGCACGGCCGCCCGCGAGGTACCCGGTATCCACAACCTCGGCGCGGGCATGGCCCGTGCGTTTGGAGCCGTGCGCGAACGCGTCCCCGGCGGAGACACCAGCGGCGTCGGCCGCGGCGTGAAGGTCGAGGTGGGCGAACGCCAGGCCGCACTCGACATCGATGTCGTCGTCGAGTACGGCTACCCCATCGTCGATGTGGCAGCAGAGGTCCGCGTCAACGTCATCTCCGCCGTGGAACGCATGACCGGCCTGGAGGTCATCGAGGTGAACCTCGTCATCGATGACGTGAACCTGCCCGACGACGAAGACGACACCGAACCGGCCGAAGGCCGCGTCCAATGACTTCCGGCAGCGGGCGGAGTTCCCCTCCGATCGAACGCCGGCGAGGGACAGGTGAGTGAGTGATGAATACAGCAACAGTGGGTCTGACAGCCGGAATGGCACTGGGATTCGCCGGCTACTTCGGCGGCTTCTGGGCCTTCCTCCTGGTAGCGGCCCTTGGCGCGGTGGGCTTGGTCGTCGGTCTCGTCCTGCAGGGCGACGCGGACGTGTTCACCCGGCGGCAGCGGGACCTGTCCACCCGGCGGCAACAGTGAGCACCACCACCCGCAGCGCCGGATCAGGTGAGAGCCCCCGCGGCGGGTACGACGCCGAGAATCCCCTGCCGCCTGTCGAGCGCGGGCGCGACAGTGATACCCGACCGGGTCGTGGCCCGCATCGCCTCACGGGTGGCGAGCACAGCCCTGCACCGGCTCACCCGCCCGCCACCTGCCCACGCGGCGCTGACCGCATCCGGCGCTCGCGCGACCACGTACGACGGGACGGCACAACTGGCGCTGTCGGTGGACCTTCCCTACCCCACTGACATAGCCGCCACCTGCGGGCAACTGCAGCGTGAGGTCGCCGAACGGGTGGCCCAGCTGACCGGCCTGGACATCAGCGAGGTGCTGCTGACCGTGCGGCGTCTGGTCGTCGCGGGCCGGTCGGCTCGCGTCCGCTGATCCCGCTCACCGCCGCAGCGCTGCCGCACAGGCCGGCCATCAGACCTGCCGATCCTCACACCAACGACGAAGGGCGGCCACCATGACCCCCCCATCCGGGCCCGCCCCGCCTGCTCACGATGAGCAGACGCCCTCGGCCAAGGAGGCCGCTGGGACAGGCCAGCCCGACATCCGCGCTCCCGCGATGAGCCCGCTGCCGCATGACGGCTGGGGGGCGAGGTCGCCCCGCCTGTGGTCCGCACGCCGCATCCCGGCCGCTCTGGTCGCACTGGTGACGCTCTGTGCCGCCGGGGTGCTGCTGTACGACGTGATCGCAGTGCGCGCCGGACATCGGGCCGGGGCATGGCGCATCCGCCTCGCCGACGAGCTGGCCACCCGCCCGGTCGACGACCCTTGGCTGCTGATCGCGGCCGCCGTCGCCGTCATCCTCGGCCTGTGGCTGCTCATCCTCGCCCTCACCCCCGGCCTGCGCCGACTGCTGCCGCTTCGAGCACCCGATGGCTGTCCCGACATGGGGGCCTGGCTGGACCGCAAGAGCGCCGCCTTGGTGTTGCGCGACGCCGCGATGCGGGTCCCCGGCATCAGCGGTGCCCGGGTCCGGGTCGGACGCCGCCGCGTCACGGCCCGCGCGGACGTCCACTTCCGCGACCCCGCCACCGTCCGCGACGACCTCACCCAAGCCCTGCAGGACCAGTGCCGTCAACTCGCTGTGGCGCACACCCCGCGGCTGACGATCCGCCTACGACACCACACCCGTTGACCACGCCCCGGGAGCGCGCCATGAACGGCCGATCCACACTCAACCGTCTCCTCATGGCCCTCAGTGGCCTGGTCCTGCTGGGCGGCGGTCTGCTGATCCTCACCACAGGCCTCGACCTCTACCGCCGGCTTCACCTGGCCGCGCCTGCCGGCTGGCCCCTCACCACGCCCCACGACGTCCTGCTCAGCAACGCCGACCGCATCGCGTGGAGCGACCAGGGCTGGTGGTGGTGGCCCGCCATCATCGCCGGCCTGGTTCTGGCCGCCGTCTTGGCCCTGCTCTGGCTGCTCGCGCAGTTGCGCCGCCGCCCCGGTTCAGTGCACCTGGGCGGCACGCCTCCACCAGAAAGCGTCGAACTGCGGGGCCGCGCCCTCAGCGATGCGGTCACCGCCGAAGCGCGTGCCCTGCCCGGCGTCGAGCAGGCGAGCGCCCATGTCACCGGACGGGCGGCGCGCCCCTGCCTCCAGGTGGCCCTCACGCTGACGGATCACGGCACGCCCGCCCCCGTCCTGCAGGCGCTGTGCCACGGCCCCGTGGCGCATGCGCGCGACTGCACCGGGTTGGTTGACCCACCTGCCCACCCGGGCACAACTGGACGTTGGCAAGCACAAGGCGCGCCGCGCCGAGTAGAGCGCGGTCATCGGGTGCAGCGAAGGCCCGCGGATGGGTGGCCCTCCCATCCGCGGGCCTGGATCCCTGGCTACCAGTAGTGGCGTCGTCCTGCGACGGCGTGGCCCATGGCGCCCAGAATCCACAGAATGGCGCCGATGACGAGCACGATGATGCCGATGGTCCAAAGGATCGAGAGGCCGGTCAAGAACCCGACAACCAGCAGAATCACTCCGAGAATGATCATGGTGTCCTCCAGTGAGGCATGGCGCTATCTCAACTGTGAACCTTCCAGGCCCGGAGAGAAAGCGGGCCGGCAGAGCCCGGCTGAAGGCCACGCGTTGCTGCTTCAATTCGTGGTGACCCCTTCGGGTGAGCCGCCCGCTCAAGGCCTGACGGGGCGCACCCCACGTGCCGAGTCCAGGGCCGCCGCAGTTGTCATGGGAGCCGATGCATGCGGCGGCGATCGGAGCCCATTTGGCCGGCAGCAGCGGTCTGCTCACGGTGAATACCTCCGGGGGCAGGCAGAGCGGCTGCCGCTACCGTCGGTCAGCGAGACGGTCTCTCCCTTGGGCACCTCTCAGCGACGTCTGCGTGCCCGACATGACCGCTCCGGCCGTGGATGGGAGAATTGGACACCACCGGCAAGGCGTGTGTAGGCACCCCCGACAGGACAGGCAGGTAGAGGTCATGCCCAAGCAGCCGAAGCCGTCCGAGCCCTCACACGGAGAGGGACCGAGTCGGCACAAGGGCACTCAGCACGGCTGGTCGCCGGATGTGGACGAGACTCGTCAACAAGAGAATCCGAGCGCCCACCGCTCCTTCCACCCGAAGGAACACGCCCCCGCGAAGGGGCCCGGCAGGAAAGTCTCCAAGGAAGAATCGAAAAGCGTCCCCGGCGACACCGCCAAGAGCACCGGCCGCCGCGGCGAACAGCAGAGCAAAGGCTCAGACGAAAAGGGTATGCACGACACCGGTCGCAGAGGCCGCTCACAGCGTCCCAGCGGAACCAAGGACGCCTCCGCGTCGAGCGGGGTGGACCCCCAGGACCCACCCGGCACACGCAGCGAAGGTTAGGGCCTGTCCGGCGGATCAGGCCGGTCGGCCCCGGCATTGAGTCGGTGTAGCTGTCCGCTTGATCTCCCCAACGATGCAGGGACAGGGCAGCGGCAGCATCATCAACATCTCCTCGACCTACGGGCATGAGGGTGCGGCCGGGGCCTCCCTCTATGTCGGCAGCAAGCATGCCGTCGAGGGCATCACCAAGTCGGTGGCGCTGGAGGTCGCCAAGTCGGGAATACGCGTAAACGGCGTGGCGCCTGGCCCCACAGATACTGGCATGCTGACCCGTTTTACCGGCACGCCGGAGAACAAGGCGGCTCTGGTATCGGAAGTTCCGCTGGGTCGCCTCGGCCTCCCGGAGGAGCTAGCCGATGCAATCGCCTTCATCGCATCGGACGAAGCTTCATACATCACCGGCCATGTCCTCAACGTCGACGGCGGTCACACCGTCAACTGACCTGTTCAGGCGCGGAGGTTCGCTCCGCGCCCGGTTGGCCCGGTCGTGAGTGAACCGTTCACCCACGCCGGTCGGCAATGGCGGTCTTGCAGGGCCGCCGGCAACGGTGGCGCCAGCAGCGGAGAGCGCGACATCCAAGAGAACTCGCGCGCCTCGCGGCCGCGCCTACGGCGAACGGATCACGGCCCGTTCCGACCGCGACGCGCCCGTCGCCGCGGAGGCCCTACAGGCCCAGGCGGCAGCGCTCGGCACCTGGGGCGCGCGCAAGGACGACACCTATGGCTACCTGGCCGACCTCAAGCAGCCCACCCTTCTCGTTAACGGCAACAACGACAGCATCATCCCCGCCGTCAACTCTGGAAGCGACCACGAACGGCTCCCCGAGATGAGCGAATCGTCGATCACGTGGGCGGCCGTCACCTTGATGACGAGGCGACTGACCCGCCGCACGACCCGGCCTGCCGAACCGTGCGACGTCAGCCCGTACTACCTCGCGCAAGCCGCCTGGCGCAGGTGCTCACCCCGGCAGCTCCGCATGAGTGCGGCCCCTGGGCGCCGCACTGCCCTGTCCGAGACTCTCCACCACGCGTTGAGTCACGGATGGAACCGCCACCGGCCTTCAGAGACGACATCCACCTTGCCGTCCCTGACGCGAACGGCCGTCTCGTCGTCGATGAAGTAGATCGGGAAGTCCGCCCGCGCAGCGATGCGATCAGCCCATGCGTCGTCCCGCTCGGGGAAATCCGGCGAGTACAGGTGGGGCTTGAGATACCAGTCGAAGAGGCCGAACGGCGGCTCCACGGTCGTCGCGCCGAGCACGTGGAGGTCCGAGGTGTCCCCGATCACGTCGGCGGAGTGCCCGGTGAGATTACGACTGAAGATCATTGATCCGGCGCTCACCCCCACATAGACCCGGCTCTCCAGCGCCTCCAGGAAGCCGTCGGCCAGGCCGTTGCCCGTGATGCTGCGCGCGAGGTGGTAGTGACTGCCGCCCTCGACATAGATGACGTCGGCGTTATGCAGCCGGTCGAGCACCATCTGCCGGGGCAGGCCGTTCAGCTCCAGGATGTCGAACTCCCGCCAGCCGAGGCCGTGCAGCCGGATCATGTCCGTGACGACCCACCCGTGGTCCCCGGGCTCGGCAACGGACGCCGTGGGAACGAACACCACGTTCGCCGACCCGAACGGCTTTCCCAGCATGTCCCGCAGCGCATACCGCAGCGTCTCGTTGCGCAGGCCACTCGCCGTCAACAGAAAGTTCATCGGGCGAGCCAAGCACGACGGACGGGCGCGCGCAACGAACCCAGGATCCGCCAATACCGTCACGGCATGGCCGCATCAGAACCAGGCACTAACGAAGGACTCGTCCAGGGCGTACAAGGGAAAGGGCGTCTTCATCATCACCCCGCCCCGAAGGCGACAGCCCTCGGGCGTGACAAATGCCCCCGACCCCAAGGGCAGGGGACGGCCTGGCTTACTGCCAGCTGTAGATGACGCAAGACACGGTCGTGAACGGATTGGAATGGGGCACTGTCCCCGCGTGGATGAGTGCGCTCCTGACAGGTGGCTCCCCTCCTCATGGGCTTCCACATCCTTCTGCGGGACAGGAAGAAGCAGGAGCTGAACGAAGCCCTGAAGGTAGTCACCGGGGCGGAGCGGGACGCCAACGACGAACGCAGCTTCATCCGCATCCATGTGCGCAACACCGCTGACCGCCCCGTCCTCTACGTCGATGCGCTCTACGAGCGGGTGGACGGGAGCATCGGGCGGTGGCCCTCCGACGTGCCTATGGTGCTGAAGGGTGTCGACCTTGTCCGCCTCTTCGGGCGCGCTGGTGCCCCCGAGGCTGCGGACGAGGAGATCGTCGACGGCGCTCACTTCGGGGGCGTGGCCGGAAGCCGTGGGTCGACAACTCCGATGGACCCGCGACGTGCCCCCTGGTGAAATGCCGGGGATCGTGTGCTTTCGAGGCAAAGGTTGCGAAATCATTCCATCCGCTCCATGGCGGGAGGGCACGGGCAGGCGTAACACAGGGGTAAGGGGTCCGCCCCGGGCCCCCTCACCCCCAGGAGGAGCCATGACCCAGACCGGATCGATGACCGCGATGAGCAAGGAGATGCAGGACTGCGTCGCAGCATGCATGTCGTGCCACAGCGTCTGCGAGGAGACCATGAGCTCCTGCATGCAGATGGGCGGCCAGCCCCAGATGCAGATCATGCGCGCGCTCATTGACTGCTCCGAGATGACCCGCATGTGCGCGGACATGATGATGCGCCGCTCGCCGATGTCGCTCGAGATGTGCGCGATGTGCGCCAAGGCGTGCGACATGTGCGCCGAGGCGTGTATGTCCATGCCGGACGATCAGCAGATGATGCGCTGTGCCGAGGCGTGTCGCCGCAGCGCGGAGATGTGCCGCGCGATGGCGGGCGCCACGATGTGATCCCTGCCTGATCGGCTTCGACGGCGCCCGGGCCCGGACGCCGTCGAAGCCCACGGCGGCGCCAGATCGGACTGCCCGCCGCGGCGATGGCCATGCCCCACCGCTCAGCGGCAATGCGGGCGGCGGCCGCAAGCTGGGCCGCGCCGCGCTCGCCCCAGCCCAACAGGCCGGCCGCGTCCACCGGTGACACCAGCACCCGCCCATAGGCCCGGCCCCGTGGACGGGTCCGGCGCGATCGGGTACGCCTTCTCCAACAGCGCCGCGTAGCGGACCTGGACGTACGGGGCCCGTCCGTCCTCGCTCACGAGCTGATATCCCACCGGCGCCCAGTCCGCGAGGACGAGCTGGCTCTCCTCGTGGACCTCCCGGCGCAGCGTCGCCACCAAGTCCGCGTTGTCCTCAGGCTCGGGCGTGCCTCCCGGCAAGTTGTACCGGCCGTTGTCGTCCTGCACGACCACCGATCCGCTGACGGAGTCGAAGACGATCCCGTACACCTGACGGACACCAACCCCTGCCGGTGGCGGCCACGCCTCCGCCCACCGGACCTCGTTCACCAACACGCGCCGGCCTCCCAGCAATGCAACCGAAATGGGTGCAGCTCCTCTGAAGGGAAGAGCCGGCCAGGCGCTCTGCCAGGTCCGGTGGCTGGGCCCGGTGGCAGCGCCCCGGCGTTTCAGCAGGCGGGAAGCGGCTGCTGAAACGCGATGATCGCCGACGGCATGCCGGATGGCAGCCGCCCGCCGCGGCGGCCGAGGAGAGTCACCTACCGATGGAGCCGACCGTAGGTAGGTGTAGGTCAAGGTTTCTCTTCAACGGAACTACGCCCTTGCGCGTTTGTGGCGATGGCGAGTACGGCCTGGACCAGGGCCTGCTTGCGAGTGGTGTCATCGGTGATTCGCTGGGCTGCCCGCTCGGCGCGGCGTGGATCGGACTCGATAAGCTCTGAGACAACGTCGGTCAGCAGCGGCTCTTGGTCGGAGCTGGGCAACTGGTCGATGAGTTGCTCGGCGGTGTGCAGATCTCTGACAGCCAGGGCTCGGAGAGGCCACCACGTTAGTTCGACGTACTCCTCGACTTCGGGTGGTCGGTGAACTGCCTGCCAGGCCCGCCGTACCAAGCTCTTCGCGTACTGCAGATCCGTGTCGGCCAGCGCCACGGCGGCGGTGACCAAGGCCAAGGCGAGGTGCCGCCGTGGCCCCGCATCGAGCGGCTCGGTGCGCGACTCAGCTCGGTCGACGAGCAGCACGGCCTGGGCGGGATCGACGGCGGCGACGCACTCAGCGGCGATGACCAGCGTCCACACCTCTACGTGCTTCCCGAGGCTGGAGACGAGGTGTTGGGTGATCCGAGTGGCCAGGTCGTGGTCGAGGTCCGCAGCCTCTGCGGCGACCGCTCCCAAGGCTTCAGGGCGTCCGCTGTAGGGGCCCTTCGGGATCCCAAGCGCTGCCTCGTGGGCCGCTGCGAGCCACTGCCGTGCCTGGGCGGGGTCGGAGGCGGCCACCTGGCCCGCCATGCCGGTCAGAGCTTTGGCCCGAGCGGCGTGAGTGGTGATCCTCGACGCGAGGCGCTCGGCCCGGGAGCTGTCGGCTGCGGCTGCGGCGACCGCGATCTCCGCGAGATCGCCGGTGCTGTCCTCTTCCTCCTCTGCCTCGAGTTCTTCGATGAGTTCTTCGATGGCGGCATCCGCCGGATCGGGTTGGCGGGTTCTGCGCAGGCGCCGCCACCAACCGGAGGCGCGCTCCTCAGTCTCTGCCGGTGCTGCAACGGTTGGCACGGGTACCGGTGGTATGGCAGAGGTTGGCATAGCCGCCCGCGCCAGTCCGACAAGGGCCAGCTCGGCCGCGTCGATCAAGTCCGGCACATGTCCGCAGCCGGCCGAGACTGCTGCCTCGATGGATTGCTGCCATGCGAAGACCTGTGTGGACCGTACGGTGATCATGCCGATGAGGCGTTCGGCCCGGTCGGGGTCGACTGGCGCCACCCCCGCGCTGACCATGAGCAGTGCCCAGTCCCTGTCCTCCTGTTCGTCGAGGCCAAGTGCGCGGTGCTCGGCGAGGTTGATCAGGCGCCGGGAGGCGTGCGGATCCGCGTCGCGGCCCTGCTTGGCGATCTCCACCAGTTGTTCAGGCAGGACCCATGTGTAGTCGGGGTTGGGGGGCAGGGCGTGGGCGGCGGACTCGACCTGCTCCATCAGCTGACGGGCCCCAGCAAGGTCGGCTTTGGACAGCAGCCCAGCCGCTCTGCTCATATCCATGATGTGCTGCTGATGGCTCGCTGCCTGCTCTTCGGGGCTGGGGATCAGCGCGATGAGCGCTCCGGCTTGGTCGAGTAGACGTCGGGCCAAGACGGCGTCGGCCTCCTCAAGGGCCAGTTCCAACTGCAGCCCAAGGCGGTTCTCCGCGGACAGACGAGGCATGATCTCGTCGCGGAGCGATGGAGCGGAGATGCCCACGCTGTACAGCGCACTGTCTCTTTCATCCGGGTCCCGGATGGATTCGGCGATCTGGATGGCGCGCTCAAACAGTTCACCCTGCGCGGTGGAGAGCGGCGGCCGGGGCGCAGGTGGTTCGGGTGCCGGGGCCGCGGTGCCTGAATCTTGGCTGTCTTCCAGCAGGGCCTTCGCCTGCGCGGTGGTGGGGCGGGCGTGAGGATCTTTGTCCAGCAGGCGCATGATGGGCTCGGCCATCCAACCAGCCGATGCCGGCGGGGGCAGATCGTCCCTACTGATCGCTTGGATCGTGGCCATCAGCGAGTCACGGCGAAACGGTGACAGGCCGCCGACGGCCTCGTACAGGGTCACGCCCAGAGCCCACAGGTCCCCGGTCGGCCCGTCATCGCCGTCGAACCGTTCGGGAGCCATGTACTCCACCGTGCCGACCGCCAAACCCGTCCTGGTGATCCTGGTGTCCGCGTGGTGCTTGGCGATCCCGAAGTCGACCAGCAGGATGCTGCCGTCGTTGGCCAACATGATGTTCCCGGGCTTCACGTCCCGGTGTGTGATCCCGATCGCGTGCGCCGCAGCCAGAGCACCGAGGACCTGTAGGCCGATCCGCGCGGCGTGGTCAGGTTCGAAGCGCTCGCCCGCAGCGACGGCCTGTGCCAGGGACCGCCCGGTGACCAGGTCCATCACCGTCCACGGGATCCCGTCGTCGTCCTCGACCACGTCGTGGACGGCGACGACGTTGGGATGGGCCCGCAGGGCAGCGGCATGACGGGACTCCTTCACCGCGTAGGCCAGGGCGGTCCGGCGCTCCTCAGTGGTGGCATACGGGCCCAGGATCAGGCGCTTGGCCGCGACATCAACCCTCAGCCGCTGATCCCTGGCCTTCCACACCTCACCCATGCCACCGCCACCCAGACGCTCGGCCAGCCGGTAGCGTCCAGCGATCACAGTCCCCTTGGAAACCTCCAAAGCCCCACCCTTTGTCAGCCGCGCCCCATCAGACACTGAAAGCGTAGTTGCACGACAGCCGCCATGAGGTAGACACAAGGATGCAATGCCGCTCGCTTCCGGAGGCGAGTGCTGACGAAGGTACAGACCCTGTGGGACCTCATGGCCGATTCATACCGAAACCCGCTTGGGTGTGGTTCCTTCAGGGGATGACTGAGCTGGGAAGACACTGATTGACGTGTGGTCGGTGCCGCCGTACTTCTACCGTGGCGGGGTGGAGGTGAGACGCCATGGTGCCGTTGCCGGAAGAGCTTCAGGCGCGGGAGGTCGCGGCGCGAGTACGGGTTCAGGAACTCAAGGCCGAGACAGCGGAGTTGGCCGTTCGGCTGGATCAGGCCCAAGGGGATCTGTCGCGGTTGGAGATCACGAGGGAGACCGTCACCCAGGTGCTGACGGAGTTGTCGGCCGCGGAGAGCGAGGCTGCGCCGGATGTGCCGGCGGAGCAGACGCCGGAGCCCGAAGAGGCGCCTGTGCCACATGGGGTCGGGGTGACGATGGTGCCGCGGTGGCGGGAGGGCCTGGTGACGGGGGTGTTGCCGGATGTGTATCGGGATGGCTTTGTTCACGGGAACCATGACAGCGGCCGTGGGGCGGTCGGCCCTGTAGTCGCATCCACCGGTCGAGGGCTGTGCTCGATCACAGCCGGGTGGCCAGCCAGATGGTCACGGCCGCGGCAACGGTGAGTCCGGCGTTGAGCGCGATCCGGCGGTCTTCGCCCATCAGGTGAACGGCGATCGCGCCGGTCTGTAGGAGTACGAAGCCGATGGCCGCGGCCGTCGCCAACGAGGGAGCGATGCCGGTCAGCTTCGGCAGGATCAGGCCGGTCGCGCCGAGTATTTCGACCGTCCCCAGCGCCCTGAGGGCAGGCAAGGGTATGCGGTCGACCCAGGCCATCATCGGCCGGAGTTGATCGCGGCTGCGGAGCACCTTCAGCGTGCCTGCGTAGAAGTAGAAGAGCGCGAGCAGTCCCGCGACGATCCAATAGGCGATGTTCATCGTTCCCGTTCATGGGCCACCGGTACATGGGGCCCCGTCGATTGCGTCGCTTGCCAGAAGAGCCCTCGTGAAGGCCCGGTCCGTCGTCCGAGGGACGCGGACACGCGGGTCGCCGCCGATGGCGAAGGGTGGCAGCGCCACCGCCCTGCCGGTCCGAGGGAGGGTGGCCGGGCACATGCTGTGCCGTCGGCTTCAAGCGAGTTCGGAGGCGGGCTCGGTCGCGTAGCGGCTCATCGCGTCGATGTTGGCCTGTTGCGTCAGCGGCCGGCCGCCGGCGAGCACCTCCTGGAGTTCTCGGAAGTACTGCACATAAAGGTCGGGGGTGAATGTGCTGAGCATGACGGCGGGTTGGTCGGTCAGATTGGCGAAGGTGTGCGGGGTTCCGGGCGCAACCATCACGAGCGTGCCCGAGGCGGCGTCGTAGTCCTCGTCCCCGACGGTGAACCGCACGGTGCCGGAGAGGATGTAGAAGCCCTCGTCGTGTCGGGCGTGGCGGTGCTGCGGCGGTCCCTGGGTGTGCGGGGCGAGGACGGACTCGGCGATCGCGAGGCGGTGCCCGGTGTGGCTGCCGTCCTCCAGAATGCGCATGCGTGTGGTGCCCAGAACGATCATCTCGCCGTCGCCGGGACCCACCACCGACACAGCGGGGTGGGTCTGCGGCTCGCTGCTCTTCGCTTCTTCGGTCATGCTCACAAGTGCACCGCCCGGCACTGCCGGTGTCCAAGACCCATCCCGCGGCGCCGATACCTCGTGGGTATCGTTGCAGCGTGGAGCTACGGACCTTGCGCTACTTCGTGGCGGTCGCCGAGGAACTCCACTTCGGCCGGGCCGCCACCCGACTGCACATGAGTCAGCCGCCGCTGAGCCGGGCGATCAAGCAGCTGGAGGCCGATGTCGGGTCTCTGCTGTTCGTCCGCTCGCCTACGGGGGTCACGCTCACTTTGGTGGGCTCGGTGCTGCTCGACGAGGCGCGGGCCCTGCTCGACCATGCCGACCGCGTCCGGGTACGCGTGAGCGCGGCGGCCGGCGTCGCGACCATCACCATCGGCATCCTGGGCGACGGCACCGACCCGGGAGTGGCCAGGATGGCCGCCGCCTACCGCCGAAGCCGCCCCGGCATCGACATCCGCATCCGCGACACCGATCTGACCGACCCAACCTGCGGGCTGCGCGCCGGAATGGTCGACGTCGCGCTGACCCGGGCGCCGTTCGACGAGACGGCCCTGACGGTGCGTGCGCTGCGGACCGATCCGGTCGGCGTGGTCCTGCGCGCCGACGATCCGCTGGCCCGCCGCGACGGGCTGCGGCTGGCCGAGCTGAGCGACCGCCGCTGGTTCCAGTTCCCGCAGGGCACTGACCCCATCTGGCAGTCGTACTGGAACGGTGGCAGGCCGCGCGAGGGCCCAGTGGTGCGCGCTGTCCAGGAATGCCTGCAGGCCGTGCTGTGGAACGGCACGGTCGGCCTGGCCCCGCTCGGACACGACCTGCCGGCGCAGCTGGCCGTGGTGCCGCTGATCGACATGCCGCCGAGCCGAGTGGTTGCGGTGTGGAACGAGGGTGACACCAACCCTTTGATCCCATCCTTGATCGAGATCGCGACAACCGCGTACCGTCACTGAGCACCGGCAACCGGTGCTGTCACAGCTCTTGAAACCTCCCCCGGCTAAGGGGGATTCCTAGCTCACGTGGCCTGATCCCCGGCGGGGATGCAGGTCTTACACGATCAGCACTAGCCGGGACAGAGACCAGCCCGGACGAGCATCACACGGGCTGAGT
>NZ_JBSGTG010000057.1:0-18411 GCF_053607285.1 Streptomyces sp. NPDC055140 | reverse complement strand
CATACCCGGATCGCCCGCCCGCACATTGGAACAGCTACACGCCCGAACAACCCCCGCGGAAACCCGTCGCTGACAGTTATTGAAATACGGGCCCCCGCGGTCCCGGAATATTGCCGTTGCACCCCGGCCGAGGCGGTGTCCTTCTTGACGAAGCCGTTGTCATCGATAATCAACACACCCTCAGATGTGCCGAGTTGCTCTGCTGCATAGAACTGCAGGTCATCGCGGAGGCGGTCGGGGTCCCAGCGGCTGTGGGACAGCAAGTGCTGGAGCCCGTCCGGGATGGCACAGCCGGCGTACCCAGCAAGCCGCCAGCCGTTCTTCCGGCCTACCGGGCCCAGCAGCCCGCGCACGTAATCCCGCATCCGGCGTCGTGGGACGGCGCTGTGGGGTCAGTACGTGCGGCGTCGCAGTCGGCGGCCGAGGAGAACGACAGCGGAGCCGGTAGCCAGGGAGGCACCGGCGAGGCCGCTCACGACTGCGGTGCGCCGCACGGAGCCGGAGTTCGCGAGCGCCGGGCGGTCGGATCCGCCGACGGTGGCTCGCAGGGCAACAGCCGGGGACCTGAAGTCACCGCAGCCGGCCGGTGTCCCGCTGACCAGGCGCCCATTTCGCACCCCGGCCCGTCACTCGACAGTGGCAGCCCTAAAAAGGCTCAGTTATCTGGCCAGGACGACGTAGAAGGCCAGAGCAAGGACTATGAGCGCGACCATTGCGAGAAATTGGCCGATGGGAGCCTTCCCCTCAATGCGGTCGCGGCGCTCCTGCGCGTGGGCCTTAATTTCCGCTGCATCGTGTGACCATTGGTTGGGAAACATAGCGCCTCCTGTAGTGGCTGTGATCCAGCGTCTTGTCCCTCAACTGCCATCGAACGACAGACGAGTTGGTGAGCATGCTGCCTCACCTGCCCTGCATGACCCGAGAACTTGAGCAGAAGTTGAGGAACAGAAACCTTTGCTCCACGACCGGCGAATGGCTCGCTACCCGCTGCCATCTCCACCGCGGTCACACCGATACTTCTGTCAAGGGCTCCGTGGCGCGGCCAGTCAAGCGCTCGATGCTTTGATCCAGTGGCACGACGCGATGCTCTTGGGGCGGGAGTGCCAACTCCTTCAACACGACTACGACGAGGCCATGAACGCGCTGGGGACCCCTACGCGGACTACATGAGGATCGCAGCCGACACCCTCCGCAACCACTCGCCGATACCAAGGCTCGTGGACTGACTCTTAGATGTACCGGATGGCAGCTGCCGGAGAAAAGTCTTCTTCGTCGGCATCGGCATCGAACGGCGGGAACTCGACCAAGTCGAAGAAGCTCTCGTGGCCAACGTCCTCAATGACATGGACGTAGACCTCATAAGTCCCCCGCACTGGGCGGACCTCGACGTAGCTGACACCGATTCGGCCGGAAGCGGCGACCGACCCAAGGAACTGCTCAACTGGCCGGCCCCGCTTCAACGCACCGACAACGAAGGACTCCGTCAGGTATCGCACTCTGCGCACCCTACTGAGCGCACCCACTCAGCGGGGATGCGAGCCCTCAGCTTGGGAAGCTGGGGTGGTCTAGGGCCATGTGTGTGCAACGGGGGCGCCTTCCAGCGGGAGGTGGTCGCGGTAATACTCCGATTCCATCATTCCTCGATCACGAAGAGTGGGCGCGAAAAACACGTCCCCGATCTGTCGGGCCCGCAGAAGCAGCCCGAGATCAGTCAAGGCGAGGGAGTCATCGGGCGTGTACAGCAAACAGTTTCCGTGCTCGGCAGCGTGGTCCAGGAGAAAATGGTGCGCCTGCTCAGGATCACGGCCGGCCAGCGCCCAGCCCACGAGGAAGACCTGAGGACCGACCACCGCATCCAGCGACACGCACGCGAGTTTTTCTTCGTCGCAAGAGACCTTCACTCCGTCCGCGAAGTTTTCCTGCCCGTACGGGCCGCCCACCTGCTCGCGGGGAGTGGAGGCCTGGAGCGCGACCGCGACGTCGGTCGGACTCATCCCGAACCGCAACGGTCCCACACCGACCGCGGGCAGCCACTCCCAGCACTCCCGATCACCGTCCGCCCTCACGGTCCCCACCTCTCCCCTGGACAGCTCTCAGCACTCCCCCTTCTGCCCCGGACCTTGATGCCGCTCAGCACGCCACCTGAAGCACCCAGCCACATCGGCGCTCCATCCGGAACCTAAAGGCTGTGCCGTAACACCTGTCAGGGCAGAGGGTGCAGGTCTGAGGGTGTTCGTAGGTCTGCGAGGACAGCGGCGTGGTCGGACGGCCACATGCCGTCTACGGGCTCGTCGCCGACGCGGCGGATGGAGCGGACGGAGCCAAGACCTTGAGGGCCTGGTGGGCCTGTGTGGATGTAATCGACGCGGGCGCTGGGTTCGAATCCGGCGGCGACGAACGGGTTGGCCGCGTTCCAGGTTGCTGACGGCTGTGCCGGGTCTGCGTATTCCCACGCGTCGAGGAAGACCTGGCCAGGGACGGCAGGTGCCGTCTTGTATCCGCCGAACTGTCGTACTTCGTCGGAGTCGGGAAATGCGTTGAAATCGCCCGTGACAATGGGTGGGAAGTCGGTTCCACTGCTGTGCGCCGTGACGAACTCGGCGAGCACCTTTACCTGTTGGCAGCGTATTGCGGAGGCATCGATGGCCGACGTGAGGTGGGTAGTGAAGAACGGCACCTGGTGTGTGGGGGCGTCGATGCGTGCGTAGAGGGCGAGACGGCCGTCATCGTCGTCCTCGCGGGCCGGCAGCTCTATCGTGTCGTGCTCCGCGATGGGCCATCGGCTCAGGACGGCGTTGCCGATGTCCACCGTCGAGTCCCCGATCCGTCCTTGCCACCGCTCCGGCGCGCGGGATGCTGCCCAGGTCCAGTGCATGTCGAGGTGGGATGCGAGCCATTCCGCAAGGTTCTCCCCGCCGCGGGCCCACACCTCCTGAAGGCCGATGACATCGGGTTGGAGATCTCTCAGCACCGTGAGGATGGCCTTTCGCCGTTCCTCCCACGGGCCAAAACGCCACCACATGTTCCATGTCAGCACGCGCATCACTGCCACCCCTCTGTCTGGTTCGCATGAGCATCCTGGACCATGCCGGACCGGCATGACTCGAAGGGCTGGGAAGAATCCGGTGCCAAGGCCGCCGTCGGCAACACCGTCACAATCGCCGACGGCGGCTACCAGGGCACCGGCCTGGTCATCCCGCACCGCCGCCAAGCGCGCGGGATCGCCCGCCTGCACAACCTCTCCCTCACCGGATAGCCAACGTGACCCATGCCGCGGTGGGATGTGTGGTGGCGCCGAGGACACGGACGCGGCGGTTGGCGTGCTCGATGACGGCGAAGACGTACAGCGTCGCGCCATTGAGCGTGGTGACCGTGAAGAAGTCGCAGGCCAGGATCGTCTGGGCATGGCTGCGCAGGAAGTCGGCCCAGGTCTGGCGCTCGCGTTCGGGCACCGGCTCGATTCCATGCACCCTGAGGATCTCCCACACCGTCGAGGGTGCGAGCTTGATGCCCAGGGCAGCGAGTTCGCCGTGGATCCTGCGGTATCCCCACCGGGGGTTCTCCCGGGTCAGGCGCAGCGCCAGGACCTGGATCGCATGGCGGGTAGGCGGTCTGCCGGACCTCTTGCGCCGGGAGGCACCCGCGTGGTGTCGACGCATGAGGTCACGATGCCACCGCAGGATCGTCTCCGGGGAGACGATCGGATGCAGCTGCCGCAGCTTGGGTCTTGGGAGCCGACAGAGGAGGGCGGCAAGGAAGGCGCGATCCACCGACGTGACACGCGGCCTGTCGATCTGCCGCTGCAGGACAACCAGCTGGTGACGCAGCGTCAATATTTCGACGTCCTTGTCCATGTTGCTCATCGGCAGCAGCCGTATCAAGGCGAACATGCTCGACACGGCGAGGTAGGGCAGTCGCAGCAGCACGATCGATCAGCCTGACACGCCGATCCGCCGATCACCGACCGTTTACCCAAATCTGCACGTCGCAGGCCGTGGATGGGGTTTTCGGCACCCGCGGGCAGAAGGCCAGAGGGCCTCTCACCCTGAACGTTCAGGGTGAGAGGCCCTCTGACATCAACGTCTGACATCAACGACGGCGGTCACTGGCGACCAGGACGCCGCCTGAGCAGTCGGTCCATGTGGCTCATGGTTTCCCGCGGCGTGAGGACCACCTGTGTCGGTCAGTGCCCCAGATTCACGTCCGCGTCCCTCTCGCCCTCGCCGCTCACCGCCAGCGGCACTGCCTGGGGCGCGTACCCGCTGGCGATCACGGTGTAGTCGCCGGTGTCCAGGTCGTTGAAGGCGTAGGCGCCGTGCGCGTCGGTGACCGTCGTGGCGATGGTGTTGCCCGCCGCGTCGAGCAGCGTGACCTGGGCATCGTCGACCGGGTGGCCCGCGCGGTTGCGGACGGTGCCGTGGACGTGGGCGCCAGGGGCGAGGCGGATCTCGTAGCGGTTGGCGGCACCGCCCGCGACCTCGGCCGCCAGGGCTGCCGGGCGGTGTCCGGGGGCGCTGACCACGAGGGTGTAGTCGCCGGGGGCCAGGTCCGCGATGCCGAATTCGCCGGCGTGGTCGGCCGCCGCGGAGGCGATGACCTCGCCGCGCACGTCGGTCGCGGTGACCAGGGCGCCAGGCAGCGGCCGGTCGTCGGGGGTGGCCAGGACTGTGCCGGTCAGGCCGGCCGCGCCAGAGAGCACTAGGTCGAAGTCGACCAGGCCGTCGGCCACCGTGATGGTGGTGGCCTGCGGCTGCCGGGCGCCGCCGGAGGCGATCAGGACGTACGTTCCCTCTGCGGGCGCGGTGACCGCGTAACGGCCGTCCGCCTGCGTCGTCGTACGGCCGAGCTGGCTGCCGCGCAGGTCGATCAGCGTGACCACGGCGCCCGCCACGGGCGATCCCGCGTTGTCGCGGATGTGGCCGCGGACACCCGAGGCCGGTTCGTCCGCGAGGGCGGTGGCGAGCGACGCGACCGGGGCCGCCTCCACCGCCTCCGCCGTGTCCGCCATCGCCGTCACGGGCGTCTCGGCGGCGACATCCGAAGCGGTCCCACCCTCCTCCGCCGCCCGCGCCTCCAGGCCCGACATCTTGCGCAGCGGGACCTCCTTGGTCCACAGGACCATGAGGAACGCGACCGCGATCACGCCCGCCGCGATCAGGAACACCACGTGCATGGAGTCGGCGAAGCCCTGCTTGAAGGGCTCCGACAGGCGCGGGTCCAAGTGCTGGATGAAAGACGAGTCGCTCAGTACGTCGGAGCTGCCGCCGCCCGCGCCGGGGTGCTGCAGCATGTCGAGGACCGGCTTGTTGGCCGGGTCGGACAGGACCGCCGGGTCGTGCAGCGCGGCCTGGAACTGGTGCGTCCCGGCGGCCGCCTTGAACGCCGAGGAGATCTTGTCGCCGACGTTCGAGAACAGCACCGACAGGAAGATGGCCGTACCGGCGGTGGCGCCCATCTGCCGGAAGAACGTGGACGACGCGGTCGCCACGCCCATGTCCTGCGGCGGAACCGCGTTCTGCACCGCGAGCACCAGGGTCTGCATGCAGCCGCCGAGGCCGAGGCCGAAGACGAGCATGTAGATCATGCTCTCCCACAGCGGGGTGTCCCACTGGACCTTGAAGTGGAAGAGCAGCAGCGCCGTGACCATGAGGACGGTGCCGATGGTCGGGAAGATCTTGTAGCGGCCGGTCTTCGCGGTGATCTGGCCGGAGACGATGGACGCGATGATCATGCCGAGCATGAGCGGCAGCATCTCGAGACCGGACTTGGTGGGGCTCGCGCCCTTCACGATCTGCAGGTACTGCGGGATCATCAGCATCCCGCCGAACATGCCCGCGCCGATGAAGACGGACAGCAGGCTGGTCTTACTGAAGATCGCGTTGCGGAACAGGCGCACCGGGATCAGCGCGTCGTCGCCCATCCGGCGCTCGACGAGGATCCAGGAGATGATGCCGACGACGCCGATGCCGTAGCAGGAAAGGGACCTGGACGAGTCCCAGCCCCACTCGCGGCCCTGCTCGGCCACCAGGAGCAGCGGCACGACGCCGAGTGCGATGGTGAACGCGCCCCACCAGTCGATCCGCCGGTCGCGGCGGGTGTGCGGGATGTTGAGGACCTTGGCGACGACGAACAGCGCGATGATGCCGATCGGAACGTTCACCAGGAACACCCAGCGCCAGCCGACGACGCCCAGAATGCTGTCCTGACCGGCGAGGAAGCCGCCGATGAGCGGCCCCGCGACGCTGGAGGTGGCGAAGGTGGCGAGCATATAGCCCTGGTAGCGGGCCCGTTCGCGGGGCGGCACGATGTCGCCGATGATCGCGAGGGCGAGGGACATCAGGCCGCCGGCGCCGATGCCCTGCAGGGCGCGGAACGCGGCGAGTTCGGTCATCGACGTCGAGAACGTGCAGGCCGCCGAGCCGAGGATGAAGATGCTGATCGCGCCCAGGAAGTAGGGCTTGCGGCCGTGCAGGTCGGACAGCTTGCCGTAGAGCGGCGTCGCGATCGTCGAGGTGATCAGGTATGCCGTCGTCGCCCACGCCTGCTGGCTCAGGCCGTGCAGGTCGTCCGCGATGGTGCGGATCGAGGTGGAGACGATGGTCTGGTCGAGCGCGGCCAGGAACATGCCCAGCATCAGACCGCTCAGAATGGTCAGGATCTGGCGGTGGCTGAGGCCACCGCCGGAGGAGGCGGGTGTCGCCTCCGTGTGCTTAGCGGTGTCTCGGCTCGGTGCCGACACGGCCTCACTCATGCTTGCTTGCTCCCTGCTGCGCCCCGGCTTCGGGCTGAGTCCCGTCGCCGTGGCGTTTCTGTTGATGCACTACCAGGTCGTCGTTGAGGCGTGTCATCAGCCGGATCAGCTGATACCGGTCCTCGGGGGGCCAGGGACCGAGGAGCTCCGCCAGCTGCGCGTCGCGCTGCTGGCGGTACTTCTCGTACACCGCCCTGCCGGACTCGGTCGCGTGCAGCAGCGTTCCGCGCCGGTCCTCCGGGTCGGGCCGCCGCTCGATCAGCCGCGCTCCACCATGGAGCGGACCTGACGACTGACTGTCGACAGGTCGAGGAAGGTCTCGGTGGCCAGATCGGTGGCCCGCTGCTCCCCGTCCCGTACGAGCCGGGCCAGCAGGACGCGCTCACCGGCGCCCTGCTCCAGCTTGGTCTGGTGCCTGCGTGCCGCGACCAGCCGGGTGAAGCGCACGATCTGGCTCCCCAGTCCTGCCCCGGCCTCCTCGGCACTGGCGACCCCGGTGTCCCCGGTTGTCCTGTGCTCCCCCGCTGCGCGGTCATGGACCGTCCCCTTGCCCATTGCCCCGCCCCCTCTTCCGCTCAGATTTTATTGCTTGTAGCTACCAAGTGAGTGTAAAGGGCCCGGAACGGTGTTCGGTACGGGCTTGAGATGCACGACCCGGCGCGCGTGGCAGCCGGATGCGCCGGTGGCGAAGGAACCGCCGGAGAAGCTCTCCGTTTGAGGCGATCACGGTCTGATGCTGACCGTGCTCGTACTGGCCTCCCCCGACCGGGCGCCCGCGCTCATTACCGAGGTCGAGAGCGTGGCAGAGGCCCGCGTTGTCTCGCACACGCAGGACAGCGCGCTCGCGCTCGCCAGGGCCAAGGTGCCGCCGGCCGATGTGCTCGTCGCCGATCTGAGCACCCAGTACACGCCCGACTCGGCCACCGGCGTGCACCGTGCACGACGGCTGTCGACGCCGTGCACGGTCGAAGCTAAGGCGCGGTCATCGGCACCATCGCAGCGGAAAGCTCCCTCGCCCCCGCACCCGGCGCCGCCCCGGGCCCGCTTGCCTGCGTCCTGACCGACGGACTCCTGCTGACGGGCTTCGGCTACCGCGAACCCGATGTTCATCACGTACTCGCACTCGCCCCACCGAGAGCCGAGGTCGACGACCGCGTCATTGATCCAGGCGTCGTCGAGAGCCGCGGCATTGCCGGTAGCTCAGGCGTCGACGATGCGGTCCCAGTGGCGGACGTTGAGGGTGCGGTAGTCGACAACGCACTGGAGGGGGCGCGAGACCTGGGACTGGCTGAGGGGGTGGGACTCGACGCGGGTGGCCGCGGCCGTGGCGGTTCAAGCGGGTCAGCAGGTGGCGGGAAACGTTGGCGCGGCGGACCGTGCGGCAGGCGGTCTCGGTGCGGTCGAGGTTCTTCGCCGACGGGTTGCGGCGGCCGTCCAGCCAGGCCTTCAGCGTGCGGCCGGTGCCCATGAGACCGGCGGCGCGGGCGGCGCCCCCTGGCGTCGTCGGTGCGGGTCACGTAGTGCAGACGGGCCATCAGGCAGCGAGTCCATTTGGCACGTCACGGCCGTGATCTTCGCGCCCTGCGGCACGTTGAAGATCACCCAGCCGGTGGCCTTGGCGCCCTGGCCCTGATCGGAATGCTCCGCGCGCTACCCCGGGGGCCAACTACGGCGCGCACAGGCCAACTAGCGTGCGGCCAGTGCGCCGCTTTGTGGTTGCTGTGCTCAGCGCAGTCCTGGCGATGACGGTCGGTGGTTGTGCGACGGACAAGGGCGCGCGTCCGACGGCGCGTCAGAGCGAGAAGGCCGGCTCCGGGCTGTGGCGGCCGGTGGGCCACACCGGCAACCCCGGGAACCTGTACGGCGTGGTGGCTACCGGCGCGCTGGACGCATGGGCGGTGGGAGACGAGAACGATGAGCCGGTCGTCATGCGGTGGCGCGGCGGGACGTGGACGGGTGTCGAGGTACCCGGGCAGCAGCGTCGCTCGGGACTTGCGCCAGTTACGCGTCGGCCGTGCTGAGTGCAGTTCCACGTCGATCCCCACGTAACGTGCTCATGATGCCTGCTGCAGAGGCTCAGCATCTGATCCGTAGCTCTATGTGGATCGGTCATCGGCGGTCGTATCGGCCACGCATCAGTCCCGCGCGGCTGCCGCCGCCCGGTACTGGTCGTTGCGGTTGCTGTACTTCGCTGCTGTACAGCCGGAGCCCAACAAGCCTTGCCAAAAGACTCATCGTCCGGCTTCGATCGCATCCATGACCAACGGCGCAACCGTCAGCCTCGCCGACGACCAGATCCTCAGCAACCAGATCCTCCGCGGCATCAAGATCCTTCGTGACCATCTGGGCTGCTCGCTCCATGAGGCTCTGGACGCCTTTGTCGCCCGGTACGAAGTGTTGAGGGTAGAGCGGCCAGAGGCCTTCGTGTGTGGTCATGACGAGTACTGGACCGGCTTCTACTCGTGAGGCTCCATGCCCGTCCCCGGCCTTCCACAGGCGATCGCAACTCGGACTGTGGCAGGTGACCACTTCGTCCCGAAGCAACTCAGGATGCTCGCTGCCCTTGGCCTGCCGTGCCTGTCACCTGCGCTGATGGTCCGCTGACGGCCACGGTTGTTCGCGGGTGTGCGGCGCGGTTGTCACGCAGTTAGACACTCACCGCTGAGGCGGTGATGCCGGAGCCCTCAACCTCCGTAACGGTTCCGCAGGTCAGTCGTGACACTCGACATGATGCTCATTGCCTGGTGCGGAAAGGTCTCTGCCAACGGCATCTCAACCTGGGGGTCATAGGCCGTCAGGCCGGTCTCCTTCTCCACAAGCGCGCAGAGGGCGAAGAGCTTGCCGAGCACTCTTGCAGCACCATCACCGTTGTGCCAGTAGGGCACCGTGATGCTGACCTCGTCACCGAATACGGACAGGTCGATACCGGTGTCGGAGTGGCTGAGGTCGCGTGACTCCTGCTCGTACTCCGTGATGTCCACATCGCTGAGCAGCGCGCAGGCCTGCGGCACTACTCGCTGCCACGCTTCGAGGAGCTCGGCGGACATCGGCTCGCTGTCTTCGGCCGCGGCCTCGGCGGCCTCCAGGACGTCGTCCCAGGACTGCCCCTCGTCTCGGCTCAGAAAGTAGATGTCGTAGCTCACCGCGGGATCGTAGAGCCAGCGGCTATCGCTGTAAGCGGCAGGGTCCCGGGCTCACGTGCCGGGGGAGCGGAAGGTAACTTGCCGGCGGGCGGCCTCGTCGATCTCGTCGAGGGTGAGGAGAGGGGTGGCCCGGGTGTGGAGGGCTCCGCTGGCCTTGACGGTGAGGCTGACGGCGGCCATGGAGACCGGGTCGGGGAAGTCGACGATAAGCACGATGTCGTCCTCCCCGAAGGCGAAGTACATGGCCTCGACCTGCCCGCCGAGGCTGGTGACGACATGGTCGACGGCGGCGCGACGGCCACTCGCGCCTTCCTTGAGCAGACCCTTGGTGCCCTCGGGCGTGTAGGTGGCCTGGATGAGGAACTTCGACATAGGGATGCTTCCTGCCCATCGTTTGTCCGGTGTGGAATGACCTTCCCGCTGTCACATCGGCCACTACGCGCGGAACGGCTGGGTTCACTCGTTAGAACCTGAACTCTTGGGCTGACCGCGGCATCATGAATTGCAGTGGCGGCTCTGTCTGCTGATGGGCGGGGTGTCAACCGACGGTCGGTCAAGCAGCGGCGAAAAGACCTTCGCCTTCCAACGGCACATCGTCCACCCACCTCAACCCACTACTCTCCCCTGCTTCCGTCCCATCCCCGTCGACCCACACACTGTGGAGCGGGCGTGGTTCATGGCGTCCAGGTGGAGCGCGTCACCGCACGAACGACTGTGAGGATTGGTCATGGCACCGCTCGGCGGCCTGACCCACCGAACGATTGACGCTTCGGGCTGTCTTTTCCAGGAATCGTCGGCGGTCTGGGCGGTGCCGCTCTGCACGCGGCCGGTCGAGCGCCTGTGACCTCATAGGAGCCCGGCCAAAGGTCCCATCACGGTCTTGTCCTGACGCCCGACCGGCCCGTGCGATCCCTCGCGCATCGCACGGAAGGACAGCAGTTCCCAGCATGGCAGATCAGATCGCGGTGGTCGGCGGCGTGGACACCCACACCGACTTCCACCAGACAGCCGTGATTGACACCATTGGCCGGCACCTGGCCACCGCTTCGTTCCCCACCACTCCCGACGGCTACCGCCGCCTGCTGGAGTGGATGCGCTTGTACGGTGACGTGCTCGCCGTCGGAGTTGAAGGGACCGGCGCCTACGGTTCCGAACTCGCCCGGTTCCTTGGGGTGAACGAGGTGAGCGTGGCCGACGTCGACCGGCCTGACCGCAAGGCCCGCCGGGCCAACGGCAAGTCCGACCCCGTCGATGCCTACGCCGCCGCGACCGCCGTCCTGTCCGGCCGCGCCCACGGCCGGCCCAACGCGCGTCCACAGGTCATCGGTCACAAGATCGCTGCTCACTCCGGCAGCGTGGCGGAAGATCTTGGTTGAGGTGGAGCGATTGGCCCGGCAGACTCGCCCGATGAGTCAGAGCGGCGAGCTGGGAGTTTGGGACGGCCCCTTCTATCGAGTCCATACAGAGCACTTCGAAGCCGCGTTCGTACCGAATGCCGGTGAGGACCTGGAGTCGGTGGACAACGTCGATGTCTTCGTCGATCTTCCGGACGGCTCGCGATGGAGCGCGACCATCATCACTCTCGCCCAGGTCGAGCTTGCAATGAAGCGGTGGGCCGCAACCGGGGAAGCCCTGGGAGGCCGCTACTTCTGGGTCTCGGACGGCCTCATCGTCCGCGATGCCGGCATCAGCAACATGACCCAGGTGCTGGGCGGACTGGTCGAGAACGACGAGTTCGCGCAGGTTCTTCAGCGGCTCGACAACTGACAGGCCCCCGCCGGTTGCGAAAGCCTGACTCTGAAACGATCAGTTAGTGCGGTGCGCCGGCCGGCGACAGCTACGGGCGTCACCGCGAAGGACGCCGGGGCGACCGCGCCGAGACACTGGCCCAATGCCACCAGCGCATCCTCGGGCACGCGGTGGAACACGGCGACAGCCGCTCCCGGTGAGCACCTTTGTGTGGTGCTGCGAAGGTCAGCTCTTCCTCGTCGGCGGCTTGATCAGGTAGAGCCGGCGGGCCAGATCCAGCGCGGTCAGCAGCACACGGGCCCCATTCCAGACGTATTCACGGCGTTGCTGCCACACCTCCTGATAACCCGTCGGATCAGCGGCGCGTGCCCGAATGACAACTTGGGAATCTTGGTCCCAGCTCGTGATCTCGTCCGCGTGGCGGCGTACCTCCCAGTCCCTCCCGCCACGAATCGCCTGGGCGATGTACGCGGGAATTGCCTGGAACCGTGCCCCTTCGGCCAAGGCCACGGCGAGCGCCTCGACTCCGGTCTCCAGCGTGTGGGTGCTTGTGTTCGGGTCATGATGGTAGATGTCGCGCACCGCATTCCGCAGGCGGCTCCGGCTGATCGTGGTTCCGGCGAGATTTCTGTAGTTGACACCCCAGCCGAAGTGCTCCCTGCGGGTGCCCGGGTACACGCTGCCCGGGACCATGTCCCTCGTTCGACCATCGACCTGCTCGGTGAATGTGTAGAAGACCCGACGGCTCGCGTCCCTGTTCTCCACGTAGAACCCCAGCAGATAGCTGTCGGACCGGCGGAAGACTGCTCGGACCATACCGCCCAGGATGAACTCGTCCTCGGTGAACCGTCCGATGTTGATCGATTGGAAGGCGTTTGGGTCGGGGTTCTGGATCAGGTGACCGGCGCCGGGCCGACGGGCGCTCTCGTCCCCCAGCAGCGCGTTGCGGATGTTCGCGACCGTGCGGGTGTAGATGTCGGCGAAATCCTCGTCATCTGTCACTGCTCGTGGCTGCGCCTGCCCCTGGGGCTGCGGCTGGGCCCGAGCACTCTGGTCCTGCTCGGTCCGGGCCGGTGCGCCATAGGTGACCGCCCCTCCCGCACCCAGGGTGCCTGCCAGTACCGAAACCACCACAGCCGCGCTGACCAACCGCCGCCGCACCGTCCCGTGTTCAGGCCGTACGGTCCGTTCGGTCCGTTCCATCCTTCGCGTCATCTCGTCCGCGCCTCCCATGTCAGGCCCAGAACTCGAACTCGGCCTGCAGCGTGCCCTTGGTGACCCGGCCCCCGTCGCTGTAGTAAAGGGCCTTGTACTCCGCGCCCTTCGTCAGGTTCGCGTCGATCAGGGTCGAGCCGTACGCGGCGCAGTTGGCGTTGCCGCAGGCCCAGTCCCACGTGACGCGCTTGCCGTTGCTGTCCTGGATCTCGATCCAGTCCCAGCCGTTGTACGGGTCCCGTCCCGAGGGCGCCACCCACGTGACGCTGACCCCCTTGATATGGGACTGGTACCAGTAGCCCCTGAACTGAGCCGGGGCTACTTCACTGATCAGGTAGTCGGTGTTGATCTCACCTGGATGCGGGTCCTCGGAGCCATCGCTCCGGACCGTCGGCGGCTGCCACTGCTCACGCGCCGAGTCGGCCCCCGGAGCCGCATGCGCAGCGGGCTTCGTCGGCTCCCCCGAACCCTGCGATGCCGCGGCAGCGGTCCCCAACGCCACCACGGACACAATCACGAGCACTCCGGCCATGACCGCGGTCCTCCGCCGGGGCGTGTCCGCCCCGGCGGATAAGGAAGAGACCCTGTCTTTGCCTCGCGTGCGGAACAGCATGCGTACTTCACCTCGCCGTTTGTCGGAGATCAATGCGCCAGAAACGCTAGGGAGCCACGATCAACGTTCCGTTGACGATCGATCAACGCACCTTCGCGAATGCAAGACACAAAGCCGAGGAGCCTTTAGCGCGACTGCGCGACTGTCCGGCAGGTCGCGGGCCCGGCGCGCCGACGCCGAGACGTATGTGTCCAACAACCGATCGACTAGGCACTGTTTCTCGGATCTCTCCATGAGTGGGGTGTTGGGGGCAGGCTGGTTGTACGGGCCGTGGGGATCTGACGAATGCGGAGTGGGATCGGCTGGAGTCGTTCTTACCGCGTGGTGGGACGCGTGGGGGCCGGTGGAGTGATCACCGACGGGTGATCAACGGGGTGCTGTACCGGGTGCGGACGGGGGTGCAGTGGCGGGATCTGCCGGAGCGGTTCGGGCCGTGGTAAACGGTCTATAAACGGCATCGCCGCTGGTCGGCGGATGGAACATGGCAGATGCTGCTGTCGAAGGTGCAGGCAGCCGAAGATGCCGCGGGCCGGATTGACTGGGACGTGTCGGTGGACTCAACAGCGGTGCGGGCTCACCAGCATGCCGCCGACGCGAGGAAGGACCCGTCCACCACACCGCCTCAAAAAAGGGGGCAGTCCAGGGGTCGAACCGGGCCGATCCAGTGCTCCGGAGACTCGTCGTCCGGCTGGAGGAGGTGGTCAGATCGGCGAATGCCTGGGACGTTCCCGCGGCGGCTTCACGACCAAAATCCACCTCGCCGCCGACGGGCGACGCTGGCCCCTCGCCCTCGTCCTGACACCCGGCCACTACGGTGACGGCCTGCAGTTCGAGCACATCCTGCAGCAGGTCTCCGTGCCCGCACCGGAGTTGGTCGACCCCGCACCCGTCCCGACAGTGTGTTGGCTGACAAGGCCTACACGTCCCGCAAGAATCGCTGCTATCTGCGGCGACGCGGAATCCGGGACACCATCCCCGAACGTCACGACCAGCAACGACACCGACACAGCCGTGGTTTCCGAGGCGGCCGACCCACCTGGTTCGACAGCGAGCACTACAAGAAGCGCAACACCGTCGAACGCGCCATCAACCGACTCAAGGCTTCCGCGCCGCCGCCACCCGCTACGAGAAACGTGCCTACATCTACCTCGGCACCGTCACCCTCGATGGCTGCCCGGACCTCGACTCGGCCAGGCAGAGGGCGGCGGTGAGTGGTCATGTGGCGGATCCCATCGTCTGTGTGGCTTCGTTCACGCCGGAAGGAAGCAGTTGTGCGTGAGTTCGGGAGTCAGTTAGCGGTCACGTGGCGAGAGATGTTGACGAGTTTTGACAGCACCGCTGTGCCGTCGCGTCGTGTGAAGAATTCGCTGTGCCTTGGGAAGGCCTGTCCGTAGGGTTCCTGCATGGACGACCCCGTGCTCACCGCTCGCGAACTGATACGGGATCGGTTTCCCGCCGCCCAGGCAGCCTTCCTCGCCGGCAGCGTGCTGACCGACCGCAGGACGCCCACCTCCGATCTGGACATCGTGGTCCTCTTGGACGGGCCGCCCGCACCCAACCGGGAGAACCTGGTCTACCGCGGCTGGCCCGTGGAACTGTTCGTGCAGACCCAGGCCGTCTGGCACCGATTCGCCGACCAGGAGACCGCGAAGCGGAGTTCGCCGTTGCTCGCCATGTGTTCCGACGGCATGCTCCTGCTGGACAGGGACGGGCTGGGCGCTTCGCTCCAGGCCGAGGCGCGAAAGCGTTGGGCTGCGGGCCCGCCACCGCTCTCGGACCGTGAGCGGGACTACCAGCGGTACATCCTGACCGACCTCCTCGAGGACCTGCGTGGCTGCGCGGACCCCGCCGAACAGGTGCACTTGGTCGCGCACATGCTGCAGCGCGCGTCGGAGCTGGTCCTGCTGGTCGGCGGGCACTGGCTCGGCGGAGGCAAGTGGCTGTCACGGCGGCTGGCTGCGGCCGACCCCGGGCTGCACCGTGCGTTGACCGAGACCGCCGCGCAGGCAGTCGCCGGAGACACAAGCGTCTTCGCCGCGGCCGTGACAGAGGCGCTGGACCGAGCCGGTGGCCCGCTGTGGGACGGGTACGCCATCCGATAAGCCGGTGGGGCGCGGCTCACCACCACAGGGCACACGACCCGGCAGGCGGCTGGAGTTGGCCACGACGGCAGCTTCCTCGCCTCCGTCCAGAACGCGCCCAGGCCGACGACCTCTACGAACTCGTCTCCGCCCGGCAGGCCAAATCGCTGATCATCACCAGCAACCGGTCGCCCAGCAACTGGTATCCCCTCTTCCCCAACCCCGTGGTCGCCGAGTACCTGCTCGACCGGGTCATCAGCACCAGCCACCAAGTCATCATGAACGGCCCCAGCTACCGGCCCAACAAGCGTCCGAGGAACGGAAGTTGGTCTTCCCTCACGCCCGGCGGTGAAGGGCGGCCCGATGAACCAGCGACGCTCTCTTCCCGCCCGGGTCACCCGCGCAGTCGGCGGGTCGTGATCGGTGCGTCGGCGTTCGTCGGCGTGCCCTGGTGGGTCTTCGTGTGCGTGGCCGTCCTCGGGGCGCTGCCCTGATGAGAGATCCCTGCGTTCCCCGCGTAGGAATGCCCCCGGGGAGCTGGGGTTCCGGGACGTCGGCTGTTACTCGGCACCGAATTGCCCAAGCGTCGGCCGATGTGCGGGAGCGGGCGACGGCCGGGGTGAGGTCTGAGCCCTGGGCTCCTTTCGACATGCATTGACCAGCGGGTCCGTGGGGCTGAAAGTGGCCCTACTGATCGACTGGGGCGGGAAGCATGACACACGACGAATACGCCGACCACTGCGAGGAGCTCTTCGCGGTGGGCGGATTCTCCAAGGTTCGGAAGCTGGCCGAATCCGGCCTGGAGGAACTCGGACCCGATCCGGTGCTCTACCGGTGGCTCGGCCTCGCACACGCGGCGGAGGACGAGGACGACCACGATGCCGAGGCGCAGAAGGCCTACGAGACCGGGCTCACGCAGTGGCCGGACGACCTCGGACTGCTTGTCTCCTACCTGGAGCTGTGCCTGCGGGCCGACGAGTGGACATACCCCGGGCGCAGCGGTCGAGCGGGCCTGCTCAAGGAGCGGATCGCCGTGCTGGCTCCGGCGGGGTCGCCCGAGGCGGCACGGGTGGAGGACGCGCTCGGCTGGGCCGGCCGGGGCTACTGGCAGGACGTGCGGGAAAGAACGGCCACCGCGCGGGCGGAGCGGGCGGCTCTGACGTCCCACAGCACCGATGTCGCCGAAGCGCTGGAACAGGGCGGCCGGGCGCCCGCGCATCCCGAGGACCTGCGGGCAGCGGAGGTGGCGGCCGCGCTGGAACTGCTGGCCGGCCCGTGGCGGGCCCCTCTCCGGCTCATGGTCCGCTACCGGGTGGCCGCGTACGTCGCCACGTTCGTGCTGGTCCTCGCCACCAACAAGACACTGGTTCTGAGCGGGACCGTTTCCTACAGCGTGTGGGGCTGGATCTGGTACGCACCCCTCCTGCTGGCCGACTCGAAGCTCAAGCAGGCCCGGCGGCTGGCCCGGCAGCGGGTGATCGCCGCGATGGAGGCCCGGCACGCCGAGACCGCCACTCACCGAGAGCCCTGACGGCGGCTGACGGCCATCCGGCCGCGGGCCCTTCGCGCCCGGCTTCCTGGTGGCCTCAGGCGCGAGGCGGCAGGACCTCGATGATTTCGGCGATGCCGGCGGCGGGTTGCGCCTCGTGCATGGTGATGACATCACCGGGCTTCAAAAATGGTGACACTGCTCGGACTGCAGGGGAGCCAGGCGAACGTCGGCTGCCTCTCCAGGGCCGAGCTGCGGCGCGAACTCCACCCAAAGCCGCGCGATGTTCAGATCGTGCTGTCCGTCTGCGGTGCGGTTACTGACGCCCCACAGTGGTATGAGCCGACCGTCTCCGGAGAAGGCACTCTGGCATCCTGTCGGGCTCGGAAGGCCGTCGCCGCAGGTAGCAGCGGTCGGGCGATCGCGGCTGGCACCATGTCCACGTGTTCGCTTCGATGCTGTACAAGGTGGCCCGCAAGCTGTTGTACGTCCCCGGGGGGGCTGCTGCGCCGCGACACAACAAAGGATGCCGAGTTGCTCGTGCTCCGGCATCAGAACGCAGTACTGCGCCGCCAGCTCGCCGGCCCGGTCCGCTACGAGCCCGCGGACCGGTTCTGGCTGGCGGCACTGGACATCTGCGACGTGACCTTGACGCCGTCACCGCCGGACTGAGCCTGCCCGGTCGAGCGGCAGAGTCGAGGGCCACGTGAACCGGATCAAATGCCTGAAAAGGCAAGGCTATGGAAGAGCGAACCTCGACCTCCTGCGACGCCGCATCATCCTCACCCCATGAACGGAGTCACACTCATGCATGTACCTGCGCTGATCGCCTGAGATGGTGACGGTCACCTTTACGTTGGTGATGCTGCCCGTCGTGTCTTGGCTGTAGGCGCCGATCCGATCGACCCTCTCCCCTTGCACCGCGAAACGGGACTTGATGATGTCCTAGTTGTATTGAGCATGAGCGTTGTTGACACGCGCGGGCCTTGAAGAAGGCGAAGGCCTCCGTGTGTGGTGGAGGTGTCGAATCTGCACCGCACGGAGGCCTTCATGTCCCACCGTAACGCCCGTCTGACCCTTCACGGCAGGCGGATCCTGGTCGACCGAGTCTGCTCCGGCCGGCCGATCGCTCACGTCGCCAAGGAAATGGGCATCTCCCGCCCCACCGCCTACAAGTGGGTGCGACGCTGGCGAGCGGAGGGAGAGGCCGGACTCTACGACCGCTCCAGTCGCCCCTACGCAACACCGCTGCGGACCCCGCCGGCACGCGAGGAAGAGGTCTGCGAACTGCGCCGCAGCCGCAAGCTCGGTCCCGCCCGGATCGGCCCGATCCTGGGCATGCCGGCCTCGACGGTGCACCGTGTCCTGGT
>NZ_JBSGTG010000056.1:0-18501 GCF_053607285.1 Streptomyces sp. NPDC055140 | reverse complement strand
TGTCTGTTCTGGGTCGTCTGGCTTGGACCCGGGGGGTACCCCCCGGGGTAGTATGCCAAGGGGGGGGGGGGGCGGCCCCCCCCCCCCGCGGCAACGGGCGCGGAGCGCACGCAAGAAACCGGGCCGCAGTGCCCGGCGAGGAATGTGCGCTGTTCGAATGCCGGTGCGTCGGGTGGCAGGTAGCGTCACGGTCGTGAAGTTGACCGTGCAGGTGAAGCTCCTGCCGACGCCTGTGCAGGCGGCGGCACTTGAGGAAACCCTGCATGCCTGCAATCAGGCCGCGACCTGGGTCTCTCAGATGGCGTTCGAGAAGGACATCAAGCGCAACTTCGCCCTGCGTGAGCACACCTACACGGCGGTCAAGGACCGGTGGAAGCTCGGCGCGCAGGCGGCCCAGCACGTCATCAAGAAGACCTGCGACGCCTACCGCACCCTCAAGGCGAACCTGAAGGCGGGGAACCTCGGCAGGCCCTCCTCCAAGCGCTACCGGCGGGCCATCGAGAAACCGATCGTCTTCCGCCCGGTGGGCGCGCAGCCGTATGACGACCGGATGCTGTCCTGGCAGTACACGGAGCGTACGGTGTCGATCTGGACCCTGTCGGGCCGCATGAAAGAGGTGGCGTTCACTGCCGCCCCCGAACATTTGGCGCGCTTGGCCCTGTATCGCAAGGGCGAGTCCGACCTGCTGTTCCGCGACGGTATGTGGTTCCTGATCGCGACCTGTGAGGTCCCCGAGGCCGAACTCGACACCAGCGTCACCCAGTTCCTGGGGATCGATCTGGGGATCGTGAACATCGCGACCACCTCGGACGGTCAGATCATGGCCGGACGCCGGCTGAATCGCGGGCGTCTGCGCGAGCGCGTCCTGCGTCAAAAACTCCAGCGTAAGAACACCCCGTCCGCCAAACGACGCCTGAAGAGGCGGCGTCGCAAGGAGGCGCGGCGGGGACGGGACATCAACCACAAGATCGCGAAACATGTGGTGGCCGAGGCAGAACGCACCGGTCGCGGAATCGCTCTGGAAGACCTCACGGGCATCCGCGCACGGGTACGGCTTCGCAAGCCCCAACGGGCCACCCACTCCTCCTGGGCTTTCGCCCAGCTCGGAGATTTCATTACGTACAAGGCCCGCAAGGCGGGGGTACCGGTGGTGCACGTCGATGTGGCGTACACCTCCCGCACCTGCGCCGAATGCGGGCACATCGACAAGGCGAACCGGGCCAGTCAGGCCCGCTTCGTATGCCGGTCCTGCGGATTCGTTGATCACGCAGACCGTAACGGCTCCCGCAACATCCGCCACCGCGCGGAAGAGTTGTGGCGACGCGGGGCGCAGTCAACCGCCCCAGACCCACCCCCGAACACCGAGTGTGGGACAGGACGCAAACCCAGCACCACAGCCAGTGGCGCCCGTTGTGCAAGCCCGGGACTTTCAGTCCCGGGTCGTTGACCCGCCGTTAGTCGCCGGCGAAGGCGTGCTCGACGCGGACCCGGACTTTGTGGTGCTCGGTGTTGCCTTCTGCCTCGCCCGGTAGCGGTGCCCTGCCGGGGCGTTTGCGGTGCGGGACATGAAAGCGGTCGCGATGTTCGCGCCGGGCAGGACAACACAGTGGTGTCGAAACGACTGTCGGTGGTCCCCAGCTGGGCACGACGCAGTTCGGGAGCGGCGCCGGTCGCCCAGGGGGCACCGTACGCAACGGAGCCGCTCCGGCGCCGGCGGTCCGAGTATCCCGGCACGCCCGCCCCCGCAGTCTCACCCCAGCACGACCACCATCACCAACGCCCCCACCAGCGAATCGATTCGGTCCAGCAACCCCCCGGACCCGGCCAGCCACTGCCCCGAGTCCTTGGCACCGGCGCCCCGCTTGACCAGGGACTCCACCAGGTCGCCCGCCGGCCCGCCCACAGTCACCGCGACCGCTGCCGGCCAGCTCCACGCCGAGAGCAGCGCGAGCACGCCCAGCCCTGCCGCCGCGCCGCACAGCGTCCCACTCCACCGCTTCGCCGGGGACAGCGGCGACAGCCGGGGCCCGCCCAGCCGTTGCCCGGCGAAGAATGCCACCACGTCGGCCACCGACACCGCCGCGAACAGCGCCAGCGCGACGCTCCCGAGCGGCGCCAGTGCGGCCAGCGTGCCGAGCCAGACCAGGCCGAGCAGGCTGGTGCCGAGCCGGCGCAGGCCCTGTTCGGCGTCGCCGGTCACCAGCGGTACGGCGGCCAGCGCGAGCGCACCTACGGTGCCCACCCGCCAGACCTGGTCCGGCGCCCAGGCTGCTGCGACGATCAGGCCCGGCACGGCCGTGGCGAGCACAGCCCGGTCGGCGCGGGGCAGCTGGGTCAGCGCACCGAACTCCAGCACCGCGATCACCGCGACGACCCCGGCGAGCAGGGCGACACCGGGCCGCCCCCACCAGAACGCGGCGGTCACCACGGGCACGCCGACCGCCCAAGCACACCACCGGACTATCAGTTCGCGCCGCCGGGACACCCCCACCGCCACGCCGCTCACCAGCAGCGCACCGCCCAGCCACGGTGCCAGCGAGGCCACACCGGTCACCTGGCGACTCCGGCGGCGGGGGCAGACCTGGCCGGGGCGGCGGAGGCGGTGCGCAGGGCGTTGAGGGCGGCCCGGTAGGCGGCGACGATGCGCGCGTTCTCCGCGGTGCCGCGGACCGCGACGCGCACGGTGCGGCCCTCGTAGGCGGCGGAGAGCGGCGACAGGTCGCGTAGATACACGTCGTGGCGTCGGCACTCGGCGACCAGGGCGGCGGCGCTCGGTCCGCCCGGCGGCAGGGTCAGCGAAAGGAAGTTCGCCACCGACTCCTCGACCAGGACGGACGCGTCCACCCCGGCCAGATCCGAGGCGAGCTGCCGGCGCAGCCCGTGTGTGTGCCGCAGTCGGTCGGCGTAGTAGGGCGGGTCGCGCAGGGCCGCCACGGCGGCGAGCTGGGCCGGCAGCCCGACTGCCCACGGCGGCGTCCACCGGCGTACCTCCGCCGCTGTCTCCGGCTCGGCAACCAGGTAGGCGGCCCGGACGCCGGATAGGGCGTACGTCTTCGACATCGAGGTGCAGACCACTGCCCGCGGATCGGTCGCGGCGAACGGGGCGAGCGACTCGGCGGGATCGACGTACCCGAGGTACGTCTCGTCGATCCACCAGCGGGTCCGGGCCGGTGCGGCGGCGATCACCGCGCGCAGCTCGGCGGCCGGAGCGTGGCGGCCGGTGGGGTTGTTCGGGTTGACCACGACCACGAGGTCGTACTCCCCGGCCGCGACGACCGCCGACAGCCGCTCCGGATCGATCCGCCAGCCCTCCTCGCGCCGCAGCCGGAACCGGTCCACGCGGCAGCCGATCACGCGCTCGGTGACATGGACGTACTCGCCGTACCCCGGGTCCATCAGCAAGACCCGGCTCGCCGGTGTCAGCCACCGGCCGAAGGCCCGGAAGATGAGGTCGGAGGAGCCGGCGCCGACGGCGAGCGTCTCCACGGGCAGGCCGCGGGCTGCGGCTATCTCCGCGCGGAGGCCTTCCGCGTTGGTCGGTGGGGAGGTGCGGGCGACCCACCCGGCGTCCTCGGCGAGCGCTGCGCGCGCACCGGGGGCCGGCGCGAACCAGGCGTCGAGGACGTCGGCCGCGACCACCTCGAGACGCCGATCCAGGCTGCGGAAGTCCGTGCCGATCGCGGTGAACGAGGCCCCGCCGTGCTCGCAGCCGTCCGGCCGGGGCGCGAACGACGAGTCCAGCTGCCAGTCCACGCCGGCCGCCAGCCGGGTCAGGGTCGCGGCGTGCCGGCCTGTCGTGCCCCGCGTCAGCTCCGCCACCTCCCCGGTGAGCACTTCGAATTCGACCGCGCCGCTGCGGACGGTACGGCCGACGGGTCGCAGGCCCGCCGCCCGGTACATGCCGACCAGGTCGGCGCGTCCCATCGCCACCACCCGCCGCCCGCCCCGGGACGCGGTCCAGCGCAGCGCCGCGTACATCAGAAGGGCGCCCGACGCACCGGCCCGCGCGTCGGGCTCGACGGTGAGCAGGCGCACCTCGAAGACGTCGGGTTCGTCGAGGAGCGGCAGTTCCGCGCGGGTGAGGTACTTGTCGAGCCCGTACCGGCCCACCCAGGGCGGCGTCACGCTGACGAACCCGACACGGACCGGGCCGCGAGCCGCGACCAGGTAGACGTTGTCGCCGTCGAGCGCGTCGACCAGCCGCCCCTCGGCATTGGGTGCGTGCTGCCCCAACTCCTCCGCGTAGACCCGGTGCCGCAGTTCGTGGATCCAGGGAAGGTCGTCCGCGGTGGCAGGACGCAGGCTCAGTGGACGGCTCATCAGGACCTCTTCGTAGGGGAGTGCGGAACGTCAGTGTGTCGAGGGCCGGCCGGTGTCAGCAGGGGTGAGCACCTCAGGGGAGGTGAGTACGCGTACTCAGGCGATCCCGTCCGTCGTGCCGTCGGCACCCCGCGAGGTCCGGCTTCAGCAATGCCGTCACAATGCGCCGGGCATCGCGCAGTTGCCCGGCGCGGCGGGTCGCCGGATCCGTGTCCGTGACCGTATGGATCGCCGCCCATCGGCATCTCGGAACACCGCTCCTCCTCGTCCGGGACTGGCCTGTATGTCGGTGACGGGGCGACAGCACGGCTTGGAGGGTTCGGCTGAACGGCGCCTGCTGGCACTCGACTTCGTGGGCGGAATTGATGAGGTGCTGTTGCCGCCCTCGACGGCTGACTGACGGCTCCGGGTCCGACCGGGGTGTGGCTCGCCGGCGGTGAAGTTCTGCCTCTCTGGCCGTTATTCCTGCTGGCGTAAACCCCCCTGAGTACCCCTCTGGAGCCCTATCGGGCGTGTGTGGGTAGGGGGAGTAACCCGTGCTCAGGTTCTCGCGTTACGGCGGCACATGGGGGTCTTCCTGCCGTGATGCGCGATGGCGCGGCCGGTAATCTTGAAGATGTTCCGGTCTGGGGTGCTGAGGCCGGTTCCCGCCTGCGTGGGACGGCTTTGCCGTGCCTGCAGGGCGATCTCTCTGTCAGTGATCTGGCGTTTCCGGCTACCGGGCCGGGGGCGCTGTCAGTCGTGCCCGAAGAAGGAGCATCCGTGACCGAAGCTGGTACCTCCACCGCTATGCCCGCCCAGCCTGGAGCCGGCGGCGAACCGTCTTACGATGCCAACGCAATTACCGTTCTGGACGGGCTGGACGCGGTCCGCAAGCGGCCGGGCATGTACATCGGGTCCACAGGGGAAAGGGGTCTGCACCACCTGGTGCAGGAGATCGTCGACAACTCGGTGGACGAGGCCCTGGCGGGGGTGGCGGACCGGATCGATGTGAGGATCCTCGCGGACGGCGGGGTGCGGGTCGTCGACAACGGCCGCGGTATCCCGGTGGGCATGCACCCGGTGAAGAAGAAGCCCGCGGTCGAGCTGGTGCTTACCGTCCTGCACGCGGGCGGCAAGTTCGGCGGTGGCGGCTACGCGGTCTCCGGCGGTCTGCACGGCGTGGGCCTTTCCGTGGTGAACGCCCTGTCCACGCGGCTTTCGGTGGAGATCTGGACAGAAGGCCGCCGCTGGACCCAGGAGTACAAGGCCGGCGCGCCGATCGCTGCGCTGTCCCGTCACGAGGCCACCGGGCGAACAGGTACGTCAATCACCTTCTGGGCCGACGGCTCCATCTTCGAAACCATCCAGTACTCATTCGAGACCCTCGCCCGCCGCTTCCAGGAGATGGCGTTTCTCAACAGAGGGCTGACCCTCACCCTCACCGACTAGCGTTCCGAGGCACGTGCCACTGCGACAGCGGACGAAGCCGGCTCGGACACTGTTGAGGAGCAGCGGGCGAAGACGGTGACGTACCGCTACGACGGCGGCATCAGCGACTTCGTCACGCACCTCAACACCCGCAAGGGCGCACCGGTCCACCCCAGCGTCATCGACTTCGCCGCCGAGAACAGCGAGCGCCTGCTGTCGGTCGAAGTGGCGATGCAGTGGAACAGCCAGTTCTCCGACAGCGTCTACTCCTACGCCAATGCCATCCACACCCATGAGGGCGGCACCCACGAGGAGGGTTTTCGCACCGCGCTGACGACGATCGTCAACCGGTACGCCCGCGAGCGGAAGCTCCTGCGGGACAAGGACGACAACCTCTCCGGTGAGGACATCCGCGAGGGATTGACCGCGATCATCTCGGTCAAGCTCGGCGAGCCCCAGTTCGAGGGCCAGACCAAGACCAAGCTCGGCAACACCGAGGCGCGCACGTTCGTGCAGAAGATTGTGCACGAGCAGCTGTCGGACTGGTTCGACCGGAACCCGAACGAGGCCGCGGACATCGTGCGCAAGGGTATTCAGGCGGCCACGGCGCGCGTGGCCGCGCGCAAGGCCCGGGACCTGACCCGCCGCAAGGGTCTGCTGGAATCAACGGCCCTGCCGGGCAAGCTCTCAGACTGCCAGTCCAACGACCCGAGCAGGTCCGAGATCTTTATCGTCGAGGGCGATTCCGCCGGCGGCTCGGCCAAGTCCGGCCGCAATCCCGAGTTCCAGGCGATCCTGCCGATCCGCGGCAAGATCCTGAACGTCGAGAAGGCTCGCATCGACAAAATCCTGCACAACCAGGAGATCCAGGCCCTGATCTCGGCCTTCGGCACCGGGGTCCACGAGGACTTCGACCTCGCCAAGCTCCGCTACCACAAGATCATTTTGATGGCGGACGCGGATGTCGACGGCCAGCACATCAACACGCTGCTCCTGACATTCCTGTTCCGCTTCATGCGGCCGCTGATCGAGCACGGTCACGTCTACCTCTCGCGACCGCCCCTGTACAAGGTCAAGTGGAGCCGGGACCACGCCGAGTACGCCTTCTCCGACCGAGAACGCGACGTCCTCATCGAACAGGGCAGTCAGCAGGGACGACGCATCAAGGACGACTCCATCCAGCGATTCAAGGGCCTGGGCGAAATGAACGCCGAGGAACTGCGCATCACCACCATGGACGTCGACCACCGCGTCCTGGGCCAGGTGAGCCTGGACGACGCGGCCGTCGCTGACGACCTCTTCTCCGTTCTCATGGGCGAGGACGTTGAAGCGCGCCGCTCCTTCATCCAGCGCAACGCCAAGGACGTCCGCTTCCTCGACATCTGACCACCAGCGCCGGACGAGGTCGGGCCTGCCGCTAACAGAACACCGCCCACACTGCTTCCTCGCGCGGTTCTGTGTGTCAGCGCAGGCAAGGCCGGTTCCCGGGTCACCCGGCAGCGCGGATGACCATCAGGCCATGGGCGGGGCGCTGCCATGACGGGCGGCTATGCCTGATCGGTGGGCCATTGCTTCAGGGCCTCGTAGGTGCCGTCATGGCCCCGTTCCGAGAGGACGATCTTCGCCTCGGCTATGGTGCCGTAGCTGCCGATCCATGACCGGAACTTCCGGTCCGTAGCGGCGAAGTCGGGCCACCATTCCTGCATGGCGACGGCGCCCCTGGTCGTGAGGGTGAGTCGGTAGCGCTGTCGGTCGGCCATACCTGGCATGGTGTCACGCCCCGCGCGGCGGCTGACGAGGGACCGCACCGCGAGGCGGAGCCTGGGCCGTCAGCCGATGAGGCGGAGGATCGGGTCCGATAAGGCGCTGCGCTTGGGCGTTCTCTTCGCGGGTGCCTTCTTGCCGGTGGTCTTCTTGGCCGTCGACTTCTTCGCTGCGGTCTTCTTCTTCGGCATGTCGTGGATGGTCGCGTGCTTGCCTTCACCGCGGGATGCCGTGGCTTTCGGTACGGACTGTTCCAGAGCGGCCACGAGGTCGATGACGGCCGGGGCTAGGGCCTCCGCCTCGGCGTGCCGCGGTTCCTGACCTTTCTCCTTGGCGTTGATCAGGTTGGTGATCGCCTCCGTGTACCGGTCCGTGGCGACGTCCTTGGGGATGTCCTCGTTGGCCGGTGCGTCCATGAGAGCAAGAGCCTGAGCCGAGGACCGCTGTCCGGGTCGGCTGCCCGACCAGTATCAGCTTTGGGTGGAATGACAGTGGCTGTGCGCGACTTCGGGCGTGCACGGGGCTGCTGTTGCCCCGCGGTTGGTACGCCACTCGATGAGCGCGATGCCCAACGCCGTCGAGATGGCGGCGATGCCGACGCCGACGGACGCTGCCACGGCCAGCCGGTAGTCGTCCCCGCTTGAGGCCAGTACCAGGTAGTACGTGCCGGGCAGTGCAGCCGTCCCCACTGCCCCGCCCAGACGCTGTCCGGTCTGCAGCGCACCGCCGGCGGCGCCCGCCATCCGCACCGGCACTTCCCGCAGAGTCATCGTCACATTGGGGGAGATGACGAAGCCACTGCCGATGCCGCCCACGAGGAGGGCGGGGGCAGCGGCCCAGACGGCGACTGATGGCGGGGCGAACCTGAGTAGCAGCGCCGCTGCGGCGAGCCCGACAATGACGCCGACCAGGCCGAGCACGGTCAACAGCCTGCCCACTCGCTCCACAAGCCGGCCGGCTACGACGGCCGCTCCTGCGGAGCCCACCGCGAACGGTGTCACCGCCAGTCCGGACTGCAGCGGCGTGTAGCCCAGGCCGTTTTGGAAGAACAGCGCGAACACGATCCACACGCCGCTGAATCCCATGAAGTAGAACGTCGCCAGGCTGGCACCGGTCGCATAGCCGCGGGTTTCGGTAATCAACCTTGGATGCAGCAGCGGTTCGCCGCCTTGGGCTGCGACTCGGCGCTCCCACCGCCCGAAGCCGACCAGCAGCAGTGCCCCTACTGGGAAGAGCCACCACAGACGGCGTACACCGCCGGAGTCGGCTTGGACCAACGGCAGGAGGACCGCCAGGACACCACAACCGATCAGGGCAACGCCCGACAGATCGAGGTGTCCCTTCTTACCCGGGGCGACGCGGGGCAGCAGCCGGTAGCCGAGCACGAGTGCCACGGCACCCACGGGAACGTTGACGAGGAAGATCCAGCGCCAGCCCTGGGGTCCGGTGGCCAAGGCGAGGATGACGCCTCCGGTGATCGGACCGACCGCACTGGAGATGCCGACGGTAGCGCCGAACAAACCGAAGGCACGAGCACGCTCGGCTCCAGTGAACATCTGTTGGATCAGCGCAGAATTCTGAGGAGCAATACAGCCGGCGGTGATTCCTTGCGCCATGCGGGCGATGACGAGCAGGGTGATCGTCGGGGCCGCCCCCGCCACGATGCTGCACAAGACGAAGGCCGCGAGCGCTCCGAGGAAAATCCGGCGCCGGCCGATCGCGTCGCCAAGACGTCCAGCCGGCACCAGCGCAAGTGCGAACGTCAGCGCGTACCCGGACACCACCCACTGCACTGCGGCCGGGGAGGCACCCAGATCCCGTTGCATCGAGGGCAGCGCGACGGCGACGATCGTCACATCGAGCAGGATCATGAAGCCCGCCACCAGCGTGACCGACAAGGCACGCCACCGGCTCGCCTCTGGCCGGCCTGCTGACGTCGCCGTGCCTGGTGGTTGCCCACTCGGTCCCACGGGGGCTCCTTTCGACGGAGTCACGACCCAGTGTCCGTGCACACGACAGGCCAGACATCGCGTGAGTGACGTACGACAACTCATCCGATCAGAGCTAGGACCTGCGGATTTCCGGACTCAGGGGGAGGAACAACAGCACCAACCAGCAGCGGAATCAGGCGTGCTGACCACCAGAGCTCCAAAACCTGGAACGACCGTGATACGGCAGGGCCATCTGCCACTGGCAATCATCACTGATCGTGACGGCGAGCGGAGCCATCATCACCTGAATACGGGCGTGGTGGCACGATCTTGCGGCCATGGCGGCGACCACGACCACGTGTCGCTGGTCCGCTGGTGGGCTATTCGGCCCACGGGGAGTCCAGGATGGTGCGTACGAAGTCCCCCCGCTCAAAGCCGGGCACGTAGTGTGCTAGCACGTCGGCTTTGACGTTGCCGAACGTGGTCTGCGGCTTGGGCCGAATCCCTTCAGCGAAAGCCTCCAGGATGCGCGGCTTGAAGCCGGGGCGCGGGTGCAGAGCGACGACTGCGGCGCGGTCTGCCTCGTCGATGTCGTGGTAGCCGATGCCGAGGACGTCGTACTCCACGCCTGCGGTTACCAGCGCCACCTCCGGTTCCATGAACTCAGGGATGCCCGGGGTGGTGTGCAGGGCGATGGCGGTCCACACCCGCCGGATGCTGTCCTCCGGCACCTGGTGGGCCTGCAGGAAGCGGCGGGCCTCATCGGCGCTATCCACCTCGAAGCGCCGCCCACTCCCGTGGAAGGGTTCATTCAGGCCCAGGTCGTGGAACATGGCCGCGATGTAGAGCAACTCGGGGTCAAAGCTGAGATCCCGGTTGCGCCCTTGAAGGCTGCCGAAGAAATACACACGGCGCGAGTGGTCGTAGATCAATTCACTGGTGCTGTCCCGCACGAGCTCAGTCGTCTCCCGCGCGAGCTTCGAGTCCGGCACACGCACCCCGGCCGGTATGGAGGAATCACCCGTCATCGCAACCACCTGCTCCTTCGGTCTGCGGTCTTCCCGGCGCCACTTCCAGTCTCCGAATCACCAGATGGGCGCGCCATGGCTGTGCGGCCGTATGACCCACGGCGCATTTCTCGGTCAGAACCAGCCGCCGTCGGCCTGAATGGTCCGGCCTGTGATGAACGAGGCATCGTCTGATGCCAGGAACGAGACGACTGCGGCGATTTCAGCGGGCTGGGCCATCCTCCCGAGCGAGCTGGCAGTGCGGATGACGGCATGAAAATCAGCGTCGATGTCGGGGTGTACGTACTGGGAAGCCGCATGGTCGGACATGTCGGTGACAGTTCCCCCCGGTGCGATGGCATTGATGTTGATGCCGCGCCGGCCGAGTTCGGGGCTGAGGTTGAGCGCGATGCATTCGACGGCGGCCTTACTCGACGCATAGAGGGCGTGGTGAAAGACCGCCTTGTGGGCACTCCCCGATGACGTCAGTACGATCCTCCCTCCTTCGCCCATATGCCGTACCGCGTTCTGTACGGCGAAGAACTGGCCCCGTGCGTTGATAGCGAAGACACGGTCGAAGTCGGCGGGGGTGACGGCTTCCAGCTTGCCGAAGTGCTCGATTCCGGCGTTGCTGGCCAGGATGTCGAGTCCGCCAAGAGCATCGGCGGCCTCATCGGTCAGCCGCTGGATCTGGTCCGGATCGCCGACGTCCGCCTTGATCGCGACCGCGCGGCGGCCATCGGCAGTGATCTCGGCGGCGAGTGCCCGGGCCGCGTCGCTGCTGCTCCGGTAGTTGATCGCCACGTCGGCCCCGTCAGCGGCGAGCCTGCGGGCCACCGCCGCGCCGATCCCTCGTGCGCCACCGGTGACCAGGGCCTTCCTGCCTGCCAGCTTTCCGCTCATCGGTCGTCTCCCGTCACGGCGATCCGGCGGTCGTGCCGAATGCAGGTAGCGCGGTGTGCGGTCCCGGAAATCAGGCCAGCAGGTGACTTCTTCACCTCGTATACGGAGGAAGAGGGGGACTGCCATGTCGTTCTCGCCACGCGGGCGCGGCCATGTTCACCACCCGGCCATCGGCACCAGAATCGCCCGGCCTGGGCCAGGGCGCCACTAGAGAGCGGCCCAGGCCCGCCTCACGACCACCCTCGCGGCGGGCTTGAGGTGGGGAGACCGACCGGGGAAAGCCACTGCCAGCAAGTTGCAGCGCGTTCCGGAGCAGGTCCGCCTGCGGTCGGCCAGTGCCCGCAAATCAGCAGCATGACGACACGAACATCGCTGAATTGCTCATTTACGGAGGTGGCCTCATCGAGCGGACAACATGCGGCACGGGAGAGGTTGCCAGGGCGAAAAAGGGCTCTGGCAATTCGATGGCTTCGGCAGAGAGCGGACGGAGGCCCGATATCGAGGTCCGGGCGACTGTCGAAGGTTTCGAGCCCAGCGCGGCCGATGTCAGTGCGGTCGGGGAGCGGTCGCGGCAATTGCGCAACATGGCGGAAATCGAGCGGGGTTGGGGACCAGGCCAGCGAGACGCCGCCCTCCTGCCCGACTCGCCGATTGTTCGGCCTACTTGCTCGTGAAGGGCGCCGCGTTTCCCTGCCAGGGAACACCCGGGTGCCAGCGGAAGATGGATCCAGGGGTAACGGAAAGGGATCTTCCATGTCTCACGCTTCCACCGTCGCCGTTCTCGGAGCTGGCGCACTGGGCGCCGCGATGGCGATGCGGCTCGGAGATTGTGGCCACGAGGTTCGGCTGTGGAACCGTACGGAGGAGAGGGCCCGGGCGGTGGCGGAGCACGCTGCCGGGGTCACGGCGGTGAGAGCGGTGGGCGATGCGGTCTCCGGCGCGTCCGTTGTCCTGACGGTGCTCCGTGACGGCGATGCGGTCGCGGAGGTCATGGCAGATGCCATCGGCCGGCTCGACAACGACGCCGTCTGGGTACAGGCGAGCACGGTAGGGCCACGGCAAGCCGGCGCGCTGGCCGGTCTGGCTCGTGATCACGATGTTGCACACCTCGACGCACCGGTCTCGGGAAGCACCGCTCCCGCTCGGCAGGGCAAACTTGTCTGGCTGGTTGCCGGTCCCGAGGACGTCCTGCGACGGGCGCGTCCGCTGCTCGACGATCTCGGCTCGTCCGTGCTCCACGTCGGGACGGGGGTCGAGGGAAACGCCGTCAAACTTGCGGTCAACGCCTGGATGGCTGCCTCGACGGTTGCCATGAGCGACGTCCTTGCGCTGTGCGACGATCTCGGCGTCGACCACGCGACGTTCGTCCGCGTGCTTGAGGCGGGGCCGCTCGCCATGCCGTACGAGTTGCAGAAAGTGCGCGTCATGGACGACGCCTCATACGCGCCCGGATTCGCGGTGCAACTCGCCCTGAAAGACATCGAACTGGCCGCTGCAGCCGCCGCCCCCAGCCCTCTGCTCCAGGCCGTCCGCGACCGCCTGGAAGCAACCGTCGCAGCCGGCCACGACCACGACGACCTCGCCGCCGTCGATTACCTCAGGAAGCCGCCGTCGTAGTCCGCCCCTGCGGGTCCTTGCTCATAGGACCCTTGCCGGCCGTATACCGCGTCCGGCCGGTCAGCTGCGGGGCCGCACGAGTCGAGCCATCTTCCAGGAATGAGGTACAGAAATGACGATTGCCGCCCAGGACCGCCCGCGTATCGGTTGGATCGGCGCCGGCCGCATGGGCTTCCAGCTCGCTGCCCGGCTGCTGGACGCGGGGTACGACGTAGCCGTCTACAACAGGGACCGCGCCAAGGCCGAACCGCTGGCTGAACGGGGAGCGGCGATCGCCGACCGGCCGGCTGATCTGGCCGACCGGGACGTCGTCTTCACCATGGTGACCGCCTCGGCCGCCCTGGAGGCGGTCACCACGGGGCCGGGCGGTGTGCTGACCTCGTCGGATGCCGCGCCGGGGGTGCTGATCGACTGCTCCACGGTGTCCACCCAGGGGTCTGCTCTGATCCGGAACGAAGCCGCCAAGCGCGGGACCGACTTCCTGGCCGCCACGGTGAGCGGGAACCCGAAGGTGATCACCGCAGGCAAGCTGACGGTCGCGGTCTCTGGCTCATCCGAGGTGTTCGGTCAGGTTGAGCCGTTGCTGGCTCTGCTGGGGCGTGGGGTGACCTATGTCGGTGAGGGCGAAGCCGCCCGTCTCGTCAAGATCGCGCACAACGTTTTCCTCGGTGTCGTCACCCAGTCGCTCGCCGAGATCACCATCCTCGCGGAGAAGGGCGGTGTCAGCCGTGCCGCCTTCCTGGAATTCCTCAACGACTCCGTGATGGGCTCGGTCTTCACCCGTTACAAGTCGCCCGCGCTGGTCAACCTGGACTTCAAGCCGACGTTCACCATGCCGCTGCTGCGGAAGGACTTCGATCTGGGGCTGTCCGCGGCCCGCGAGCTTGAGGTCTCGATGCCGCTCGCCGCCGCCACCGCTCAGCTCGTCGCGGCTGCCATCGGCGCGGGGCATCGAGAAGAGGACTTCGCCTCCTTGATCCTCGAACAGGCCAGGAACTCCGGCATCACGCTGGAAGCCCAGAACGTGGCTGTGGACGACGGTCTGTCACCGCAGACCTGATCTGCTGACCGACACCACCGGGGACCGCCGGCCCCGACAGACGGTTGGCTCGACGGTGCTCTCGTCTGTCGGCTTCAGCGATGCGCTCTGGCGACGCAGTCCCTGTCGGCCGCCACCCAGATGTGAACAGGGCGCTGGTCCCTGAAGCTTGGCGAAGCCCGCCAGCTTCGATCGGCTGCACATGCCCAAGAGCGCCTCGGCCATACAACTGGTGAGGAGAAGGCCGGACCGGCGAACGCGAGTGGCCCCTTGATGATGCCCGTGACCGTGAGACCGCGCGATGGCATGCGGGCGGATGTCCACAAGACCTGGCCCTGCAGGGCACGAGTCACTCGGGTAACTGAACCAGTCAGGGCCCCCTTCCGACGGACATGCAGCCAGTTGGGATCTTATGAAGAGCAGCTTCAGCCCACTGCGCCTCCCCCCAAGGCACCCAAGGCATAAGTCACCGCCGATGCCGCGGCAACAATGAGTAGTTGACGCACCGCGGTCCACGCCACCCGGCGACGACCGGAACCGATGCCGAGTACCGCGCCGACGGCAAGCGAGGCGAGGGCTGTCGCGGACGCAGAGGCGGCCACCGCCGGGCCTCCAGCGGTGAAGAACCAGGGAAGCAGCGGCACGAACGCACCGACCGTGAACAGGAGCAGCGAACTAACGGCCGCGACCACAGGCGAACCGGCTTCCTCGGCGCTGACGCCGAACAGGATGCGCAGCGTCGTCTCCCGGGTGGTGCGTTTGGCCGTGGCGACCCCCAGCTGGCCCGGGTCGCGGTCTCGACGTCGAGGCCACGGTCACGCATACCTTGCGCCATGTGCGCCAGCACAACAGGCGGTGAATGAGTCCACGCCCGGTGCAGCGCATCCTCCATCCCGCCGGCGATCTCCCGCTGACCACGCAGGGAGACCCACTCACCCGCCGCCATCGACAGCGCACCGGCGAGCAAACTGGCCAGGCCCGACAGTCGTACCGTGCCTGCACTGGCATGTGCGCCGGCCATGCCCAGGATCAAGCACAGGTTGGTGACCAGGCCGTCGTTGACGCCCAATACGGCAGCCCGGATGCCGCCACCAGCTACCCGGCGCGCAGTGCGGCCAAGCGCTGCGAGTTCGGCCTCCGCGACCGCGTCACCCTGCACGCTGTGTTGAGATGGATCCCAGCGTGGCGCGAGCGCCGACCAGTCCGGGCCCATCGACGCCATGCCACAGCCTTCCTCGCCACCTGTCGGACCAGGCTACGTCGCAGCCGGACCACGCCAGCGATCCGCCAGCGAAGCGGAGTGTCGTGCCGCTACGCGCACGGCACCGAAGACCTCCGGCCATTGCCACAGGCGATCAGACACCTCTCGCCGTCGCGCGCTCCACAAGCCGCGAGCCGACGCACGACGTGGACGGTGGGGCTTCGTCACCTGGAGGCACTGCGAGCGACATCTGCACGTGCGACCGATATATTCCATTTTGCGGGAAGTCATGTAACTGGCGGTGATGCAGGCGCTGGTGGGGCTGCCGCATGCAGTCGTGCGCCCTTTCGGCTTTCGGCGCCGGACCGGCTCATGGAAACCGCTCACGCAGGTGCCGTACTGCTGCCACCTGGCTCACCACCTTAGGGAAACCATGACCAAGGAAAGATATCCGAGCGTGGATGACGGGTGGAGCGGCGGAGGGTGCCCGGCGAGCGCCTTTGCTCGGCGGTCGCTTCTTCAGGGCGCCACCGCGGGTCTGGCCGGAGCGGCGGGCGGGATCGCCTTGGGCGGGGGCACGTCGCTCGCCGACCCGGTGGCCGAGGCCAAGCGCACGCAATCCCGCGTGATTCCCTTCCACGGCGTTCACCAGGCTGGCATCCTCACCCCGCCCCAACAGGACGCAATTTTCCTCTCGTGCGACGTGACCGCCGCCGACCGCGCGGAGCTCACCGAGCTGTTCCGCACGCTGACCGCGCGGGCCCGCTTCCTGACGGCGGGCGGTAGGCCCCCGAAGGTCCCCCCGACATCGACGCCATCGGACAACGGCATCCTGGGACCCACGGTAGTACCGGACGGTCTCACCATGACCGTCGGAGTGGGCGCCTCACTGTTCGACGACCGCTACGGACTGAGCGCGCGCAAGCCGGCCCAGCTCGTCACCATGACACCCTTTCTCCACGACGACCTCGATCCTGCCCTGAGCCAGGGAGACCTGCTGATCCAGATCTGCGCCGACCACCGGGACACGACGGTGCACGCGCTGGTCGACATCCTGACCCACACCGCATCCGCGATGAAGCTGCGCTGGCGCATCGACGGGCAACGCAATCCGGAACGCCCCGTCGGCGTCCGGCGCGACTGGTTCGGATTCAAGGACGGCATCTCCAATCCGGACGCCACCGATCCCGCCCAGATGGCTCAGTGGGTCTGGGCCCAGCCGAAGTCCGGGGAACCGGCCTGGGCTGCGGGCGGCACCTATCACGCGGTGCGTATCGTGCACTTCCACATCGAGGCGTGGCAGAAGGTGCCCGAGGCCCAGCAAGAGCGGATCTTCGGCCGCCGCAAGGCGAGCGGCGCACCCATGTATGCCGTGGGCGAGAACGCCACGGACCTCCTCGACCCCATCTACACCAACGACCCGCAGGGCCTGATCACCCCGCTGAACTCACACATTCGCCTCGCCAATCCCCAGACCCCGCAGACCGCGCCGACCAGCACCATCCTGCGTCGCAGTTACGACTACGACCGCAGCCCCAATCCGCCGGAACTGGACATGGGGCACGCCTTTGTCTGCTATCAGCGGGAACTCAACACCTACATCGCCATGCAGAACCGGCTGGAAGACGAGGCACTGGTGCCCTTCATCACGCCGAAGGGCGGGGGCTACTTCTTCGCACTTCCGGGAGTCCGGGACAAGAACGACTACTACGCCCGCGGACTTGTGACCTGATCCCGGCCCATGCCGCCGGGCGGCCGTCGACGATCTGACGCCTGGTTTCGGACCGAACCTTGCGATGCACACAGGAGGCGAGATGTTCTCTGCCCTGCGGTCCCTGGCCAGCAATGGCCTCCGACGCCCCCCCAGGACGCTCCGGCCCGCCCTCGCGGCGGCCATCGGGATCCTGCTGACCTCATGTACGACCGCCGGGTCGGCCGACACGCATGCCGCCACTACGACGCCCTCGCCCGTCGGACCCGGCTCCGGATCCGGCAGCCGTGTGTATGTCACGAACCAGCAGGACAACACCCTCTCGGTGATCGACGCCCGCAGCTACAAGGTCGTCGCAACCGTGAAGGCCGGCAAGGCACCCGAAGGCGTCGCGGTTGCCCCGGACGGCAGGCACGTATACATCGCCAACAACGGTTCGGCCCAGGTGTCGGTGCTCGACACCCGCACCAACAAGATCACCACGACCGTGCCGGTAGAGAAGAGCCCCACGGGCGTCGGCCTCAGCCCCGATGGCAGATCCCTCTATGTCGCCAACGGGGGCTCGAACACCGTGTCAGTGATCGACACCGGAACCAACCGGGTGGCCGCACGCATCCCGGTCGGTAAGTCCCCGGTGAGCGTGACCTTCAGTCGTGACGGCAGCACGGCCTACGTGGCCAATTCCGGGTCGGGCAGCCTGTCGGTCATCAACACCCGTACACACAAGGTAACCGGGAACCTCGCCGCGGGGCGCTCCCCTGTGGGCGTCGCCGTCACCCCCGACGGCAAGTCGGCATACGTCGCCGACGAGGTGGCAGCACGAGTCCTGGCCGTCGGAACCCGCACCCGCAAGGCGACTGCCGTACCGGTCGGCGAAGGGCCCTTCGACGTGGCGATCGGACCAGACGGCAAGACGGTCTACGCCGCCGTTCTCGGGCCGGGGCAGGTATCCGTGATCGATACCGGCAACAACCAGGTCTCGTCGACCATTTCCGTGGGCCCTACGGGCACCGACCCGTTCAACATCGAGGTCACACGCCAGGCGGTTTACGTCACGGAACAAGCCGCCGGCACCCTCACGGTGATCGACCCCAAAACCAACAAGGTCGTCGCAACAGTCACCGTCGGCACCAGCCCCTATGGCGTGGCAGTGGGCTGAGCCGGTCACTCTCGGGCCTTCCCCCGTGAAGGTGGGCACGCGGTTATTGATCTCGCGGCGAGCGTGATTTGAGCGGGGTGGTGTCGGTGTTCGTATTCGTCGGGGCTCGGGTGGCCGTTGGCGGAGTGCCGGCGGCGGGTGTTGTAGCGGGTCAGCCAGGCGAAGACGGTCCTGCGGCAGGTGTCGCAGTCGCAGTAGTCGTGGGCGCCCCGGAGGGTCTCGCGTTTCAGGGAGGCGTGGAAACTTTCGCACGCCGCGTTGTCGGCGCTGGTGCCGACCGCGCCCATCGACCGTGTGACCCCGAGTTGGTCGCAGAGACCGGCGAAGGCCCGGGATCCGTATTGGGCGAGTTCAACTGGTCGATGCAACACCGGCTTGTTGAAGCGAGCGTAGTTGCTCCTCGAAGATTTCAGCGGGCGTCTTCCACCCGAGGATCTTT
>NZ_JBSGTG010000055.1:0-19585 GCF_053607285.1 Streptomyces sp. NPDC055140 | reverse complement strand
CCGAAAACCGGGCGTGGGACAGGACGCAAACGCAGCACCACAGCCAGTGGCGCCCGTTGCGCAAGCCCGGGACTTTCAGTCCCGGGTGGTTGACGCATCCATCAGTGGCAGGCCGGGGAGTACCTTCTCGATGGTGATGGGGAAGTCGCGCACGCGCACGCCGGTGGCGTTGAACACCGCGTTCGCGATCGACGCACCGGCCCCGCAGATGCCCAGCTCGCCGACGCCTTTCGCGCCCAGGGCGTTGGCCTTGTCGTCGTACCCGTCAAGGATGACCGCGTCGACGTCGGGGACGTCGGCGTGGACCGGTACCAGGTATTGCGCGAAGTCCCGGTTGACGAAGGCGCCGGATCGCAGGTCGACCACGGCCTCTTCTTCGAGGGCCGCGCCGGCTCCCCAGATCATGCCGCCGATCAGCTGCGAGCGAGCCGTCTTCGCGTTGAGCACGCGGCCCACCGAGAACACACCGAGCATCCGCCGCAGACGGATCTCGGCGGTGTCCGCGTCGACCCCCACTTCGGCGAAATGGGCCCCGTAGGTGTTGATCGAGTAGTCCGTGTAGTGCGGATCATCGCCCATGAAGCGGGTATCGCCCTGAGCCTCGAACCCTTCCGGTTGGTTGCGTGCGACGATCTCGCTCAGCGCCTCGCACGCGCCGCCGACAGCCACGTTGCCATCCGAGAACACGGCGTCTGCCGGGTCCAGGCCGTGCAGCGGGGAGCGCGTGTCGCCGCGCGCCGCTTCCAGGAGCTGCTCTCGCAGGGCCCTGCACGCACCATGCACCGCATTGCACGAGTTGGCGGCGCCCCAGGAGCCGCCGGACCCCCAGCTGGTGGGAAACTCGGAACGCCCGAGCTCGATCCGCACCCGGTCGGGCGGCAGTCCGAGCCCCTCGGCCGCGACCTGGGTCAGAACGGTGTACGTGCCCGTGCCGAGATCGGTCATGTCCGTCTGGACGACGGCCGTGCCGTCAGCCTCCAACCGCACCCGCACCGCTGTCGGCCCTTGGAAGTGCCCGCGGATGGCGGCCGACATGCCGTAGCCGACCAGCCACCGCCCCTCGCGCACAGTCGCCGGGGTGGCGGGGCGGTGCTCCCAGCCGAACCGGCGCGCGCCTTCGCGCAGGCACTCGACCAGGTGCCGGTCGCTGTACGGCACGTCTCGCTCGGGATCGACGGTGGGCTCGTTGAGGATCCGCAGCTCGACGGGGTCCATCCCGAGCGCCTGGGCCAACTCGTCCATCGCCGACTCGACCGCCAGCATGCCCGGCGCTTCGCCCGGTGCGCGTACGTCCGTCCCGGGCGGCAGATCGAGCGGCGCCAGCCGGTGGCTGGTCAACCGGTGGGGCGCGGCGTAGAGACTGCGGGTCGTGGCGGCCATCTGCTCGGCGTACTCCACGTCGGGGTTGGTGTGCATGGTGACGTCATGCGCGATCGCGCTCAGCCGTCCGTCCTGCTCCGCGCCCAGTCGGACCCGCTGCCTGGATGTGGGACGGTTGCCGACGAGCTGGAAGATCTGCTGCCTGGTCATCGCGACCTTGACCGGTTGGCGCAACTCGCGAGCGGCGAGCGCCGCCAGGATCGTCTCGGAATGGACGCCGAGCTTGGAGCCGAATCCCCCGCCGACGAAGGGGGTGACGATGTGAACCCGCTCCGGGTCGAGCCGAAGCGTGGCGGCGACCGAGGCCCGCGCCGCGTCGACGATCTGGCAGCTGACGTAGACGGTCAGGTCCTCGTCGCGCGGTTCCACCAGACATGCGTGCGGTTCCATCGGCATCGAGAGTTCGTACGGCGTCGTGTACTGCTGGTCGACCTTGACCGCCGCGCTGTCGAACCCGGCATCGAAATCGCCGATCGCGGTGTCGGTGGGGAGACCGGCGTTGACCACTTTCGGGATGTACACCTCGTCTTCCTGCTCGGCGAAGTTGAAACGTCCGCGCCCGCTGGTGTATTCGACTTCGACCAGATCGGCCGCCGCTCGGGCCTGTTCGAGGGCCGTGGCGACGACGAATGCCACCGGCTCGCCGTAGTAGTGGATGTCGGGGCCGGTCAGCACCGGCTGGGCGCGCCAGTATTCGAACGGAACGGACTCGTCACGGACACCCTGCGCGGGAGCGTTGTGATAAGTCATCACCATCTTTACGCCGGGTGCGCGTTCGGCGCTCTCGGTGTCGATGCGGGTGATGCGGCCTTTGCCGATCGTCGCGCCGACGATGAACCCGTAGAGAGGTTGGCCGGCCCCCCACTGCTCGTAGGCGTAGGTGGCCCGGCCGGCAACCTTCAACGGGCCGTCGACGCGGTTCAGAGCTTGCCCGATCATCTCGTCTCCTCAGCTCGCCTGAGCGGCTTGTGCCAGCGTGCGGCACAGCGTGCGCTTGGCCAGCTCGATCTTGAAGTCGTTGTGCCCCTGCCCCACGGCGTCGCGCATCGCGGCCTCGGCGGCTGCGCGATAGGTGACCATCGTGGCGGGACGGCCGGTCAACGCGGCCTCCGCCTCGCTGGACCGCCAGGGCTTGTGCGCCACACCGCCGAAAGCCACCCGGGCGTCACTGATCGTTCCCTGATCGGTCGCGACGACAGCCGCCACGGAGACCAGCGCGAACTCGTACGAAGCCCGGTCTCGCACCTTGCGGTAGATCTGCCGGCCGGTCGGGGGCGGGGGCAGGAGGACGCTCGTGATCATCTCGCCCGGACGCAGCACGGTCTCGATGTGCGGAGTATCGCCCGGCAGCCGGTAGAAGTCTGCGATGGCGACGCGGCGTACCGACCCGTCGGCGTCGAGCCGCTCGATCTCCGCCTCCAGCGCGGTCATCGCGACGGCCATGTCCGAGGGATGGGTGGCGATGCAGGAGTCGCTGGCGCCGAGGAGGGCGTGAATCCGGTTGAACCCGCCGATCGCCGAGCATCCGGTACCGGGATCTCGCTTGTTGCAGCCCGCAGCCGTGTCGTAGAAGTAGGGGCAGCGAGTGCGCTGCAACAGATTTCCTCCGGTGGACGCCTTGTTGCGCAGTTGGCCCGAGGCACCTGCGACCAGCGCCTCCGACAGCACCGGGTAGCGGGTACGCACTCGGGCATCGGCGGCCACATCGGAGTTCGCCGCCTGGGCCCCGATGCGCAGTCCGCCGTCCGGGAGCTCCTCGATGTCGCGCAACGGAAGCCGGCTGATGTCGACCAGATGGGTGGGCTTCTCGATGTCGAGCTTCATCAGGTCGAGCAGGTTGGTGCCGCCGCTGATGAACTTCGCCCCAGGTCTGGACACCGCAGCGACGGCGGCCTGTGCGTCGCTCGCTCGCTCGTACGTGAAGGATCTCATTCCGGGCCTCCCCCTGCGATGCCACGGATGGCCGCGACGATGTTCGGATAGGCGGCGCACCGGCAGATGTTGCCGCTCATCCGCTCTCGGATCTCCTCATCGGTCAACGCGATCCGCGTCGAGGCCACGTCAGCGGTGGCGTGGCTGGGCCAGCCCGCCTCCACCTCGGCGATCATGCCGACAGCCGAACAGATCTGGCCGGGAGTGCAGTAGCCGCACTGGAAGCCGTCACGCTCGACGAAGGCACGTTGCATGGGGTGCAGGCCATCGGGATCGCCCAGGCCTTCGATCGTCACGATCTCGTCGTCCTCATGCATCACGGCGAGCGTCAAACAGGAGTTGACACGCCGGCCGTTGATCAGCACCGTGCAGGCGCCGCACTGCCCGTGATCACACCCCTTCTTGGTCCCGCTCAGGCGCAGGTGCTCGCGCAGCGCGTCGAGCAGCGAGGTCCGTGGATCCACCTCAAGCCGTCGCACCTGATCGTTGACGTTCAACTCGATCGCCGAGAGCTGGGCCAGCTCACCCTGGCTCCGCCCCGCGGCGCCCGTATCCGAATCACTCACCGCGGCCCGCCCTCCTCGCTGGGTGTGGGTGTCACCCTGGACATGCGTCGCCACTGTGGGGCGCTCGCCTCCTCAAGGTCTCGCAAAAACCGATGCACCGCTCGCCGGAAGGCGCTGAACCGCGCCCGCCTCACTCGGCCGGGTGCTTGTACGCGGCAACTCGGCGCGCATCCCGCGCAGCCACCCCGAGAACCGGCGCCGGGTGGCGAAGACGGCCGCTGCCGTCAGGCATTGGCCAGGATGTGCCAGAGCTCGTCATCCCCGGGTGGTGCTCACTGGCTGGGAGGGGTGTGCCGGCCGGAGGCGTTCTGAGATCCGAGGGAGGCCGTTTTCACTCTCAGAGAGCCGAGACGGTGACCTGCGTCTGACGGGTTTTCGACGGCTCCCACTCGGGGACTCCGTGCTGCGCGTCCTGGTCGGCGAGATCCTTGGGCACGAGCCGGCCAACGCCGACGTCCTCCACCGCGCACCCGTCCCGCCTCAGCGCATCGAGTCCATCGCCTCGCCCGGCGAAACGGACTCGACTGCCTTCTTGGCCTTCCGCGTACTCGAGCCGCGGCTGTGGGCGTCACCCTCTGGCGGCAGCACGCTGCTGGAAGCCTTAAGGGGCACGCACGACGGTCGCCCACCCAGTTCCTGAGTTCGGGACGACGTGGTCACCGCTTTGCCGGACCAGGCATCGCGCTCGTGCGTCGTCGGGGCGGCCCGTGGGTGCCTCGACGGTGTGGCATGGCGCCCCGAACGGGAGACCACGACGCTGAAGTTGAGGCACGATCCTGGAGAGCGGGGGCCGGGTTCCGACCTGTCAAAACGGTGGGCGACAGGGCATGGAACCCGGCGCTGTTCTCCCGGCCCACGACTCGATCTGCTCAACCGTCAACGATTCATTGCGCAGTCGCAAAAACGAGCCAGTCCAGCATCCATCACGGCAGATGCGGTCGCTGTATCAAGCGGCGTAGGCCATTTCTGGCCGCCGTGCCGAGTTCTTGGCATCTCCAACGACGGCCAAAGCTTGGTTCTCTGGGGTCTGTACGCCAGAGAGGGCGTAGAGCGGGTCAGGAGAGCCAGTCGGTGTATCGGGTGGGTGCGAGGTGGGCGTCCTTGTCGGTGAGGACGTCGCCCTTCACGACGGCGAACATGCCGGCGGTGGTATCGGTGACGACGGTGCGGCTGTCGCCCTTGCGGGACAGGGTGATGCGGCCCAGCTCGTCCAGGGAGAAGACGTCGGGGCCGCCGATGTTGCGGATGCCGTTCAGCGGGGAGCCCACGGCGACCTCCGCCACCGCGGCGGCCACGTCCTTGGCGGCGATCGGCTGGATCGGCGTGGCGGGCAGCCGGACGGTGTCGCCGTCGGTGGTCCAGGACAGGACGGCGTCCATGAACTCCATGAACTGCGTGGCCCGGACGATCGAGTACGGGATCTGCCCGTCCGCGAGAAGGGTCTCCTGGAGCGCCTTGGCCCGGTAGTAGTCCAGCTCCGGCACCTGGTCCGTGCCGACGATCGAGAGGATGACGAAGTGGCCGACACCGCTCTTGCGGGCCGCGGCCAGAACGTTGTCCATCGAGCTCTGGAAGAAGGCCAGGGAGGCTTCGTCGAACGTCGGGGAGTTCGTCAGGTTGACGACGACGTCGGCTCCCGCCAACGCCTCGTCCAGCCCCTGGCCGGTGATGACATCGACGCCGGTGGACTTCGAGTGCGGTACCGCCTCATGACCGGCGGCGTTCAGGTTCTTGACGACCTGGGATCCGATGAGCCCGGTTCCGCCGATGACTGCGATCTTCATGGCATGCCTTTCCTCGGGAATATCTGTGCAATATGGAACATGAGCGGCCATGCGGGCGCGACAGGGACGCCCGCTCTTGCCGGCTGAGAGCGGGCGGTGTCAGTCGCCGACGAACGTGACCGTCTCGTCGAGCGGCGCCCGGCCCGTACGGGCGTCACCCACGGTGACGTCCTCGAACCCGATCGACATGCCGCAGAAGAGCATCAGCTCGTCCGGGGGTGACAGGGCTTCGGCGACGCTCCTGTGGAACTTCGCCCACGCCATCTGCGTGCAGCTGTGCACCCCTTCGGCGCGCAGCAGCAGCATCACGGTCTGCAGATACATGCCGACATCCGACCACTGGGCCGGGCCCAGATCGCGGTCGATGTAGCAGAACAGGGCCGCGGGTGCGCCGAAACAGTCCCAGTTCGCGGAAGAGGCCCGCTGGCGCGCCTCGATGTCCTCGCGCGCGATACCGAGTGCGCCGTAGCGCTGCTCACCGAACGCGGATCGGCGCTCGCGATACGGGGACTTCAGTGCGGACGGGTACTGCTCGTACTCCGGCTCGTCCCAGGGGTCGCCCGCGGCCAGGCGCTCGCCGGTGCGCTTCTTGAGCTCGGCCAGCGGCCCGCCGGTCAGGACGTATGCGTGCCACGGCTGAAGGTTCGAGCCGGATGGCGCCCAGGCCGCGGCGGACAGCACGCGCTGCAGCACCTCCTCCGGGACCTCCCGGCCGGTGAATCCGCGCACCGCCCGTCGGCTCGTGACCGCCTCGTAGACGTCCATGATCACCAGACTCCCGTTCTGCTCGACGTGGCCATCTCCGTTACGATCACGATAGTATCATTCGATACCATCGTGAGTGAAACTACTTCTGAGCATGAACCCACCGCCCCGCGCGACTTCCCGCCCCGCGCACTGCACATCGGAGAAAGCCCATGGCAACACTGCTGCACATCGACACGTCCGTGCTCCCCGGCGAGGCGTCCTCGTCCCGATCGGTCACGGCAGCCTTCCGTAAGGCCTGGGAGGAACAGCACCCGCAGGGCGCAGTGATCTACCGCGACCTCGCTGCTGCCCCGGTCCCGCACATCACCGCCGACGCCTGGTCCGCCGGGTACACCGCACCGTCCGAGCGCACCCCGGAGCAGGCGGCCGCGTTCGCCGCGCGCGCGGTGCTCATCGAGGAACTGGAGCAGGCGGACACCGTCCTGATCGGTGCCCCCATGTACAACTTCTCGATCCCCTCGACCCTCAAGGCGTGGCTGGACAGCGTGCTCCTGCTCGGCCGCACCGCGGGCGAGACCCCCTCCGCCCAGGGCACCCCCGTCATCGTCGTCGCCAGCCGCGGCGGCTCATATGCGCCGGGCACCCCGCGCGAGGACTACGAGTTCGTACAGAACTACCTGGAGGCCGTCCTCAAGAAGACCCTCGGCCTGGACCTCGACTTCATCGTCCCCGAACTCACCATGGCCCCCCGCAACCCGGCCATGTCGGAACTGATACCCCTCTACGAGGCCTCCCGAGAGCGCGCCTTCGAGGATGCGACCACCAAGGCCAAGGAACTCGCGGAGCGCCTCGCGGCGTAGCCCCCGGGTCATGGACGCCGCGTGACGCCTCGACCCAGGACGTCACGCGGCGTCCAGTCGATTGCGCGCTTTCCACATCGGCGCCCTGTCCCTGGAGGCCGGTGGGCCGGCGCTGACGGCGGCCGGGGCGTTCGGCCTGCCGGCGAGCCGCCCATCGAGACGACGGCGGGCGAGGGTGAAGGGCACACCGTCGGCCAGGGATGCCGCGCGGACAGCTTGGTCCCCGTCGGCGACGAAGCCCAGACCCCCCGCAGTCAGGGCCGGCGCGCGCAGCGATGGCGCGCAGCAGTGATGGCCGCAGTTCAGGGCCGGGTCCGCCGCAAAAGCCGCATGGGACGAAGCGCGCCCACGCGGCAGGCAACCGGTGCGCGGGCGCGCTTACGCTTCTCCGCCTGCGGGATAGGCAAACCGGGTCAGCAGATCCGCCAGCTGCTCGGGCTCGCCGGATCGCAATTCGGCAACCAGACGTTCAGCCAGCGGCTCCGCCGCCACATGGGCTGCATCGAAAAGCTCGAGCCCCTGATGCGTGATCTCCACTGCCCGCACCCGCCGGTCCCCCGGAACGGTCTTGCGTACGGCCAGCCCCCGACGCTCCAGGTCGTCCACGACCCGCATGATTCCCGCCTTGTCCGACCCCGTCGCCGCCACCAAGTCCCGCTGCACCGTGGCCCCGCGGTCGACGAGCACGATCAGCACGGCAAAATGCCGCAACTCGATACCGAGCGGCCGAAGCGCCTCCTCCATCACCGCGGCCGCTCGCCAGTGCGCCCGGCGCAGCAACAAGCCGAGAGCGAAAGGCGAGGCATCCCCAGGGCGGTCGGTCACACGCAAGGGGGCGGTTTCGTGAGGAACGTCGGCGGCCATGAGGCCACATTACAGCCATCTATTCGTTCGATACGGTCTCATTTGAAACTAAAAAGTCTAGGCCGGCTGCGGCTCTGTTGCCTCACGCCTGTAGGACTTCGCCAAGACCACAGGGGCACGGTGGAGGTGTGCTTCCAGATCGCCAAGGGCGAGTGCGGCCGACACCATTACCAGGTGATGTGCTCAACCGAGCCCGGCACCGCACCGGCGCATGACCCTCGCCATGGCGGCTCTGGCCTACCTGACCGCCGTCCGTGCCCAAACAGCCGGAAAGAGGGCGGCGGAAGCGGTTTTCGAGGTCAGGATGGCCGGCCCTTCTCGTAGCGTTTCGAGATCAGTCGGAAGGCGAGGTTGGTGTCATCCCGGTCGAGCGGGAGGTAGCCGACCTCATTGGCCACCAGGACGTCGGGCCGCTGGTTGTGGCGCAATCTCGCCGGGCCGCCCGAGGAGATCGTTCGACTGCGCGAAGCCGCCACCACCCGGCTCAGCCGCCTGCCGCCACCCCAAATCGCCGTCATCGGGACATGCAGCTGAGGCAGGCCGGTACTCGACCGGATGCTGGCTCTCGCACGGCGAGAGTTGGACCTCAAGAGCGATCAGATCGAAGCCTCGTCGGTCGGCGACGACACGTCTGCCGCACGGAGGACCATGAGCGAGTCTTCCAAGGTCGCCACCATGGCAAAGGGGAACCGGTCGAGCTCAAGGCAGAGTGCGACGTCATCGGGGTGGACTCCTTGACGCACACCCTCCGCCAGCTCGGCGGCGGCGCGCGACTCGCCGGCGCGGCGCAGGAACTCGTCTGGATCCGTCCCGGCCTCGGTGGCTCTGCGGGCGATGTATTGAGCACACGCCAGATCTTCATCGGCCTGCCCATCCTCGCCGGTGACCACGAACGTGACACTGTCACTCTTGTTTGTTCGCAAGAGCCGAGCAGTTGCCTCCGCCACCACGAAGCTGGCACACAGCACCAGTGACGCCTCCTTGACCGCAAAGACGCCGACCGTCCCTGCCGTGGTCTTCTGCACAACGGTCCGTCCGCCAAGGTCAAGAGACCGCATCAGGCCCGGCGAGTTGACGGTGTCGAACCCGGGCGCGGGCGGACCGTCTTTGAGCGCCACCCAATCCGGGTGGCGAGCTTTGAGCGCGAGGGCGTCGTCCAGCGACTCGGCAAGAACAATCTTTTCCGCCCCCTGGGCAAAGGCCCAGGCAGCCACTGTGAAAGCACGCATGACGTCGACTACGACCGCCACGGACGGGGCTTCGACCAGATCAGTGATGCCGAGGAAGCGAGCGTTCATTCGGTCATGATCGCCTATGCCCGACCCGAAGCACCCGGGCAGTGATACGCATCACGTCGCCGGTCCCGGAATGCCGCGCCGACAGGCCGAAGGCAAGGCCTGGTTGCGGGAGTTGCGGCAGGTGGAGTGGCTGGAGAGGGATGGCGCCGGGCTGCTGGACGTCGCGGCCTCCACCGTCCGTGGTGAGGCCGGATGCTTGTGTGTGCGGGGCGTGTTCGGGTTGAGGTGCGTGGCGCTGTGCGAGGGGCCGGGCCGGTCGGTGATCCAGGAGGGCTCAACTCCCGCTCGGCGGGAAGCAGTTCGGGAATGGCGAGTCCGTGCTCCTGTGCTGCGTGCCGGTGGTGTTGAGGGGCTTGAGGTGCACCGCTTTGTCGTGTGCGGGCAGCGGATGGTGCTCGCTGCTCATTTCCAGTGCGTCGGGTCTCGGTGAGCGGGCTGCGGACATGACGTCGACGGGCGGGGGAGGGAGGGAGTCATGGCTGGGACGAGTGACGTCAGGTCAGTGGGCCGGGCCCCGCAGGGGATTACTTGGCCGTGTCGAGTTCCACGTCCAGGTCCTGTGTCGTGTTCCAGAACTCTGGGCCCGCTTTTTGGAGCCGGGCCGCGGCGTGTGTGAGGTGACGGCGGGCGGCTGTGCGGGCGGCCTTGGCGTTGCCCTGCTCGATGGCGGAGAGGATGGCGTGGTGTTCCTCGCGGACGGCGTCGAGGAAGTCGTCCCGGCGGGCTTCGTTGGCGCGGGTGACGCGGATGCCGCCGCGGGAGACCTCGCCGAGGTAGCGGACGGTGGAGACCAGGACTGCGTTGCCGGTCGACTCCGCGATGGAGCGGTGGAAGGCCAGGTCCTCGTCGGCGCCGTCGCCGCCCGCCGCGACGGCCGTGTCGATCGCGGCCAGGGCCTGGCGCATCCGGGCGTGGTCGTCGGGGGTGGCGCGGGTGGCGGCGAGTTCGGCCGCCTCGCCCTCCATGGCGCGGCGGACCTCGACGATCTGCAGCACTTTGGCCTTGGTGTCGGTGGTGTCGGTGGTGTCGGCTTCGAGGTCGAGTGGTCGGGTGCGCGGGGGCAGGACGAAGACGCCCCGCCCCTGGCGTGCCTCGACCAGGCCCGCGTTGCTCAGCCGGGACACGGCCTCGCGGATCACGGTGCGGCTGACGCCGAGCTGCTTGACCAGTTCCACCTCGGTCGGCAGCTTGTCGCCCGTGGTCAGCCGCCCGGACTCGATCTCGTCGGCGAGCATCGCGGCGACGCGGTCCGCGAGCCGGACGGGCCCGTCCACCTTGGTAAACATGGTCGTCAGTCTATCGGCGTGGGCTTGGCCGCCTTGGCGGTGACCGCCTGTGCGTGGTCGGCGGCGTACTGGTGCACCACGGCTGCGAAGTCCGCGTCGGGCTCAAGGCCGAGCCAGGCCGCGCGGGCGTTGTCGAAGGCGGCCGGCCAGGAGCCGACGATGGCTTCGACGGCCGGGTCCGGGACGATGTTCACCAGGTCGGCGACGGCGTCCCCGGCGACCTGACGCAGCGTGTCGAGGATGTCGGCGACTGTGACCGTGAGGGCCGGGAGGTTGACCGGGAGGCTGCCGGACAGCTGCCCGGGGCCCTCGCCGCGCTCGGCCTGGGCCACGCGCAGGATGCCCTCGACCGTGCGGCGCGGGGAGGCGAGGGCGACTTGCAGGTCGGGGCTGACCGGGCAGGTCGCCTCGAGGCCGGCCAGCGGCTCGCGGACGATGCCGGACAGGAACCCGGAGGCCGCCGCGTTCGGCTTGCCGGGGCGCACCGAGACCGTCATCAGGCGGGTGACGCGGCCGTCGAGGAAGCCGCGGCGGGTGTACTCGGCTATCAGCTGCTCGCAGATCCGCTTCTGGACGCCGTAGCTGGACTGTGGCGTGGGCAGCGTCGACTCGCTGACGACCTTGGGCAGCGGCAGCGCGGCGTCCGAGCCGTAGACGGCGACGCTGCTGGCGAAGACCACCCGTACCGTCGCGCCGCCGGCGACCGACTGGGCGCGCGCGGCCTCAAGGAGGGCGCGGGTGGTGTCCAGGTTGGCGCCCATGCCGAGGTCGAAGTCCGCCTCGCACTCGGCGGAGACCGCGGCCGCGAGGTGGATGACCACGTCGACGGGCTGGGCGAACAGGTCGCCGAGGCGCTCGGTCAGATCGCCCTGGACCACGTCCACGAGCGAGTCGGCGGCCAGCGGCGATTCCTGCGGTACGAACAGGTCGGCGAGCACGAGGCGGGTGATGGGGGCGCCGTCGAACGTGCGCTGCTCCAGCAGGGCCTCGGCGACCTGGCGGCCCAGGAAGCCGAAGCCACCCGTGATGACGATCCTCATGCGTTGTCTCCTTGGAACTTGTCTCGCCAGCCGAGACCTTCGCTCGTGCCGGCCTTGGGGAAGTACTCGCAGCCGATCCAGCCGTCGAAGCCCAGCTCGTCGACGACGGACATGAGATGACCCAGGTTCAGTTCCCCGGCATCGGGCTCGTGACGGTCGGGCACGCCCGCGATCTGGAGGTGGGCGACGCGGCCGGTGGGCAGGTCGCGGCGGAGTGTGGCGGTGAGGTCGCCCTCGACGATCTGGCAGTGGTACAGGTCGAGTTGGACCTTCAGGTTGGGGGCGCCCACCTCCTTCACGACCGTGTGGGCGTCGGCCTGGCGGTGCAGGAAGTAGCCCGGCATGTCGCGGCCGTTGATCGGCTCGATCAGGATGTCGACGCCGACGGCCGCTGCCTGTTCGGCGGCGTACGCGAGGTTGGACAGGTATGTCGCGCGGTACGGTGCCGGGTCGGCCCCCGGCGGTACCAGGCCGGCCATCATGTGCACGCGCGGGCAGTCGAGCGCGGCGGCGTACTCCAGGGCGCGGTCGACGCCGTCGCGCACCTGCGCCTCGCGTCCGGGCAGCGCCGCGATCCCGCGCTCACCCGCGTCCCAGTTGCCGGGCGGCGCGTTGAACAGGACCTGCTGCAGGCCGTGCGTGTCGAGACGGCGTCGCAGTTCGGTCGCCTCGTATGCGTACGGGAAGAGGTACTCGACGGCCTCGAAGCCGTCCGCCGCGGCCGCGGCGAAGCGGTCGGGGAAGTCGTGTTCGGGATACAGGGTGGACAGGTTCGCGGCGAACCTCGGCATGGTGGCTCCGTAAGGTGTGAGGCAGGCTCGGTCAGCGGTTGACGACGCTCTTCTTGGTGACGAGGACGGCCGCGGCGCCGATGACCAGGCCCAGCGCCAGGACGTACATCGGGATCGCCGTCGAGTCGGTGGTGTCCTTGAGCGAGCCGATCATGTACGGGCTGACGAAGCCGGCCAGGTTGCCCACCGAGTTGATGACGGCGAGCCCGGCGGCGGCCGCGGTGCCGCTGAGGAAGGCAGTCGGCAGCGACCAGAACAGCGGAGCGCAGGTCAGCACGCCCGCGGCGGCGATCGAGAGCGCGAGAAGGGACAGGGCGGTCGACCCGGTCCAGCTGGCGGCCAGCGAGAAGCCGACGGCGCCCATCAGGCTCGGGATGACCAGGTGCCAGCGGCGTTCGCGCCGCTTGTCGGCGGAGCGGCCGAAGAGGTTCATCGCGACGAGCGCGGCCAGGTACGGCACGGCGCTCAGCGCGCCGATCGCGAAGCCGCCCTTGATGCCGGTGGACTCGACGAAGGTCGGCATCCAGAAGGTGAGCGCGTACTGGCCCATCACGAAGAAGAAGTAGATGAGGCACATCAGCCACACCTTGGGGTCGCGGAACGCGTCCCACGTCTTGCCGTGCTCGCTGTGGTGCTTGGTGTCCTTGGCGAGTGCGCGCTCGATCACGCTCTTGTCGTCGTCGCTGAGCCACTTCGCGTCGCGCACACTGTTGTCCAGGTAGAACAGCGTCATCACGCCCACCGCGATGGCGGGCAGCGCCTCGATGAGGAACAGCCACTGCCAGCCGTTCCAGCCGCCGGTGCCCTCGAAGACGTCCATGATCCAGCCCGAGAGCGGGTTGCCGAAGATGCCCGCCACGGGGATGGCCGACATGAACAGCGCGATCACCCGGGCCCGCCGCGCGGAGGGGAACCAGTACGTGCAGTAGAGGATCACGCCCGGGTAGAACCCGGCCTCGGCGGCGCCGAGCAGGAACCGGAGCACGTAGAACGTCGCCTCGTTGTTGACGAAGACGAACAGGGCCGAGACCACGCCCCAGCTGATCATGATCCGGGCGATCCAGGTGCGGGCGCCGACCTTTTGCAGCATCAGGTTCGAGGGGACTTCGAACAGGAAGTAGCCGATGAAGAACAGGCCGGCGCCGAGGCCGTACGCCGCCTCGCTGAAGCCGAGGTCCTGGGACATCTGCAGCTTGGCGAAGCCGACGTTGACCCGGTCCAGGTAGGAGACGACGTAACACAGGACCAGGAAGGGGACGATGCGCCGGATGACCTTGCGGAACACGGCGTTCTCGCGGGCGAGTTCAGGGGTGTCGGCCGTTGTCACGGTCGTGGACATGAGGGGCACTTCCTTGTGCGGCTCAGTGGTTCTCGAGCGGATGGGGACGGAGCGGGGGCGGGGTTCTACCAGGAGGCGCCGAAGGCGGTCCTCAGTTCGGCGATGGCGTCGTCGGCCAGCGGCTGCGGTCTGCGGCCGGTCGTCAGCCAGAGGCGTGCGGTCTCCTCCAGTTCTTCGAGTACGGCCAGTGCGGACGCGGCGTCGGGGCCCCAGACGACGGGGCCGAGCCGGTCGAGCAGCACCGCCCGGATAGGAGTGCCGTTCGCCGCACGGGAGTTGATCCGTTCGGTGACCAGGTCGGCGACGCGCGGGTCGCCGGGCCGGTGGTAGGGGACCAGCGGGACGTGGCCCACCTTCATCACGTAGTACGGGGTGAGGGGCGGGAGTACGTCGTCCTGCTGCCACACGCCGGCCAAGGTCAGCGCGACCAGGTGCGTGGAGTGGGTGTGGATGACGAACCGGGCGGTGGGGTCGGCCGCGTAGATGCGCCGGTGCAGCGTGAGTGTCTTGCTGGCCCTCTCGCCCGAGATCTGCTTGCCGTCGCCGTCGACCTGGGCGAGAGCGCCGGCGTCGAGGAAGCCGAGGGCCGCATCGGTCGGCGTGATCAGGTGGCCGTCGTCGAGCTTCGCGCTGATGTTGCCGGCGCTGGCGTGGACGTAGCCGCGGGCGAACAGGCTGGTGCCGACGCGGACGATCTCGGCGCGGGCGGCGTCGGCGGCCATGTCGGTGTCCTGTGTCTTGCGGTCCTGGGTCACTGGGATTCCTCGGTCAGGAGGGTGAAGGCTGAGGTGAAGAAGTCCGGGCCGCCGAAGTTGCCCGACTTGAGCGTGATGTGGAGGGTGTCCCCGCCGGGCAGCGGCGCCGCGCACCACGGCACACCCGGGTCGATCTGTCCACCGATGCGCAGGCCCGTGAGGCCGAGCGCCTGCACGACGGCGCCGGATGTTTCGCCGCCCGCGACCACGAGTTGCCGTACGCCGCGCTGGATGAGTCCCTGGGCGACGCGGGCGAGCGTTTGCTCGACCAGCTCACCCGCCTCGGCGGCGCCGAGCTGCCCCTGCACCGAGCGGACCGCGTCCGGCGACTCGGTCGAGTAGACGAGCACGGGCCCGTCGGCGAGGTGTTTGTCGGCGAAGGCGAGCGCCTGGGCGGCGACGTCCTCGCCGGCGGCGATCCGCAGGGGGTCGACGCTGAACGCGGGGCGGCCGGTGCTGAGGAACTCCCGTACCTGGCCGTTCGTGGCGGCGGACACCGAACCGGCGACGACGGCCTGCCGGCCGCGGGCGGGCGGCAACTGGGCGGCGTCCGGGGACGGTTCGAAACCCCAGTTCGCGGGCAGCCCGATCGCCAGCCCCGAACCGGCGGTCACCAGCGGCAGCTCCTTGACCGCCGCACCGAGCCGTACGAGATCGTCATTGGACACGGCGTCGACGATCGCGGCGCCGACCCCCTGCGTCCGCAGCTGCGCGATCCGGGCCCGGACCGCGTCAGCGCTTTCCGCCACGGCCTTGTGGTCGATGAGGCCGACCGGCCGCGTCGTCTGCGCGTCGAGCACGGACACCAGGTTGGAGTCGGTCATCGGTGTGAGCGGGTGGTGGCGCATGCCGGACTCGCCGAGCAGGACGTCGCCGACGAACAGGTGCCCCTTGAAGACGGTGCGCCCGTTGTCGGGGAACGCGGGCGTCGCGACGGTGAAGTCGGTGCCGAGCGCGTCCATCAGGGCCTCGGTGACCTGGCCGATGTTGCCGGCCGGCGTCGAGTCGAAGGTGGAGCAGTACTTGAAGTAGATCTGCTCGGCGCCCGCGGCGCGCAGCCACTCAAGGGCGCGAAGGGACGCCTCGACGGCCTCGGCCGCCGGGACCGTACGTGACTTGAGGGCGATGACCACCGCGTCCGCGTCGACCGTGGGATCAGTCGTGGGGTCAGTGCTCTCGGCCGGTACGTCGATCAGCTGGACCACGCGCATGCCCGCGCGCACCAGGTTGTTGGCCAGGTCGGTGGCGCCGGTGAAGTCGTCGGCGATGCACCCGAGGCGGACACTCACGTCAGTCCTCCTTCTTGGGCTGGTCGGTCGGCTGGGGCTGGTTCACGGGCTGCGGCAGGCCGATGCCGGGGAAGATCTTGATGACCGCGCTGTCGTCCTCACCGCCGAGCCCGGAGGCGGACGCCTGCAGGAACATCTGGTGGGCGGTGGCGGACAGTGGCAGCGGGAACTTCTGCGGCCGGGCCGAATCCAGTACGAGACCCAGGTCCTTGACGAAGATGTCGACGGCGGACAGTGGCGTGTAGTCGCCCGCCAGCACATGTGCCATACGGTTCTCGAACATCCATGAGTTGCCGGCGCTGTGCGTGATGACCTCGTAGAGCGCCTCGGCCGGAACGCCGGCCTTGATCCCCAGAGCCATCGCCTCGGCCGCCGCGGCGATGTGCACGCCCGCGAGCAGCTGATTCACGATCTTGACCTTCGAGCCAAGACCGGCGTGGTCGCCGAGACGGTACACGGTGGAGCTCATGGCTTCGAGCACCGGATCGGCGACGGCGTACGCCGCGGCGCAGCCCGACGTCATCATCGTCAGCTCACCGGCGGCCGCGCGCACAGCGCCGCCGGAGATGGGCGCGTCCAGGTAGAGCACGCCCAGCTCGCTCAGACGGCCCTCCAGCTCGGCGGACCAGTCCGGGTCGACCGTGGAGCACATCACGTAGACCGAGCCGGGGCGCAGCCGCCCGGCCGCCCCGCCGTCGCCGAAGAGGACCGACTCGACCTGCGCCGCGTTGACCACGACGCCGATCAGGACGTCGACCTCGGCCGCCAGCTCGGCGGGGGAGGCGAACGCCGTCCCGCCGCCGCGGGCGAAGTCGGCGGCCACCTCCGGCCGCAGGTCGTGGACCCCCACGTCGTATCCGGCCGTGCGCAGGCTGCGGGCCATGCCGAGGCCCATGGCCCCGAGCCCCACCACGCCCACACGCGGCCGTGCGGGCCGCTGCTGGTCGTTCATGTCCGCCCTCGTCATCGTTGACTCGTCGACTCGTACGTGTCGATGTGCTGCTTCAGTCGCAAGCAGCGATCGGGTCATATGATGACCTGCGGATGTGGCGGAGTACAGAGTGATGCCCGTCACACCCGGGGCGCCGCCCCTGCTGGTGCCGGCTTTGGCACTCGGCTGGCATTGCGGTGGTCGTCGCTTCCTCGCCTTCCCCTGAGGGCGGCGGGGTCATGGCCCACACCATCGACGTCGCGGCGGTACGTGCCCCGGACCGAAGCAGCTCGGCTGACCGCACCCCCGGGCGCATCCGGCGACGCCCTCGGCACGACGGATATCGCCGGGGTATCGCCCGTCGCCGTCGTTCACGGCCCTTGCGCTTGCCGAGCGGCTCGCCGACGCGGTGTCCCGCGGTCACCGGGCTACACGGTTGCGCCCGGCCTGCGGCCGTGAGCGCGCCGCATGGTCTGCGTGCTGACGCACCGCCGTCTACCGCCGTCCATCGTCTGTGGTGCAGCCCGGCCGCAGGTCGCAGCGCCAGAGGCCGTCCCGGGACCGGCCCGCACGCGGCGAATGGGGAAGCGTGCGACGGCCCGCACCCCGCACCCCGCACCCCGCGCCCCGTACCCGGTGGGGGAGTTGGCCCGGTATGCCGGCTCCCGGGCGTGTGCCTGATCTGGGATTGCGTGAGCCGAAGCGTGCCGGCCGTCACCAAGGCGGGCTCGTTCGGCTCCCTTCACGAAATGCGACAGCACGTGATTCGCGGCTTCGACAGGCAACAGGCATCGCCACCTCGCCCGGAACCGAACGCCCACGGCCGGCGCAGCATCCATCCAGGTCGGCTAGTATAGGTAGACCTACCTACCTAGTTTGGATTGTGATGAGTGAGACCGATACGGGCGTGACGGGGCGCGGGCGGCGGCCGGCCCGGGAACGGCTCCTGGAGGCGGCGGCCCGGCGCTTCTACGCCGATGGTGTGGCGGCGACCGGTATCGACACGATCACGGCCGAGGCCGGCGTGGCGAAGATGAGCCTGTACAACAACTTCTCCTCCAAAGCCGACCTGGTCCGGGCCTACTTGGATGCCCGGCACGAGGAGTGGCTCGGCCTGTACCGGGCACGCCTGGAGCACGCCGCCGGCCCCCGTGAGGGAGTACTGGCGGTCTTCGACGCGTACGGCGATCACGCGGGCTTCGCCTACGAGCACGGCTTCCGCGGCTGCGGTCTCCTCAACGCCGCCGCCGAGCTGCCTGCCGGCGACGAGGGCCGCGCCGTGGTCCGCGCCCACAAGGAGCAGGTAGAGCGCCTGATGGCCGACCACCTGGAGCAGCTGCTCCCCGGCCGGCCCGACGAGGCCCGCGCGACGGCCGAGCACCTCTCCTTCCTGCTCGAGGGCGCGATGGCCCGCGCCGGCCTGGAGGGCGACGGCGAGCGTGTCCAGCACGCCCGCTCGATGGCCGCGGCCCTGCTGGACCGGCTGTGAAGGCCACCGGCCGCGGCCGGTCCGCAAGAACGGGGGCCCTGTGCGTGCTGGCCGCCTCCGTGCTGTGGGGGACGACCGGCACGGCCGCCACCCTCGCCCCGGACGTGGGCCCGCTCGCCATCGGGGCCGTCGCCATGGGCCTCGGAGGTCTCCTCCAGGCCCTGACCGCCGCCCCGCAGATCGCTGCCCACGCATCCCGGCTGCGCGACCAACGCGGCACGGTCCTGCTCGGCGCCGTCTCGGTGGCGGTCTACCCCCTGGCGTTCTACAGCTCCATGCACCTGGCCGGAGTCGCCGTCGGCACCGTCGTCTCGATCGGCACCGCCCCGCTGGCATCGTCCCTGATCGAGCGCGTCGTCGACGGCCGCCGGCTCACCCGCCGCTGGACTCTGGCCGCCGCACTAGGCCTGCTCGGCACCGCCCTGCTGTGCGTCGCCGAAGCCGCCCACGCCACCGGCGGCACCGGCCGCACCTCCATGGCCGGCACACTCCTCGGCATCGGCCTCGGCCTGGTCGCCGCCGCCACATACGCCCTCTATTCCTTCGCCGCGCACCGGCTCATCACCCGCCAGATCCCCTCCCGGGCGGCGATGGGCGCCGTCTTCGGACTCGGCGGACTGCTCCTGGTGCCCGTCCTCCTCGCCACGGGTGCCCCGCTGATCGCCTCCTGGTCCAACGCTGCCGTCGGCACCTACATGGCGCTCGTCCCCATGCTCGCCGGGTACGTCCTGTTCGGCTGGGGCCTCGCCCACGTACCCGCCAGCACCGCCACCACCCTGTCCCTGCTCGAACCGGCCGTCGCTGCCGTCCTCGCCGTCCTGGTCGTCGGCGAACTCCTGCCCACGGCCGGATGGATGGGCATCGCCCTCGTCATCGCCTGCCTCGCCGTCCTCACCACCCCCACACCCACCCGCCACACACGCGGACAGCCGCGCAACAACCCTGTGGACCACGACAGCAGCCCTCCCAGTCAGGCGGCAGATGCGGTCCCAAGTGGTGAACACCGAACACGACACGGCTGATGCGCCTTCCGAAGTGCAGGTCCGGCAGCGGATGATGCCCCCCCGAGGACAACCAGGCCGGCGTGGTGCGTGCGAGATTGCGCCGCGCGGCCGCCACAAACGATGAAGCGGCCGATGGGGTGGCGCGCACCGCAGGTGTTCAGCGTGCTGTGGCGGGGAACCCCGGGGGTTCACCCCCGGGAGGAATCGCATCCTGTGGTGGCGATGCGGAGCATCGCCGCGGCAACGGGCGCGGAGCGCACGCAAGAAAC
>NZ_JBSGTG010000054.1:0-19643 GCF_053607285.1 Streptomyces sp. NPDC055140 | reverse complement strand
ACCACCACAATGACGGGGCCGGTGAACCCGTCTGATCACAGGGTTCCAGACCCGGTGGTGCTTCAGGTTTCACCGGCCCCGTGAGTCACCATTAGGTGGTGTTTGCTGCCCGTCTTGCCTCGGTCGACAGTGCTTCGTCTGGCCCTGGGGCCCCCTTTAACGCCGGGATGTGGGAGCCGTCGACCGCAACCCGGGAGAAGTCCAGGGCGTTCGCGCCGCGGAGCTCGGCAAGGAGACCTCGTAAAGCCGGGGCCGCATGCCGACCTCGGTCCACTCGCCCAGGCGGCGCCAGCAGGTCATACCCGAGCCGAAGCCGAGTTCCTGCGGCAGGTGTTCTCAGGCGCTCTCGCACGCCCAGCGTCCTCGACACTCGCGATTCGATCGCCAACGGACTTGATTCGAGCGTCACGATCGGACACTGTGCTTGAAACAAGCGCAGTGCCTGCTGCTTAGGGAAGAGTGAGAGGTGCTTCATGGACGACATCGATCGGGCCATCCTGCGGGAGCTGCAGGTCGACGGCCGGATTCCCTATGCAGATCTGGGACCGAAGGTGGGATTGTCGCCCTCGGCTGCGAGGCTCCGGCTGCAGCGGATGATCGACGCCAAAGCCGTCCAGGTCGTCGGGGTGACCGATCCGATGACAATGGGCCAGCAGGCGATGGCGCTCCTGGGGCTGCGTGTCGACGGCGATCCCCGGGCTGTGGCCGATGAGCTGTCCCGGCATGAGGAGGTCGTGTACACGGTCCTGACGTCCGGCGGCTTCGATCTGTTCGCGGAGGTTGTGTGCGCTCAGCCTCGGGATCTTCTGGACTTCATCAACGATGTCGTGCGGCCCGTCGAGGGTGTCGCATCCGTGGAGAACTTCCCCTACTTCGCGATCCACACCCACCGTTTCCTGTGGCACGTCGACTGAGGGCACCGGAGCGTTGCAGCCCAGCCCGCCCGTACGAGCCGAGGAACTCCGCATGTCGCACGACGAGCACCGCACCATCGACTTCTTCACCGAGGACGCCCTTCCCGCACCGCGGGTGACGCCGGCCGACGCCGAGCGCATCGCTGCTCAGCACCTTGAGTTCGACGCACACGCGGAGGCCCTGGGAAGCCAGCAGGACGCCAACTTCCTGCTGCGCGACAAGAACGGGGCGGAAATGGCCGTTCTGAAGATCGCCAACCCGGCCTTCGGCGCTGTGGAGATCGAAGCCCAGGACGCTGCCGCCGACCTGGTCTCCTCGGCGCACCCGGAACTGCGCGTCGCCACCGTCCTGCGGCGTCCTGACGGCTCCCCGCGTCGTACGGCGGTGGACACCGAGAGCGGGCCGGCCGTCGCAAGACTGCTGCGGCGTCTGCCCGGCGGAACGCTCTCGGGACCCCGGCACCTCTCCCCCAGCACCGTGGCGGCCATGGGCACGATCGTCGCAAAAGTCAGCACCGCGCTGCGGGACTTCCGGCACCCGGGCCTCGATCGTGTACTCCAATGGGACCTGCAGTACGCCGACCGCGTCGTCGCCAAGCTCGCGGGGCACATCGGCGAGCCCGAGCGGCGCGCCGCCGTCCGCGCCGCGACCGCCGAAGCGTGGGCACGCATCCAGCAGGTTGCCGATGTACTGCCGTCCCAGGCCGTGCACCTGGACCTCACGGACGACAATCTGATCCGTACGCCCGGCAGTCGGCCCCCCATGCCGGACGGCGTCATCGACTTCGGTGACGTGACCACCAGCTGGGCGGTCGGCGAACTCGCCGTGTCACTGTCCTCGATGCTCCACCACGACGGGGTCGAACCCCACCACGTACTGCCGGCCATCCGCGCCTTCCACACCGTCCGGCCGCTCTCCCCGCAGGAGGCGGAGGCGTTGTGGCCACTCGTGGTCCTGCGCGCCGCCGGCCTGGTCGCCAGCGGGCGTCACCAGGCCGCCGTCGACGGGGACAACGCCTATGCCAAGGCGGCGCTCGACCGCGAGTGGCGCATATTCGAGCAGGCCACCTGCCTGCCCCTTCCGGTGATGATCCACCTCGTCAAGGATGCGACCGGTCTGGCCGGCGTACCCGCTCGGGCCGATTCACCGCCGCAGCCGCTTCTCCGGGACCTCGCCGCCGCCGACATCGTCCTCGTCGACCTGTCCACCGACGCCGATGCCATGGACGACGGAGCCTGGATCGACTCCGGCACCGAAGCCCGGCTGGTGACCACCGCGCTCGCGGACGGCGCGGCCGCAGTCGCCACACGGTATGCCCAGGCGCGACTCACCCAGGCCCCGGCACTGTCAGCCGTTTCTGCAGCCACAGTGCCCACCGGTATCGACCTGTGGCTCGGTCGGGCCACCGTGGCACAGGCTCCCGCTGCGGGCGCGGTCCTCGTGGCGGACTGGGGCCAGGTCGAGATCGCCCACGGCTCACGGGTGCTGACCCTGTCCTTCCCGTCTACGGTGCGACCTCTCCTCTCTGTCGGCGCATCGGTCCAGGCGCGTGAGGACATCGCGCACCTCCCCTCTGGAGCCTCGATCCACGTCGCGCTGCGTGCCGCTGCCGGTCCCGCGGTCCCTGCGCTGGTACGTCCCGAGTACGCCTCAGGCTGGCTGCCGCTCACCACCGACCCCGCACCGCTCCTCGGCCTCGCGGCCACCGGCCTCGCTGAGGGGACGGACCTGCTCGACCGGCGCGACGCCGTGTTCGCGACCGTGCAGGAGCACTACTACGCCAACCCTCCCCGTATCGAGCGTGGTTGGCGCCATCATCTCTTGTCCACCGACGGCCGCGCGTACCTCGACATCGTCAACAACGTCACCCCCTTGGGCCACGCCCATCCCCGCGTCGAGCGGGCGGTCTCCCGGCAGCTGCGACGGCTCAACACCAACTCTCGGTTCCACTACGCCTCAGTGGTGAAGTTCACCGAACGTCTCGCCGGCCTCCTTCCCGAACCTCTGGACACGGTGTTCCTGGTCAACTCCGGTTCCGAGGCGGTGGATCTGGGCCTCCGGCTGGCCATCGGCGCCTCCGGACAGCACGATGTCGTCGCACTGCGCGAGGCATACCACGGCTGGACGTACGCCTCCGACGCGGTCTCCACCTCGCTCCAGGACAACCCCAACGCCCTGGCCACCCGCCCCAGCTGGGTCCACACCGTGGACTCGCCCAACTCCTACCGCGGTCGGCACCGCGGCGCCGACGCCATGCGCTACGGGCCCGAAGCCGCCGCCTTCATCGACGAACTGGCCGCCGCGGGCCGCCCGGCAGGAGCGTTCATCGGCGAGACCTTCTACGGCAACGCCGGAGGAGTCGCCCTTCCCGACGGCTACCTCACGCAGGTGTACGCGGCGGTGCGCCGTCACGGCGGCCTCGCCGTCGCCGACGAGGTCCAAGTCGGTTACGGCCGCCTGGGGAACTGGTTCTGGGGCTTCGAACAGCAGGAGGTCATCCCCGACATCGTCTGTGTGGCCAAGGCAATGGGCAACGGGCACCCCCTCGGTGCCGTCATCACCTCCAAGACGGTCGCCGAACGCTACCGCGAGCAGGGCTACTTCTTCTCCTCCACCGGCGGCAGTCCGGTCTCCAGCATCGTCGGCCTCACCGTCCTGGACACCCTGCGCGACGAGGACCTCCAGGGCAACGCGGTCCGCGTCGGCGGCCATCTGAAGCGCCGGATGGAGGCACTAGCCGACCGCTACGGCATCATCGGTGCCGTCCACGGCTCGGGCCTCTACCTCGGCCTCGAACTCGTCAGGGGCCGCACCACCCTGGAACCGGCCACCGAAGAGACCGCCGAGCTCTGCAACCGCATGCTCGACCTCGGCGTCATCGTCCAGCCCACCGGAGACCACCTCAACATCCTCAAGATCAAGCCGCCGCTGTGCATCGACACCACCGCCGCCGACTTCTTCGCCGACATGCTCGACCTGGCCCTCAACCAACTCGGCCACGGCCACACCTGGTGACACCGGGCTCGGCGTCGGCGCTTCGCGATTCGGCGCCGAGGTGAAGCTCGATCTGCCGGCCGGCCACCGCACCGCCCTCGACCCCGTACGCCGCACACCGCCGCCTTTTTGGCCCAAGCCAACCGCACCGTCGACGGCACGCCTGCCTCCGACGCCCGACATGCAGATCCGACCTTGAGGTCCCTGGAGAAGAGAGAAGATGATGGACACGATCGTCGTCGGCGCGGGAATCGCCGGCATCACCGCAGCTCGACTGCTTCACGCCGCAGGACAACGTGTGGTCGTGCTTGAGGCGCGGGACCGTGTCGGTGGGCGGATCTGGACGGACCGCACAGCAGGGTTCTCCGTCGACCGCGGCGCCTCATGGATCCATGGCCTCACCGGCAACCCACTCACGGAACTTGTCACCGCGCTCGAGATGGAGACACACGAGTTCACAGTCGGGAGCTTCCAGGCCGGCGGGCGGCCCATCGCCGACTACGACGAATCGCGGCGCCTGCTGGACGACGACGCAACGCGGCAATGGACCATCGACGTCGACACGGCAGATGACCTTTTCCAGCTGACCGTCGCGGCGTCCGGCCCCGACGAGAGCTATGCCACAGCGGCCGAACGCGCCCTCGCCGCAACCGGCTGGGAACCCGAACGCGCCGAACGGGTCCGCGCGTTCTATCGGCATCGCACGGAGGAACAATGCGGCGCAGAGATCGAACAGGTCGCCGCTCACGCCCTCGACGAGGACACCATCGAAGGTGACGAAGTGATCTTCCCGGGTGGCTACGACGCTCTTCCCCGGGCACTCGTGGAAGGCCTCGACGTGCGTTTGGGCATGACCGTGACCGCCATCACCAGGTCGGCCACAGGGGTACGAGTCGACACGGAGGAAAAGTCTTTCGACGCCGCCCACGTGATCGTCACAGTCCCGTTGGGCGTGCTCAAAGCAGGGACGATCGAGTTCACCCCCGCTCTGCCCGAAGCCGTAGCGGGACCGATCACTCGACTCGGAATGGGCGTGTTCAACAAAGTCTTCCTTCAGTTTCCAGACCGGTTCTGGCAGGACAATGTCTACGTAATCCGGCAGCACGGCCGGGCCGGCGTCCCCTGGCATTCCTGGTACGACGTCTCCGCTGTAAGCGGCAAGCCGATGCTGCTGACCTTCGCCGGCGGTGCTTGGGGGCGGGAGATCGAGCAGAAGACCGATGAAGAGGTGGTCTCGTCGGTGCTCAGGTCCCTCCGCGAGATCTACGGCGACTCCGTCCCCGAGCCCGTGGCGCACTGGATCACACGCTGGGGCGCCGACCCTCTCGCCCTCGGCTCGTACTCCTACGTCGCCGTCGGCTCCTCGCACGACGATCACGATGCGATGGCAGGACCTGTCGACGGCGTTCTCCACTTCGCGGGAGAAGCAACCTGGGGGCGCGAACCGGCTACCGTCCACGGCGCGCTCCACTCAGGGCACCGCGCGGCCGAGCGAATCCTCGGTTCTCCGATCTCCCCGGCCGAGCTCACACGGGGGTGAACCCTTCGAGGTAACGCAGCCAAATCCAGCGGTGCAGCGGAGCTTCGCCATCCGGCACTCAGCACGCCGCAGCTGGGCTAGGTACTCTGACCTTGGAATTTGGTGGCGCTTCGCGCTTCGGCGCCGGGGTGATGTTCGACCTGCTCGCCGACGAACGCGCCGCCTCGACCTCGTACGCCGCGCACCGCTGCCCTTCCCGCCCGAGCCCGTCCGCTCGATCGGCATCGGCATCGGCATCGGCATCGGCATCGGCCAACACTCCCTCGCCCGACGTGATTTGCGAGGTCAGGGGCCATGTCGCGGGTGGGGCGCAGCGCGAGGCGTGTCGTGGACGGCCGCCGGCTCACCCGTCGCAGGACGCTGGCCGCCGCACTCGGCCTGCTCGGCACCGCCCTGCTGTGCGTAGCCGAAGCCGCCCACGCCGCCGACGGCACCAGCCGCACCTCCATGGCCGGCACGCTGCTCGGCATCGGCCTCGGGGGGCCGGCGTTCACCGGAGGCCGGCGAGTCTGCGGATCGCCGTGGCCAGTTCCGCGATGCCCTGTTCCTTCAACTCGACGACTTCAGCGCGCAGAGCCACGCGCGCGGCAGCGGCGACGGCCGAAGGCCGATTCGCCTCGCAGTTGGTGCCGGTTCCTGGCCCGCACGCAGCCGAGCCCGAGGCATGAGTTTGAGGCCGGCGAATGATCCGCCGTCGGCAACTCATCCTCGATGTGGGGGAAGCGGTCATGCCCACAACGTGGATCAGCACGCGATGGAGCGCGCGATGCCGAATCCCACGTCGTCACCGTGGGCTGAGCCGGCCCAGGAGCACCCCCTGAGCCCGGTGGGCGTTGCGCCGGAGGGAACCCCTTGCGCCAGAAGCCCATCTAGGAGGCATGGGACCTGCTGCCCGGGTCGGTGATGGTCGACTCCGGCGGCAGCGGCGCGGAGCTCTGGGTCTACCAGCGGCCCTCCGCCGCCCGGCACCACCGGCTCCGGCCGATGAGCGTCGGCGCCCGGCGCGGACAACAGGCCTCAGCTGGCTGATACAGCCACGCGTGCCGGGGCGGTGGGGCGGGTGGTGTGGTTCTACAGTGCGCAGGTGTCCTTGGAATCCTCTTCGCCGGGTGGGCGGCTGTCTGTGTGGAACCGCGGGTGGGTGTGGTGGCTGCCGTTCGCGGCGGTGGGCCTGGACTTGATCTCGGAGGCCGCCCTGGGCGGGCGTGAGCCGGTCAGTTTCCTGCTCACGGGCGTTCCCCCGCTGGTCGCCGCGACGCGCGGGCCCAGGGGCACCGCTGTTTCGGTGGTGGTGTGTCTAGGACTGCAGATGCTGATGGCGTGGCGACGTCCGGGCCACTTCGACGAGCAGCACCATGTGGCGCTGTATGTGGCGACATTCCTCATCGGCGTGGTCAGCATCCTGCTCTCTGTGCAGCGGGAGCGCGCGCAGAGGCATCTGATCCGGGCGAATTCGGTGGCGGAGGCCTTGCAGCGGACCCTGCTGCGGCCCGTACCGCCCCGGATCGGGCATGTGCGCGCCGCCGCCTACTACACAGCCGGGGAGGGAGGCACGCTGGTCGGTGGTGATCTCTACGACGTGTGTGAGACGCCGTTCGGAGTACGGGCGATCATCGGCGACGTGCGGGGCAAGGGACTGGACGCGGTGCAGGCGGTGGCCGCGGTCCTGGGGGGTTTCCGGGTGTCCGCGCACGAATGGAAAGATCTCCCCCTCCTGGCGGACCGGCTGGAGCTGAGCATCGACCGCAACGTGACACGCAGAACGGTCGGCGACCCCGAGCTGTTCGTGACCGCACTGGTCCTGGAACTCGACCAGGACACCGTACGCATCATGGACCGCGGCCACCCGCCCCCGATCGCCGTCGGCCCCCACGGCGCCCGCATCCTGGCGACAGCCCCCGCACTCCCCCTCGGACTCAAGGAGCTCTCTCCCGTCCCGGGGCTGACGACCTTGCACAGGCTGCCGCCCGGCGAAGTCCTCGTCCTCTACACGGACGGCATCAGCGAGGCCCGCAACTGCAACGGCGACTTCTACCCCGTCCTGGAACGGCTCACCGAACACTTCCGCGGCACACAAAGGACGGATCCGGAGGCGGTCGTGGCGTTCCTGGAGACCGACACCAGGAACTGGTCGGCCACCTCCGAGGGAGACGACCAGGCCGTACTCGCCCTGGCCCTCATCTAAAACGGCAAGGCCGCACACCACACTTCCTCTCGCGGCCATCGCCGTCTTCTTCTGACCGCCACACCGGTTTCCTGTTCCCTCTGAGCACGGGCCCGCACGATGCGGCGCTGAACCCGCCCGCCCGGCTTCCGCCTGAGTCACGCCGTCATGGCTGCCCTGTCCGAAGGGTTCGTAGCCACGGTGGCGGTCCTGGCGGAGAGCGGGCATCGAGGTGAACTGGCAGTCAGCGCTCTCCGCGCCGGCGGGCAGGACCAGGGCGCCGGGAGCACGGCTGCGCCACCTCACAGCCCCACAGCCCCACAGCCCCACAGCTAATCTCCTCTGCCTGCGGAGATGGGGTGTGAGACTCACAACCTGCCGGCTTCCGGCGGGCTCCAGGCGCCCGTTCGCGCTCGTGGCAGCGCGCACTGAGCCTCACGCCCTCGCAAGGCGCTGTCAGGAGTTGTCCGTCCAGTAGTCGGCCAGCATCTCGCCAGGCCAGGCCGGTTCGTGGACCGTCCCGCGTGGCCCCATCTCGGTGAAGTACGGCGACAGGTCGTAAATCTTCGTGCCCACCACCGCATCCAGATCGGTCACCCTCAAGCTGAGTCCATCGACCTTGAGCAGTCGGGGAAAGCTCTGTGCCAGTTGGTTGGGGCGTCGGTGGTTGCGATGGGCGAACGTGCCCGTAGCCGGCCACTGGGTGTTCCCGCGCGGGCTTCGGGCGCGGTACTCGACATCACTAGGCGAGGCCTGGTCGAAGTGCCACACCACAACCAGGTGCGAGAACTCCGCAAGGCCCTGTACGGAGTCGAGGGGAAACTCGGCCTCATCGAGCTGGATCACCGACTCGACGCCACCCCAGTAGTCATCAGCGACCTCCATGCGGCCTTCGACCACTTCCCCGATCGGCTTGATCTCCAAAGCCATGCCCCAGCCCTTCGAACCAGCGTCTCTAGAACTCTGTGTGTGCCTGGGGTTTCCGGGCTTTTCGGGCGCGGCGTGGCCGTGTGCGGTTGCCGTCCGGTGGTCCGATCCTCGGGGTGAGGGGGTGGACTTGGGTGGCGTGCAGGTGGTGGAAGCCGGTCCGCTCGGCGGCGCGGGTGCGTCGTCGACAGGTTCTGCGTGAGAGCCGCCTGGGTCCGGGGGGAAGAAGGTCTTCTCCCTGGGCGTGGGCGGGTACTCCATGACCTGGCACCGGCCCGGAGGGGGCTGGTGTCGTGGTGTCATGCCCCGCCGGACGCTGGACCATCCCGGTGGGGGTGGTGGCGGGGACCGTACGCACATCGGGCATACGGCGGGAAGTCTTCGAGCCCGGGACCTGCCCCGGGTCGGCGTGCCGGGGGTCTCGGCCCTGAGGGCCGGTGGGCCTGCCGGGGGTGGGGCGCCCCTTGCCCGGAGTGGTCTTGGTTTTCGGGCCGTTGGGGCGGGGCGGTGCCTGCTCGGCCTGGCGTTGGCGGCGCAGGCGGCGGGTGGTCTTCTCCGGACGGCGGACTTGGGTCACGGTGCCGTCCACGGTGGTGCGGATGGTGCGGATGGTGCGGATGGTGCGGGTGGTGCGGGTGGTGCGGTCGGTGGTGGTGTGGGCTTGGGCGAGCAGGCCGCGGGAGACGATCCGGCGGGCGGCGGCATGGTCACGGTCCATCGACAGCCCGCACCGGGTGCAGTGCGCCCATTTCCAGCCGCGTTCGGTCAGCCGGTCGGGGCCGGGGTGGTGGGTGAACTTGCCGAGGCAGCCGGGGCACAGCCTGGAGGTGCCGCGGGCCGGGACGGTGACCACCGCGATACCCGCCCGCGCACCGAGATGCCGGATCGCGTCGGCGACGGTGCCGCGGACCTGTCCGGACAGGCGGGCGTTGCCGCGCCGGTGGCCGCGGGCTTCCAGGGTGGTGAGGTCTTCGAGGTAGAGGACGCTCGCGCCGAGCGCTGCCGCCTGGTCGATGGCCCAGCGGGCGGCCGCCCAGGCCAGCGCGTGGTTCAGGTGCCGGATCCGGGCGCACACCCGCCCGTGCTCGACCTCCAGCACCCGCGCCCTGTCGAGGTGTTCGCCCCAGCGACGGTGCGGGGAGCCGAGCCCGTCCGCCAGCGCCCGGTGGTGATCGCGTTTGGCGGCGAGGTGCTCGCGCACGCCGCGCAGCCGGTGCAGGGCGGCACTGATCGTGGTGGCGTCGAAGACCAGAGGCCGCCCGTCGGTGAGAACCCGCCGGTTCCGTCCTGTGCCGGTGAGGCGGCCGAGGACGCCGGTGAGCAGGGTGTTGACGCCCCAGTCGAAGCCGAGTGCCACGGTATGCCCGCTCGCCTTGACGGGCGGGGCGGGCCGGGAGTGCGGCAGATCCACCGCGATCCGGCCCTGTGGGGTGGGGCGCAGGGCCGGGGTGTGCAGCACCGCGTCCACGGGGACAGTGCCGGGCAGCCGGATGTCGATCACGTGCCAGGCCCAGTCCCGGCCCGTGGCGGGGACAGCATTCATTGGGAGCTTGACCCGTAGCCGGGCGGTGGTCTCATCCACCCGCTGAAGGCTGACCTGCTGGCGGTCCATCGCCGCCAGGAGCACCTGCGAAGCCACCTGCGGCGGGCCCTCCAAGGCGCACAAGCCGGTGGGCAGGCACCCGTGCTCGGCCAGGTAGGCGCGGATCTGCCGGGTGCGGTTGCGGATCTCGGCACCGCTCACCCCGGCGGGCAGCAGCCCCCGCAGCGCCGCCCCCTCCGCCTCACTGCGCCGCCGCGGATCGGCGGGCCAGCTGGCCAGGACCGCGGTCACGATACTGCGCCGGTGCAGGGCCAGCCGCAGCGTCCTGGCCGCGTACTCCTCCGCCCCCCGCCGCACCCGGTCCGACACATACACCCCCGCCACAGGTGTGACGGTCTGTGGCCAGTCGAGGCGGCGCAGCGCCATCCACCCCTTGGACGGCAGCGCCTCGCTCCGCTCGTCCACCCCGGCGGCCAGCACGTCCAGCGAGGCCTCGTCCCACCGGGACACCACCAGAGCACCCGTCAGCTCCCGGCTCAACTCGGCCAGAAAACCCACCCGTTCGAACAGCAAGCCCTGCCCGACCCGGTCACCACTGCCCTCCACCACGCCACGGAAGGCGGTGCAGGTGGCCGTCGCCATCAACTGAGCCACCCCCGTTTCCCCGCACGATCCCGGTCAGTCCCCCGCAGCGGCCACCCCCGGGCACCCGACGCTCCGTTCGGCCTAACGAACGACCATCACACAAGGACACGGCCTCACCACGTCCCGTCGATCCACCCGAGGCCCCCAACCCCGAGCGGCACCGCAGCGCACGGGAGAACCACGACCGCCGACATCCCACGACGCAGAGAAGGAGGAACACTCCCACTCAAAACCAGTGGAAACCGTTACGAGATAGGTTGAAAAGGGTGGCAGATTCCAAGGAACCGTCCCGATGACGCGAAGCAGCATCAACCAGCCTGCTTAAGCCAAACCCGCAACAGTTGAAGACCCTGACCTGCGGTCAGCGCAAGGCTGCGCGGCGAGACCGGTTGTGCAGCAGTCGAGCAGTGCGACGCGGAGCACGAGCGGCTGGCCGGCCAGCGGCTCAACTCCCCCGGCTTCGTCGAGAGGTACCACCAGGCGGTTGAGGACTACCAAGACCAGTTGGCCGCGAAGCGTCTGCGCAAGGAGGACGCGAGGCGGCGCGAGGTGCTCAAGGCCGTCTCCTGACGGTGCGCTTCATGTGGCGCGGACGGGCCCCGGCAGCGTGCTGGGGCCCATCTGTGTTCCCTGGAGCGACGCCGTGGGCGCCCTTGACGGGGCGACTCGGGAAATCGCCGAGGTAGGCCCGAGAGCCGTCAGTTGATCTCCGGTGCTCTCTACGGGCGGCCGTACGCGCCTCGCCGGCAGGCGCGCTCGTCTCTCGGATCTCGCCGGTCTCGCTGCCTGCCGCTTCGAGCTCGTCGCCGTGGGTCAGGGTCAGTCCACACAAGGGGCAGGAGAACGACTCGGCGAGCCAGACAACGACTGCCTGGTCGGGGTGCGGACAGTCGATGGGTGCCCCTCCGCATTGACTGGGGCATGAGCAGTCCTCGGCGGTGAGATCGCCGAACACGTCGCCGTTGAATCCACAGGCCGGGCAGGGTCGCCGCCACCGGTGACTGCCGTCCGGTGCCGGGCTGCTCCAGCGTTGTCCGGCGTCGTTGATCTCCTCCATGGCCCAGAGGATGGGCCGATCAGGGTGTGCGGCGCGGGCCTCGAACAGTCCGGCGATGACGCTCGACGAAATCAGTAGTTAGGATCCTGGCATGGCCCTGACCCTGAGTGACGTGGACCGGTTCGAGGCGGCCAGGCCCCGTCTCGAGGCCATCGCCTACCGCATGCTCGGCTCGGCGAGCGAGGCGGAGGACGCCGCACAGGAGACCTATCTGCGCTGGCAGGCCGCCGATGTCGAGCGCATCGAGGTGCCCGAGGCCTGGCTGACGAAGGTGCTCACCAACCTCTGCCTCAACCAGCTCACTTCGGCCCGTGCGCGCCGCGAGGAATACGTCGGCCAGTGGCTGCCCGAACCGCTGCTCGACGGGGACCCGATGCTGGGCCCGGCTCAGACGGCCGAGCAGCGCGAGTCGGTGTCGTACGCCGTGCTGGTCCTTTTGGAGCGGCTCTCGCCCAACGAGCGTGCGGTGTACGTGCTGCGCGAGGCGTTCGCCTACTCCCACCGGGAGATTGCCGCGATCCTGGACCTCAGCGAGGCGGCCAGCCAGCAGATCTTCCATCGCGCGAAGAAGCATGTGGCGCAGGCGGCTTCGGGCGGGGGTGCTGCTGACGGGGCGGCTTCGGGCAGGGCTGCCGGCGGGGCACTGGCCGAGATCGACGAGGCGGCCGCGCGCCGTGTCGTCGAGGAGTTCCTGGCTGCGGCGACCAGTGGTGAGACCGGGCCGTTGATCAGGCTGCTCACCTCGGACGCCATCGCGGTCGGCGACGGTGGCGGGAAGGTGCCGGCCCGGGCCAGCGCCTTCGAGGGCGCACTCGCGGTGGCGAAGTTCCTGCGCGGGCTGTTCAAGCCGGCCCAGGCCAAGCGGGATCTGGTGGGCGGCTCGCCCGACCTCTACGCCGCCACCGCCAACGGCGGCCCCGCGGTCGTCGCGGTGATCGGCGGGCGTGTCTTCGGCATCATGTGCCTGGAGCGGACGCGGGAGGGCATCGTCGCGGTCCGCAGCCAGGTCAACCCGGACAAGCTGGAGCGCGCGACGCAGCGGTGGGCCGCGGGCGATTTCGGTACTCCGGTCCTGGCCGAAGCCCTCTGAACCGTCATGTGACTCAGGTCACACTCCTGTTCTGTCAGGAATCCGCGGGCTGCCCGGTTCAAGGGGCGTGACCGGGCCACAAGGCGCCGGACCCGCGCAGACAGGAGCCAAGAAATGCAGCACCGCATCATCGTCCTCGGCGCCGGCTACAGCGGAGCGATCGCGGCCGGCCGGCTCGCCAAGCGGCTGCGCCGCCAGGACGTCGCCATCACCCTCGTCAACGCCGAACCCGATTTCGTCGAGCGGGTCCGGATGCACCAGCTGGCCGTGGGCCAGGAGCTGACGTCGCGCCCGCTGCGCGAGATGTTCGAGGGCACGGGGGTCGAGCTGAAGCTCGCGAAGGCCACGTCGATCGACGTGGACCGCAAGACGGTCGCTGTAAAGAGCGCCGACGGCCCGGAACAACTGTCGTACGACACCCTCGTCTACGCCCTGGGCAGCGGATGGAACGCGGGCGGCGTCCCGGGCGTCGCCGAGCACGGCCACCAGATCGCGGGCCGCCCCGGCGCGCTCCGGCTGCGCGAGCGCCTGGCCCAGCTCGCCGGGGGCGAGACGGTCCTCGTCGTGGGTGGCGGCCTGACCGGACTGGAGTTCGCCACGGAGGTGGCCGAGGCCCGCCCAGACCTCGACGTCGCGCTCGCCGCGCGCGGCGAACTGGGCGACTGGCTCTCCCCGAAGGGCCGCACGCACCTGCGCAAGGTCACCGACGGGCTCGGCATCACGGTGTACGAGAACGCGCCGGTGACCGGGGTCGAGGCGGACCGGGTCACGACCGCGGACGGCCGGTCCCTTGCGGCCGCTGTCACCGTCTGGACCACGGGCTTCGCGGTCCACCCGCTGGCGAAGGCCACCAGCCTCGAGCTCGCGGACACCGGCCGAATCGTGGTCGACGCGACGATGCGCTCGCTCTCGCACCCGCACGTGTACGCGATCGGCGACGCCGCTCACGCCCTGGGCGCCGGCGACAAGCCACTGCGTATGTCCTGCGCCTCGGGCGCCCCCATGGCATGGCGGGCCGCGGACTCCATCGCGGCCCGCCTCAGTGGCGGCACGCCGGCGAGCTCCCCGCTGCGCTACTTCAACCAGTGCATCTCGCTCGGCCGCAAGGAAGGGCTGATCCAGTTCGTCACCGCCGACGACCGCTCCGTGGACCGCACCCTGGCCGGCCGCTTCGCGGTCCGCTACAAGGAGTTGGTCTGCAAGGGCGCAGCCTGGGGTGTCGCCAACCCGACACTGGGCATTCCGGTACGACGACGGCGGGTGGTGGCCGACCACGATGCGCCGGAGGAGACGGTACGGGCAGCAGCCTGAAACACGCACCACCTTGCGCACAAAACGGAAGACCCCGGACCGCTCCGAGGTCTTCCGCCTGCACCCGACCACGCGGGCAGCCTGTACACAGGTGAGGGGAGCAACGGCGTGGACTTCCTGTTCACATGCGGACGATGCGGCAAAGAGAACGCCCTGTCCCCTGCGCCTGCGTTGCCCGCACCTGAGCTCCCAGGAGCTGCACGGGGAAACGGAAGGGTCCGCCTGTCATGCACCGGCATCAGGCGGGCGGGCGCCGCTTCGTCGTGCCGTCGCCGACGTCGGCTGTGGGCCGGCGGCCTCGCAGCACTTACACGATCAGCACCAGCCGGGTTGAGACCAGCCCGGACCAGCATCACGCGGGCAGAGTTCTTGTCTCTGGGCGAGACGGCTCCGCACATGGTGCCGCTGTAGGTACGTTCTGAGAGAGGTAGTGCGTGCTTGGTTCTCGCTCCGCACAGTGCGCAGTCCATGGTGGTGTGCGCGGGATGGACAAGATGCAGCTCACGGCCGTGCTTGCGGGCGATGTGGATCAGGGCCTGCTCGCGGGCCGAAGGCAGAGAGTCGCACGGCTGTGCCCGCCGGTTCCCGCGGCTTTCATCGCCCTCGTGTGACAGGTCGTGTTCAGCGGTTGACTGTCCCGACAAGGACGAAGAGCGCGGTGAGGACGGCCGCGAGAGTCATCGCCATCGCAGCCGGGATCCCGAGAACTCGCCGGTCCGCGGGCCGCTGCTGATGGGCGAGTGTGAGCGCCACCCACGCCGCCTGCGCGAGTACGCCGCCGACGAAGGCGAGCAGCAGCGCCATGATGCCGTCCGGGATGGGCGAAGCGCTCGCCACGAAGGCTCCGGCGACCGGGCTCAAGCAGGCCAGCGAGATCCACAAAGCCACGCGCCGCCTCGGTTGCGCTCCCAGCAGAGCGGCCAGCGCCAGGCCCTCGCTGGCCGCGTGCATGAGGAGCGCCGCCACCACGGCGACCGAGGCGGTCAGTGCCAGGGTCGACCCCTCCAGGAAGCGGTGCAGAGCGAGCGCTGATGTCGCGCCGACGCCGCCCGCGCGACCTGGCTTGCACGGGCAGCCGATACGGACCACGGCACCCATCACCCCGTACGAGGCGAGCGCGGTGACCGGCACCGCCCACAGCGGCAGGCCGGCCTCATGGGCCTCGTCCCACGCGTCGGGCAGAAGATCGAGAACCGCGATGATCAGCAATATCCCTGACGCGGAGGCCAGCAAAAGCGCCGAGCGGCCGGATCCGCGCCGTGCCAGCCAGGCGCCCACCACAGTGGCCACAGCCACCAGCACCACGGCCACCAGCGTTTCGGTGGAGGGCAGCTGCCACCCGGTTGCGTCGATCGTGTGCGCGCCTGCTGCGCAGAGCACGAAGGACATGTCCGCTCCCTCCGAGGGTGGCGGGCTTACGTGCGCAGTGCCCGGGCGAACCGGCTCCGTCGGATGTGCTCGGATGCGACCCGCCGCTGCGCCGATATGCGCCGCCACATCCTCGGCGCACTTCGCACATAGCGTCCCCCGAGCCGAGTCGGAACAACACGACCTTCAGCAGGCTCTCGCAAAGCACAAGCGGTCAGCTGCGGTAGCAGTACGAATCCGAGGAGGCGTCGCCGCCTTGCAGGCGCGTCTGGTGCACGTGCAAGCCCAGGAAGTCCGGGCCGTGCGGGTAGAAGCGGCTGTCGGCGCAGAGCCCGCCGTGCGAGGTGTCGGCGTCGAGTTTGACCATCCACGGGTCGATGCCTGCGGGATAGAACTGCGCGTCCCAGGTGCTGTACAAGGAGTTCGTCAGGTACACGCGCCGCCCATCGCGGCTGAGCTCGACCATCTGCGCTCCGCCGGTCAGTGGAGTGTCCGGCTCGGCGGGATGCGGCTGTCGGCTGACGATGCCGCCAAGACGCACGGCCGCGGTCTGTCTCGGATGGAACGGGTCGCTCACGTCGTATTGGTGCAGATCGCCGGTTCCCCATGTGGATACGTACAGCCATTGGTCGTCCACCGACAGGTCGATGTCGGTGATAAGTGGGGGAACGGCGCCGAACGGCTGCAGCGCCGGCGGCAGGTCCTGCGTCTGCGCGGGCTCGGCAGGGATGGTGATCACCTTGCGGACCACGAAGTCCTCGCCCTCCCGGTTCCACAGCCACACCGACGCCGACAGGTCCTCGACGTTGACCACGGCGTGTGCGAACCCCCACGTTGCCTCGGGGTCGTGCGCGGGACGCAGCTCCAGCACCATCTGGTTCTCGTCCCCCAGATCGACGCGCTGCAGATGCCGGCCGGAGTCCAGCTCCCAAAAGTGCAGCGCGTGGCCGTACTGGCGATCCAGCAGCAGTTCGGGGACGAGGCCGTCCTCGTACATCGAGGGGGTGCCCCACTCGCTGGTCACGGCGATGTTCTGGCGCAGATGCCACCAGAGGTCGTAGGCCAACCGCTGCGGTCCGCGCTCACTCTCCCAGGCGCGCAGCACTTCGAAACTTTCATGGTCCAGCAGCGCGACGCCGCCAGGCCCGTCCGCACCGTCCGCACCGCCCAGGCAGGACAGGAACACCCCGTCGGGACCGCAGTGGAGTGTGTGCGGACGTGAATATCCGGCCTTGGTGGCCAACTCCTCGGACCCGACCACCTTGACCAGGCGCGGGCGGGCGGGATCGGGGCCGGTGTCAAAGACGTGCAGCCGGGAGGAGCGCAGTCCCGGGATGATGAGGTAGCGCCGCGCAGCGTGATGATGACCGGCATGGGCCAGCGCGCTCGAGCAGGCGTTCCAGCCGAAATGATGCAGTTCGTTGCCCAGGCCGGGCAGCTCCGCGTGGGAGATCACGCGGCCGTATTCGGGGGATTCGGGGTCGGTGCCGACGGTGAACAACGCGTCCGCGCGCTGTGCGGTCGGGTCGAAACCGACGACATAGGCGAGCTTCTCCGGGGGCGCGGCGACGGCATCCGCCGGAGTGCGGTACAAGGTGGGGTCACTGTGATCGTCGCGGTCGTGAGCGTGCTCAGTCGCCCTCATAGCTGTTCCTTACTCCCGAACGGGAGCCTGGATCCGGGGGACTTACGACAGGCAGCCGGACTCAACCGTTCGAGATCGATGTGCCGACGCGGGACAGATATGCCATAAAATGAGCGTTTCACAGTCCCGGAGCCCTGCCAAACCGACAGCGCGGCGGCGCGGACCGCCTCAACGCGCGGCTCGCTCCCGGCACACCCGAAAGCGACGGCGCCGAGCGGACACGGGCCTTCCGGCCGCCTTGCCCGTTGCCCCTGCCAGATGCCGCTCGCCGATCCAGCCTGATCGACCAGACTGGACCTGGCGGGCCCGGCAGCGACAAGCCAGTAGAAGATCCGGCGATCGTGTGCCGCTGCTTGCGGGGCACGTCGAGATCCGCCCGCAGTAACCCTCGATCACCGACGCCCGAGCCCCCGCACCCTCGTGCCGCCACGGCGATCACACCGGATCGCCGCGCGCAGCTCGGCCGTCGGGATCTGCGTGACCCGGATCTTCCACCACGAGCATCCCGATGCTCCCCGGGCAAGAACTCCAGCGCCTTTGCCCCTCCCCTCCCCCGCCCGGACACGGGCGCGGGGCGGGGCAGTCGCAGGTGCGGACAGGGCGACCCTCCACACGACCGCTCGTAGCTCGACCGGAGGTTGAGAGATCACTCAAGTGTCCGTCCAGGCTCCACTGCGATGGCGGCATTCCCTTAACTCATCCAGACCCCCAAGGACTGCGCCACAAGCCGGGGCTTCACCGGACAACGACCACCACGCCCCACCGGCCAGGACGCAGCCGGCGCTATACGGGCACAGACGTCGCACCAGCCGTTCGACGACCGTTGAGGAGAACACAACCGCGGGTGGCGTCCGGGTACCCAGAAGGACCAGACGCCGGACCCAGCACACCCCCCACCCTCGTGGCCGAGCCCGCCCTGCCCACCTTGAACACCCCGCCCATGGCACCAGGCGGGACAGCCACACATACGCAGGCCACCCACCATCACCCACACGTCCCCAAAAAACACGGCCCGTCACCTTCGAAACGAAGACGCTGACCCGCACACAAGCCTTCACATCCCAGACCGATGACAAGCGCGGCCGTGTGAGGGCGGCAGGGAACGCTGACACCAGCTCACGAGGTGACCACCCCTCACCACCCCCAAGACCGGCACCAGTCGGCCGCCCAGCAGCCATACACACCACGGGGCAGCTCGAAACTGCTCCAGCTGGGCACCCGTGACAGCTACACGCCGACAGCCCTGCACGGCCGCGGCGCACAGGTGGAACGCTCCGCTGCGGTGGTGTAGAGGCGTGGCCGGTGTAGTGGAGGACCTCAGGGAGGGGTCAGACCTTCAGGTCGCCGAATACGTAGTACGGCGGGGTGGGGGCGTGGGCCGCAATGAAGAGGAGACGGGCGTTGACGGGGCCGGTGCTGGACATGCGTTCCTCGCGGCTGTCAGGTCGGGGAACTGCCGCAGCGCGGTGCGGTTCGGCGCAAGCCGTCCTGCACGGCGGGCGGATAGCCGCCCTACCCCCACAAGTGAACGTTCCAGCCACGCGCCCGCACAGCGGCTGCCACCCGCCGCCCATGCGCGTCGCCCACTGCCTTGCGGTCCTGGCGCTGCGTCACCATGGTGGAGTCGGCCTGCGCGCCGCCCGTTGGTGACGCCGCCGTTCAGACCTGGTGTCCCGGACGCCTTTTGCATCACGGCCCAGGATGCCTTGTGATCCGCCGCAGCCAGCCCTCAACCTCACAGCGGTTGAGGCGGTTTCGCGGCCACTACTGCTCGATAAAGCCACCCGAATCGATGCCAACCGTGGTGTCTGTGCCATCGGTGTGCATGCGCACCAGAGTGCAGGAGTCGAACAGCCGGAAGTCGTAGTCCGGCAGTTCGAGACGAACGGCCAGCCTCCTGAGCGCCTCAGGCATGAAGTGCCCCGATCCACCGGGCGGGGCGGTTCGTCAGTGCAGCCCAGGGGTGGCCGTCGTGGAGATCAAGGTGTGGAACTGTACTGCGTGTCCAGGACACCGACCCACGATTCCCAGCGTTTGACGCTGATCTCGAGCCAGACGTGGTTACTCCCCTTCGTGAGTCCCTTGTAGCGGCCGTCGCTGTATTTCTTCAGGCCACAGCCGTGCAGGGTCTCGGCGAGCGCTCGGGTCGCCTCGGTCGCCTGGGCGGTGTTGGCGTAGGTGGCCACGCGGTACCGGGCCACCGCGTCACCCTTGCCGTGGTACGTGCTGGTGGTCTGCTCTTCGGGGGCCTTGACAGTGGGTCCGTCATCGCAGACGCCGTTCAACCCGGCCTGCGGCAACGGGCTGGTATCCATGATGTCTCGATCGTCAGGCTCCCTGACGCCCCATTTCAGCGTGCTCTTGCGAGGAACCCCGGGGGTTCACCCCCGGGAGGAATCGCATCCTGTGGTGGCGATGCGCAGCATCGCCGCGGCAACGGGCGC
>NZ_JBSGTG010000053.1:0-19932 GCF_053607285.1 Streptomyces sp. NPDC055140 | reverse complement strand
CAAGGTCCTCGGTTGGCGGACGCCGGCCGAGGTCTTCGAAGAGCAGCTACGCTCGCTGCAACAGCCCGGTGTTGCAACGACTGGTTGAACTCGCCGAATACGCCTCGCGAAAGTTCCGCCGGGCCTGCCGCCGGCTGGGCGTCTTTCCCCTTCCCCGGACCGCGTGACCGACAGCCCTGGCCGCGCCCCTTTTGGGTGCGCGGCCAGGGTTTCATGCTGGGGGCGGGGTTATGGCGGACCGGCCGTGGTGATGGGCTGGTGGGGCTGCCGGAGCGGCGGGGCCCCAGCCTCGGTGCCGCCAGCGGGCAGTCTGGAGCGCGGCGCCGGCGGGGGTGGCGCCTGCGGCCTCCTGGGGGTGCGGTGCGGGCGCGGTGGGGGCCTGTTCGAAGAGCGAAATGGCCCGGGGTAGGCCGCCCTAGCGTGCCTGAGGTTGTCCGGGGATGGTGATGAGGTTGATGCCGGTCAGGTCACGGCTGGCTTCCCACAATCGCGCCGCTACGGAGGTGTCGGTGAGGTGGTTCCACGTCCGTTGATGTTGAGGCTTGCCGCGCAGGTTGAAGGCACGCGGTGCCCACGTCTGCCCTCCGCGTACGGTGGGGTCCAGCACCGCTTGGACCGCGGGCCATGCGCCGGCGTGCTTGCCCTGGACAAGAAGGGCCGCTGGTGCACCGCAGAGCCGCGCACCAGCGGTCCGCACATGCAGTGGCGGCCGTGACGGGGTCAGGGAGTCCAGCGCGCCGCCGGGATGGACCACCACGCTTGCCACCGTGCTTTCGACGGCGCGCAGGCGGCGGTCGAGTTCGAGGCCGAAGTACATCTGCGCCAGCTTGGAGCGTCCGTAGGTTTGCTTGGGCCGGTAGTTCTTCCGGGAGTGCAGGTCGTCGATGTCGAGCCGCTCGGTCTTCGCCGCGAAGCTGCCCATGGTCACGATGCGGGCCGCCGGTGCGGCCGACAGCAGCGGCATCAGCCAGTGGGTCAGCGCGAAGTGCCCGAGGTGGTTCGTGCCGAACATGAGTTCGTGACCGTCCCCGGTCTCCCGGCGCGCCGGGGCGTCGAGCGCGACGCCGGCGTTGTGGACCACCGCGTCGAGGTATTCCGCATCCAGTGATTCCACCGCTGTTCTGAGCGATGAGAGGTCGGCGAGGTCCAGCCGTACGGCTCGCACTCGCGCGCCGGGGACACGCGAGCGGATGGAGGCCGTGGCGACTTCAGCCTTTGCGGGATTCCGGCTGCCCAGTACGACAGTGGCTCCGGTTGCGGACAACTGCTCCGCGACGAAGTACCCGATGCCGGCGTTGCCTCCGGTGACCAGGAAGACGCTGTCATGGGCACGCGGCAGTTGTTGAACATTCCAGGGCGGGGTGGAGGAGGTGGACGACATGGCAGCGAGGTTCCCTTATCTGTTGAGGGCGACTGCGACTGCCCTGCAGGACAGCTCGACACCCACGGTTGCAGCGGCTCCCGACACATCGCCTACAGATCACCGACGGCCTATTGCCGCCCCGGGCTGCCGGTCACCGGCGAGGTCCGTGACGGTATCGCTGTGGTCGTTGTCCGCCGGTGACGCTGCGGGATCCGGGGTGCGGCGTTGGTGCAGCTTCGAGGCATCGGCGGTTTTCTGTGCGGGCGGCTCACAGTGGGCCGTATCGCTGTCGTGCATGGTGGCGGCCACTGTGGCTGTCTGGCTGTGGCTGCGCTGTTGCGAGGGGGAGCGGTGCTGCGTTGGAATCAAGTGTGAGGCTGTTCGGTGGTGGCGTGTCGGCTGGTCTTCCTGCTCCGGGTACAGGGTCTGGCCGTAAGGGGCTCAAGAATGATGCCCTGGGTATGTTTTCCTCGGTCGTTATGGGTCTGGCTTCTACCGGTCCGGCGTACAGCCTCGCCGCGACGCTGGGCATCATTGTGGCCGGGGTCGGATTGCAGGCTCCGGTCGTCACCATGCTGGCTTTTGTCCCGATGCTGCTGGTCGCGTACGCCTTTCGGGAGCTGAATGCGAGCAACGCCGACTGCGGGACCACGTTCACGTGGGCCACCCGCGCTTTCGGGCCGCGCACCGGCTGGATGGGCGGCTGGGGTCTCATCGTCGCCAACATCCTCGTGATGGCCAGCCTCGCGCAGATCGCTGCTGCCTATGGCTTTCGGTTGATGGGTTTGGACGCGCTGGCGGAAGACCGGCTGTGGACCACCGCGGCGGGCGTGGGCTGGATCGCCGTGCTGACGGTGATCTGCTATGTCGGCATCTCGTTGTCGGCGGCTGTACAGCGCTGGCTGCTGTGCCTGGAAGTGGTGATGCTGATCCTGCTCGCCGTCGCCGCGCTGGTCAGGGTGTACACCAGTGCTCCGCCGACGGCGGTCCATGTGTCCGCGTCCTGGTTCAACCCCTTCGCGGTGCCCTCGGTGACGGCCATGACCTCGGGCATCCTGGCGGGGGTCTTCATCTACTGGGGCTGGGACACCGCGTTCTCGGTGAACGAGGAAACCGTCGACAGCACGCGTATCCCGGGCCGTGCCGCGGTCTTGTCCACCGTGCTGCTCCTGGTCATGTACGGGCTGGTGTCCACGTCGGCGCAGGCGTTCGCGGGAGTGGGCACCTCGGGCATCGGACTCGGCAACGCGGGCAACGCGGACGATGTGTTCTTTGGGCTGGGTGAGGCCGTGTTCGGGAGCCACGGCACGGGGCTGTTCCTGTCGAGACTGCTGATCCTGATGGTGCTGACGTCCGCGTTGGCCTCCGCGCAGACCACCATCCTGCCCCTGGCCAGGACTGTCTTTTCCATGGCGGTCCACAAGGCCGTCCCTTCTCGGTTCGCCCGGGTCCACCGCAGGTTTCTCACTCCCACCTGGGGGACCATCGGCATGGGAGCGGTCTCGATCGCCCTGTTCGTCCTGCTGGCCTCGCTCAGCCAGAACGTCCTGGCCGACTCGATCGACTCGGTCGGTCTCGCGATCGCGTTCCAGTACGGACTGACCGGCTTCGCCTGCGTCTGGTACCACCGCAAGATCCTCACCCGCAGTGTCAAGGATCTGCTCTTCAAGGGCGTGCTGCCCGGGCTCGGCGCGCTGTTCATGCTCTTGCTGTTCCTCTACGCCGCCTTCGTCGTCTACGCGGATCCCCGGTATGGCACGACCGCCGTCGATCTGCCGCTGATCGGCAGGACGGGCGGGGTCACCGTCCTGGGCCTGGGCGCCCTGCTGATCGGTTTCCTGCTGATGCCGGTGGTCACCCGTGGCCACAGCGTGGCCCTCAAGCTCCAGCGGAGCCTGCTTCCACGCCGCCTGCCGCCGCACGCCGCCGTCGACTCGGCGAGCCGCTACCTGCCCGCCGACAGCGGGTCCGGGGTGGGCGGCGACTGGTACGACGTCATTCCTCTCTCCGGTACCCGGGCCGGCCTGGTCGTCGGGGATGTGCTCGGTCACGGCATACGCGCCGCGGCCACCGCGGGACGCCTGCGCACGGGTGTGCGCGTCCTGGCCCGCCTCGACCTGAGCCCGGACGAGCTGCTGTCCCGCCTGGCCGACCTGGTCGAGCAGACCACGCACGAGGACGAAACCGGCCGCGGCCCGGGCCACCTGAAAGCGCACGCCGACGCGGCTGTGGGCGTGAGCTGCCTGTACGCGGTGTACGACCCCCTCTCGGGGGAGTGCAGCATGGCGCGAGCCGGGGAGCCGGTGCTGGCGCTCGTCGAACCGCACACGGGCGTCGTCGGCTATCCCCAGCTGCCGCCAGGACCGCCGCTGGGAATCGGCGGCCTGCCCTACCAGAGCACGGAACTGGAACTCGCGCCGGGCACTGTTGTCGCCCTCTTCACCAACGGCCTCCTCCAGGCGGCCGACGACCGCGAAGCCGGGCTCGCGCAGCTCTCACAGGTCCTGTGCGACGACCGGAGATCCCTTGAAGAGCTGTGCGACCGGGCGGTGGCCACCATGCTGCCCGGGGCGGTGGACGTGGACGCGACGATGCTCCTGGTCCGCACGCGCCTGCTCGCCCGAAACCGGTTCGCCCAATGGGCACTGGCCCCGGACCCGGCGGCCGTGGCCACCGTCCGCTCCGCTGTCGGGAAGCAGCTCGGCGACTGGGGGCTGGACGACGTGGCGTTCACCACGGAGCTGATCGTCAGCGAACTGGTCACCAACGCCATCCGCTACGCAGGTGGCGGCCCGATCCAGGTGCGCCTGATCCGCGACCGGACCCTGACCTGCGAGGTGTCCGACACCGGCCACACCGCGCCCAATCTGCGGCACGCCGCGAGCGACGACGAGGGAGGCCGGGGCCTGTTCATCATCGCCCAGATGACCCACCACTGGGGCACGCGCTACACGTCCACCGGCAAGACCATCTGGACCGAGCAGGACCTGCCGCAGCCGGATGGCCAGTAGCACCCAAGGGGGTCCATGGGACGGCCGGGCCGCCGGCCGCGGCGCCTGTCGTCGCGGGTCAGGTGCTGACGGGTTTTTGTGTCCTGGCTCCCGTGGCCGGCGCAGCCTGGAGCGCGCGAAGTCCCTGTTCTCGATGATGCGTTGGCGATGCTCGTCGGGCAGTTCGCCGTCGTCGAGGACCTTTACGGCCACTGCAGTGAGCCGCGTGCCCACCTTCACGGGGGAAGGCCCATCGTCGTCTGGTTCCAGACCCGCCACTGACCGCGCAGGGATCCATGATGGCCCTCGCTTCGGCGGGGGGCGGCGCCGCGACGGTTCTTCCTGGCCGCGTGACGGGCGCCAGGCGGTGAGTGACGGGGATGGACACGGCGCCTGGTCAGGGCGTTTTCTGGAAACACGACCCCGCCCAGTGACGCGACATCGCAGTCCCGAAGGGGGCGCCGTGCACGACACGCTCCAGGTCGCAGTGCACCCGACCGGGCCCGGCAGCTGCCGGGTGACCGTGGCCGGGGACCTCGACCTGGTCAGCGCCCCGGACATCAGGGAAGCCCTCCGGGCTGCCGTGTCCGCCCACGACCGCGTCGACGTGAATTGCGGTCGGCTGACCTTCGTGGATTGTTCCGGCCTGTCCGCGCTGCTGGCCGCCGCCCGCGCTGCGAAGGCCGAAGGGGTGGAACTGCGGCTGTACGCGGTCCCGCACTCCCTGGCCCGGCTGCTGCGGCTGTCCCACACCGGCAGCGCCTTCACCATCGAGCAGCCGGGGTGAAGTCATGGCCGGGCGGGTGCGCCGGTGCGCGTACGTCCTGTGCTCCAAGCCGCTGCCTGCGGGCGCTCGCAGTGACAAGAAGTTCTGTGACCGCACGTGCCGGGCGGCCCGTCGCCGTCAATGAACACAAGTCCGATAAACGGTCAGGGAAGCGGAGTCACCGATAGCGCAATCGCGCCTTGTTGGTTCTCGCCCGGGTGTGCGGATCGGCTGCCGGACGCCGGACCGATGCGCGATGATCACCACGGCGAGGGTCGAACGACGAAGGGGACGAGCCATGGCCAAGGGAACGCGGATCACCGGCGAGGCACGCGACAAGATCGCGAACGAGCTGAAGAAGGCGTACGAAGGCGGAGCGAGCATCCGGGCCCTGGCACAGGACACCGGCCGCAGCTACGGCTTCGTCCACCGCATCCTCACCGAAGCCGGCGTCACCCTGCGCGGCCGCGGCGGAGCCACCCGCAGCCAGCCCAGCGCATAACCGGCCGCGGCACGGCAAACCCGCTGGTCACCGCCCCTGCGGACGCGTCATGACGGCCGACGCAAGCCGTACGACGAGAGGACCGCACAGCGATGCCCCTGCCTGCCCTGACCGCCGAAGCCCACGCGGAAAACCTCCGGAAGGCGGCTGCCGTCCGCCGCGAACGCGGCGAACTGCTCGACGCGCTCAAGCACGACCGCACCTCCTTGCAGGAGGTACTCGACCGAGATGACCCGGTCGTGGGCAGGATGCTCGTCAAGCGCCTGCTGGAAGGACTGCCCAACATCGGCAAGATCCGCGCCGCCCAGCTCCTGGCCGACCTCGACATCTCCGAGCGCCGCCGCGTCCAGGGCCTCGGCTCCCGCCAGAAGGCACGCCTGCTCGAACTCTTCGGGCCGCAAGCCTGACCGGCGGCGCTGCCGTAGTCCACCACCCCAGCAGGGCACGGGACAGGGCCCTGGCCCCAAGGGGAGACCAGGGCTGCCGGTCACACAGTCCGACGAAGTTGCCCAGGACGTGAAGCGTTTTGGGCAGCATGTGCGGGCGGCAGCCGCGAAACCGCTGGGGTAGTCGCAGGTCTCAGGTCGAGGCCGACGGAGCGGAGGACTCGCCACGCCGGCGGTATTCGGCGTTGATGCGCTGTGCTTCTTCGAGCTGGTCTTCGAGGATGACGATGCGGCAGGCGGCCTCGATGGGGGTCCCGTGGTCGACGAGTTCCCGGGCGCGTGCGGCGATGCGCAGTTGGTAGCGGGAGTAGCGGCGGTGTCCGCCCTCGGAGCGCAGCGGGGTGATCAGGCGGGCTTCTCCGATGGCGCGGAGGAAGCCCTGGGTGGTGCCGAGCATCTCGGCGGCCCGGCCCATGGTGTAGGCGGGGTAGTCGTCGTCATCGAGACGGCCGAACGAGTCGTCTGCTGTCATTGCACCTCTTTGTGGAACACGCTGGAGGGGCCCTGGTGCCAATGGCACCAGGGCCCCGAAGGAACTGCTACACCATCTGCCGGCCCTGATACTGCGCCGGCCTTCTGTTTCCGCACCAGCTCACGGGGGATGGGAGCGTGTGCGGGGATCGCGGTTGCTTGACCGGAGACCACCTCACTATCGATGTCCTGCGGTACCCGGGCTCAACACTGCGCCCGGGCGATCCTGATGGCGCTCGTTCCTCCGTTCTTCCCTCTGGGATCAATCACTTACCTACTGCTGGTGATGCGAACTACTCGGTGACCTTGAGTAAGCGTCACGCTTCGGCAGCCAGCCCCGTCGCCCGTCCTGCGTCTGCTCTGGCTTAGAACCCCACTGCCGAACCTCCCGGTGCGCGCGTCCGCAGCCGACGCCTTCACCGAGGTGCTGCTCACTGACTTCACTGCTGGGTACTGCGAACTGCACTTACGCGTACTGCGGTACTGCTACCGGCGGCCCCTGATCACTGCGGGCCACCCGGTCCGGTCGTCAGTCCCGTCGCCGTCCTGCACCAACCCTGGCTTCGGAACTCCACCACCGCACCGTCCTGCGAACTGCGGTACTGCTGCCCGGCAGTTCGTCTCTGCCGGGCCCTGTTGATCTCGGCTACGAGAGAAACCATAACCACGCCGCCACCCAATGTCTACTCCAGTCAACATAGATTTCCGCGTGTTCGACGGTGAGGTAATCGACCTCGAACAGGCCGGATACGAGCGTCACTCGGCTCCCGCGTCGAGGACACTGCGCACGGCGTCGCGGATGTCGAGGACCATCACGCCGTCGATCTTCTCGATGCCGCCCTTGCCGAAGCGGACCCACAGCGGGAAGGCGCCGGCGTCGCGGGCGAAGACGAGCTTCTCGGCGGAGGCCGGGTTCGGTGCGGAGTCGATCTCGATCACGAAGTTCGGGCCGCCGGGAATCCAGACCACCACGTCGGCCCGGCCATAGCGACCCTTGCCGTCCGGAACCACGGGCAGCCGCAGTTCCTTGTAGGCACGGGCGTAGGGGGCGAGCGGGCTGTCGCGCACCAGCTCGTCCTTGAAGGAGAGCACGACCTTGGTCAGGACACGGGTGACGTCGGCGGTTGAGGGCGCCCCGTGCCCGTTCGCGCGGTCGGCGGCGACGGCCTCGGCGGCCCGCTGCGACCAGGCGGCGAGGATCTCGCCCAGAGACCAGGCCATGGTGTCCAGGGTGTCCTCGTCTACCCGGCGGGCCGCGCGGCCGGTGAGCTGGTGCAGCCAGCCCTCGGCCCAGTGGGCCTGGTCCAGGAGCCGCAGCACCCCGCCGTGGGCCGCCGCGCGCCCGGCCTCCTCCTTGGTCGGCAGCAGCCGAGCGGCCATCTCGGTGACCTGGGCCAGCATCTCGTCGGTGCGGCCTTCCCTGCCCATCTTCTCCTCGGCGGCGATGGCGCCCTGGAGGTGCTTGGCCGCCCACCACCGCCACTCGGTGACCAGCGGCGGCGGGACGTCGGCGGGCACGGGGACGGCGTCCAGCAGCTTGCCCGCGCGCCCGGCGGCGGCCTTCGCGGCCGCGGACAACTCCTTCTTCAGCCGCTTCTCGTTGGCCTGCCACCACTCCTGCTGACAGTTCCAGCAGCGCCCCCGCTTCTTCGCCGCGGCCTCGGGGGTGACCATCGCGCTGTGCCCGCAGTCGGGGTAGGTGTAGGAGACCTTGTAGCCGACGCACTCACGGCAGGCCGCGACGTCGCCGCCCTTCCACTTCGGCAGCGTGGTGCGAGTGGAGATGTTCTCCTCCCACTCGTGGCCGGCCGCGCACCGCCACCACACCTTGACCTGCATCTTCGGCGTCGCATTCGCCGGGGTCAGCCCGCCGTTGCGCTCCTGCAACCACATCGCGGCGACCTGCGGATACGCCTCGGCCAGCGACACACCAAGCGAACGCGCCACAGCGCCCCTCCTCGTTCTCCCGGCCAAGGCCCTCCCCGGGCCGGCACCCCACCCTGACAACGATCCGGGCCCCGGCGGGAGACGCCAAGAGGGCCTCTACTCCTCGTCGTCCTCATCCAGCCCGAGCCCGGCCGCGTCCGGGTCGCGCAGCGGGCGCAGGGCGCCGGCGGCCGGGGTGGAGGCGGTGATAGCGGCCGAGCACGTCGAGGTTGCGGTGCTTGAGCGGGGAGAGCCGGGCGATGTCCTCGTCCCGCAGCTCGTGGCCCTCGGCGCGGAGCTGGGCGACGGCGGCGTCGATGTACTTCGTGGTCCAGAGCACGATGGCGTTGAGGACCAGGCCGAGCGCGCCGAGCTGGTCCTCCATCCCGTCCCGGTACGCCTGGTGGATGGTGCCGCGCTTGCCGTGGCACACATCGCGCGCCAGCTTGTGCCGCGACTCCTGCACGGTGAGCTGCCGGTTCATCTGCCGGCGGTAGGTGTCGTCGACCGGGTCGACCATCCGCATCAGGTGCTCGGACTTGGCGATCCGCCCGTACTCCGCGAACACCCTGTTCACGGTGTCGTCTGTGCTGGTCAACGAGCCAGGCCCGGGGAAGGTCCGGTGGGACTTTCCCCGGCCGGCCGCGCTCACTCGTCGTCGGTGGCGCGCTTGTCGCGCAGGGGCCGCAGCCCGCCGTCGTCGTTTCCAGGCGGCTGTCAGTGGTGGGCCCTACCGTGGGATGTCACGGCTAGACGCGTACCGCCGTTCGCCGCTGCTCCTCGCACCCACGCTGCCGGAGCGCAGTCGGCCAAGGTCTCTCGGGGCCCGTGAAGATCTGCGATCTGTCCTGCTCGGCCTCGACGTACACGACCGGCTGGGAGCGTGGGACCTGTCCGCGAATCGGAGTACGCGATGCCCAAGAAGCAGACCACCGCAGGCAAGAGGGCCCGCACCGCAGCCCGCGCCGGCGAGAAGTTCACCGCCGCACGCCGGTCGGCGGAGTCGCCTGAGGAACCGCCCCGCATCTTCCCCACCGTCTTCGAGCCCTGCCCCGCCGGCTGTGACGGCTCCGCTCACCCTGGAGCGCTCTGCCGCCGCTGGATGCCTGAGGATGCCAAGCGTGTCGGGAGCGAGGTGCGGCGTTCCGCGCAGCTGCCCGCCGGGCGGGCGTCAGTGTTTGCTGAGCGATTTGAGTCCGGCTCCTTCCACGGGCGTGACGCCGACGAGCTGTTGGCCCTGGTCTACGCGATGCTCACGGACCAGCATCCGGAGCTGCAGCCCGCGCCGGCGGAGCTGAGGGCGGCTGTGGAGGCGGACGACCTGGAGGCCGTCAACGCGGCCTTGGAACCGCTGGATCGAGCTGCGGCCCGGCTCCTGACGAAGGAGGCGGACCAGTGGTGGGGAGAGGTGAAGCCGCGCCTGGACGCGTACGCCTCGCCATCTGCTCGGGACTGGTGCCTTGGGGCGACCAGGAGATCAGGACGATAACCGCTCTGCGACTGCCGTCCCGGTCGGCGAAGTGCAGTTCATAGACCACGAGGCGTGGATCGGAGGGTAGGGCTTTGAGGAGTTCGTCGTGGGTCAGGTTCCCCTCGAAGTCCAGGATGAGGGTGTCCAGGTTGTCGTTGAGCCGATAGAGCACGGTGGTGATGTGCCGGCTGGTTTTGAGCTCGTTGAAGGCGTCGATGCAGCGGTCTTCCACTGAGATGGCACTGGTCACGACGACACCTTCCGCTCATGGGTTGGACGTTCGGAGAGCTCAACGAACCCTTGACCGGGAGGTTGTGGACGGGCCCGCGCGGCAGTACCTGAGTCCAGGGCGGGGGGCAGCGCTGTCCAATCAGCGAGGCTGGCCACCCCTCGGCGTCGGCCTCGGGCGGGCGTGGACGGCCATGCGTGGTATCCCGCCTACTTCCGGATCCGCGAGACGGCCTCTGCTTGGTGTTCGCGCAGGTTGATCAGCGTCCATCTCCCGTTTGGCCGATGGACTCTGGGCTGCCCTGCGTTGTCGGCATCTTGGCTGGCGATTGCTGGAGCGGCGGGGTCTGCTCTTTGCGGCGTCGGCGGAGTTCGCGCTGTGCCTGGGCGCGGGCGCATTCGCGGGTGCAGTACTTGATGCCGCTGGTGCGGTTCTGCCCGTACTCGGCGCGGCCGCGCTGGCGTACGAAGCTCCGGCGGCAGGTCTCGTTGGCGCACTCGCGGATCGTGGCTTTCTCCGCGATGTGGTTGTACAGCTGCAGGTAGGCGACGGAGTAGATCGTGGGGCGGCGGTCAGTGAGGTTGCCGATGCCGATACTGAAGACGTGCAGTGCGGCGTGCAGAGAGTGCTACAACTTCCCTAGTCGGAACCAGAGTTCGAGTGAGCGTACAGGTTGATCTTGGTTGACAACCCGTCTACCCAGGGCTTCACCTCTCGGGGTGCGCCGCTGGTAGCGCACGGTCAGTCCCGGCACCTGCTCGGCGAAGGTGATCTTCGGGCAGGCCGCGTTCTCGCGGCACAGACGGCGCACGCTCAAGTCGATCCGGACCGGCCGGTCGCCGAGCGGGGATCGGCGAGGTGCCGCACGTAGCGGCTGTGGCTCCACTCGCTCAGCGTGCCGCATCCCGTACACGCCGCCGGAAAATCGCGCCGTGTGCGGGCGCGGACCGCCACGACAGCATCGGATACATCGACCGCGACAACCGGCACATTGGCCAACTGTGGTAACGGCGTGGCTAGTTCAACAGGGCACAGTCAAAGGTTGCCCACTGGCAAACCAGTCGACCGCCGTCCCGGGATGATCTTCGGCTACGAAAAACTTGCCAGAGCCCCGAACGCGCACAGAGCTGGGGTACGGCCCGACCTGCACAGCCGCCGTGTCTCTTCACGCTTGCGGTGGTACCGCTGGTGGCCGCATCAACCATCGGCCTGGACGGCCTGAAGGAGGAGTTCGGCCGCGTCGGTACGCAGGTATAGGACCGTGCGGCCGGTGCGGTGGCGCGCGAGCAGGCTGGCGCCACGCAGGGCGGCCAGGTGGTGGGAGACGTTCGGGGCGGACAGGCCCGTGCGTTCGGCGAGTTCGCTGGTCGAGGCGGGGGCGTCCAACTCGGTCAGCAGCCAGGCGCGGGTACGGCCGATCACCCGGGCCAGCCCTTCCGGCACCGCATTGCCCGCCGTCTCCCACAGCGTCGCCACCCCGCGCGGCGGGTACACCAGGCCCGGCTGCCACGGCGGATTCTGCTGGGAGAACACGCCCGGCCAGGCGAACACCGTCGGCACCAGGACCAGGCCCCGCTCCCCGTCCAGCCGACGGTGTGCGTCGACCATCCGGTAGCCGATCCGCAGGGTGTCCCGTTCCCAGGCCACCTGCGGGTGCAGGTCGGCGAACAGCGTCGCCGGACCGCCTGCGGACATCTGTCGGGCCCGGCGCAGGATCTCACCCTCGGAGAGCCGCTCGATCCGGGCCCAGTGCGGGGCGATCGCAGCATCCCAGTACGCGCGGATCTCCGCCGCGAGCCGGGCGAGACCGCGTTCCGGATCCCGTGCCAACTCCACTGCCAGCGGAGGTAGTTCACCTCTGATCCGGGAGAGGTCGCGGCGCACCACCGCGGGATCGGTGGCGGCCAGGTCGGCCAGCTCCCGCTCGATCGTCGGGCTGGACGCCTCCGGCACCGGAGTCAGGAAGTCCGGCACGTACACCGTCGGCAGCCGCACCAGCTCGGACAGCAGATCCCAGCCCACCCCTGCCAGCCGCCGCGTGGCCTGCCGCACCCAGGGCAGGTGGACCGCATGCCGGCCTGGGTCCTTGAGTACCTCGACGCTCGTCGTCACTTCGCACAGCGGCGAGCGGGCGAACCGCGTCCGGGCAAGGTCTTGTGCGGAAAACTCCCAGGTGAGCACGGGACCTCCGTGAGGATTCGATCAGGATGGAATATCTGGGCGGTGATGATCATTCCAGAGAGCCTCGGTGCATGACCACCACCACGCTCCTTCCGCTGCGCGACCGTCTGGGCCTGCCCGACACTGCCGGCCGCGCCCGCTTGATCGGCGCCCACATCGTCGACAGCCTCGGCACCGGGTTGATCCTCGCATTCGTCCTCGTCTACTTCGCCCGCACCACCGCCCTCCCTCTCGCCACGATCGGCGCCGCAGTCTCCGCCGCCCGGCTGCTCGCCCTGCCCACCGCCCTCGCCGTCGGCCCGCTGATCGACCGCCACGGCGCCCGCGTGGTGGCGGTCGGCGCCAACGCGCTCTCCGCGCTCGCCTACTGCGGATTCCTGCTCACCCACCACGCCTGGCAGATCGTCCTGGTCTGCCTGCTCGCCCAGATCGGTCACGTCGGCTACTGGACCGCCAGCACCGGTCTGGTGGTCCTCGCCTCCCACGGGGGTGAGCGCAGCCGGTGGTTCGCGCTGGTGCAGACACTGCGCAACACCGGCATGGGCCTCGGCGGGGCGTTGGGAGCCTTCCTGATGGCCGGCGGCGGCACCGGAGCGCTGCGACTGCTGGTGGTGCTCAACGCGGCCAGCTACCTTCTCGCGTCCATCCTGCTGGCGACCTGGCGACCCACCGCCGTGCCCGGACAGGAGCCAGGGGCGACCAAGACGGGCGGCTACCGCGCGGTGCTGAGGGACCGGCGCTACCTGCTGCTGGTGACGGTCAACTTCAGCTTCGTCTTCGCCTCGATGATCCTCAGCATGCTGCTGGCCGTCTACATCACCGTCGGCCTGCACCGAAACGCCTCGGTGGCCGGCTCTCTCCTCGTCCTCAACGGCGTGCAGGTCGTCCTCACCCAGAGCGCCGTCGCCCGCCGTCTCGAAGGCCTGCGCCCCACCCGGGTGGTCGCCGCCGGGGCACTGCTCAACGCGTTCGCCTTCGCCCTCTTCGCGCTGCTCTCCGCCGCCCCCGGCTGGACCGTCCTGCCGGGCCTGTGCACCGCGATGCTCGTCTACAACCTCGCCGAGACCGTCGCGATCCCCTGCCGGGAGGAGCTCAGCGTCTCGCTCTCCGACCCGGCTCAGCGTGGCCGCTACCTGGCCGTCTACCAACTCTCATGGAACGTCGGGCAGGCCGTTGCCCCCGGCCTGCTCACCCTGCTACTCGGCTACGGCACCGCCTGGCCCTGGCTCTTCCTGCTCGCCCTCAGCCTGGCCGCAGTGCCCGGCCTGCTACGGCTCGGCCGGCGCCCTGACGCCTCAAGTGCCCGACACGTCTGACTTCCCTCGGATAGCAGCGAGGTATGTCAATCCCCCGGGAACGTGGAGACTTCCTCTATGCGGTCAGCCCCATGGTGAGGCCGGTCCGGTGCTCGCGTTCGTAGTCGATCGGGCTCTTGAAGCCACAAATGCTGTGGAGCCGCCGGGCGTTGTAGAAGTCGGCGATCCAGGTGGCGATCTTGATGCGGGCCTCGGCCCGGGTTGTGAAGGTGTGCCGGTGGACGTACTCGACCTTGAGGACGCTGTTGAACGCCTCGCTCACTGCGTTGTCGAAGCAAGATCCGAATCTGCCCATGGACTGGAAAACACCCAGCTTGCGGCAGGCACGGCCGAACTTCCGAGACGTATATATACGAGTGACGAATTCCGCACCGAGATACGGAAGTTGACCATGCGGCAATCGATGGGTCGTATCGGCTCCTGTTACGATAACGCCGCGGCCGAAAGCTTTTTCGGTCTGCTGAAGGCGGAGATCGGGACCACCATCTGGGAGTCCCGCGAAGCGGCCCGCGCCGACGTCTTCCGCTTCATCGAGGTCGAGTACAACCGCACCCGACTGCGCAAGCATCCCGAGTACGGCTACGTCACCCCGCTCGAAACCAGAGCCCTGGTGACCCAAGACCTCGCCCCCGCAGCGCAACCATCCGCTGTCCATGATCGCGGGGGAACTTCACGGAGACCGCTGGACACCCACTGCACCGGCCAGTAACAGGGCGAGATGAGGGCCGCCAACCGGCCCATGGACACCGGTCATGTGGGCGCAAGTTGGGCGTCCGGTGAACGGGGCCGGGGATCACTGTGCTTGGTCGGGTGGTTAGCCTGGCGGTATGTCTGAGCATGTCATCGGAGGTCGCGGGGGCGGCTTGATCACTCTGGGTGCCGTGGATGCTCTGTGGGCCGAGTTGACGGTCGACAGTGCTGTGCCAACGGCTTCTTTGGTACTCACCGGATCCCCTGTCGATGCCTGGGCAGGGTACGTGCTGCTCGGCAGTTGTGTGGTGGCGACCGTGAGGGCGAGCGGTGGCCAGTGGAGTGTGTCGGAGATTGAGGTGCGTCGGGCGGCAGCGGAACTGAGCGCGGTGGAGTTGGACCGCCGGGACCTGGTCCGCGTCGGTCCGTTTGGCGGCGCGCAGGGGCATGCCGAGGGAATGCCCCTGCGGTGGCGCGACCGCATTGCCCGGGAACTGCGGGAGCCGGGCGGCCCCGAGCGGGTAGCGAGGGGTGAAGGCGGCCGGTTGTCCCATCTGGCGGGGATCGACTGGCGGCGGATCTTCGTGGAGGAGACCCGCGGTCAAACGGCGCGGACGTGGTGGCTGCCGCGCGCTGTGGTCAGGCTGCTGGATGCGGCTGAGCACGCCGAAACGCAGTGGCTGCACGCCGCGCGGACCCGCCAGGTAAACACAGCTGGCACTGAGCATCCCGCGCATGTCGGGCATGCCCGGGCCGCCGTCGGTCGTCAGACGGCGAGCCCCGATGGCCCGACCGTCCCGCTGCGCCCCTACAACGGGGAACTGCAGGGCCTCTTGTACTCGGTGCTCAGCAGGAAGCCCGGTATCTCCCGCAAGGTGTCTGGGTGGGCGTGTGCCGTCTGCCGCACCGTGCACGCTGCCGTGCTGGACCATTGTCACGAGCACGGCTATGTCCGTGCCCCAGTCTGCCAGTCCTGTAATACGCAGGAGCGGTCTGATCACTTGTACAGCAACGACATCCGTGTGGCCGGCCACTACACACGCCTCTTTGACACCCACACGACCGACTGGCTGCGGCACTGGCATCGCTGTCCCGGCTGCCGCGCCCGCACCACCCTGCCCCTGCCACACCTGGCCGCCTGGACCGCCCACGTAGCGTGCCGGTCACAGCGCCCCACCCACCGCGACACCCGCGGCTCCCGTGGACGCAAACCCTGTGGTGCGCTGCGCGTGTCCTGGACAGGCAGTCACAACGCGCCCGGTACGTGCCTGCTCACTGTCGCCGTCGACTTCTGTCCTTCCGGCGAGCACCGTGCCCTGGCGCAAGTCCCCTACCGCGAAGCCACCAAGCGGTTTGGTACCTGGCTGGCTGAGATTGCCCCGGACGTGGCTGCCGCTGCCGGACCCGACCGCCTGGACGGCCTCCCGACCCGCTTCCGGCCCGTCATCGCAGACACCAGCGGCGAGGGTCAGGCGCTGTTCTAAAGCAGCAACACCAGATCCGACGGCAACGTCACCCCGCCCCTGCCCCGCGCCAGTTCACAGTCCGCCCGGACGCCCGCGAACCACGCTGCTTGCTCAGCGTGCGTCCGTGCGTCGGGCAGCTGCAGTGCGGACATGGGCGGCGTCGGCGGGGCGGATGCCCTGGCTGACGGGATCGATGCCGATCAGTTCGCGATGCAGGCGGCGGATCCGCATTGCCAGATCGAGACGGAGGCGGAGGCGTTTCTCGCGGACCTCAGCGACCGTGCGGGCGTTGACACCCAGGCGCAGGGCGAGTGCGGCGGCAGGCCAGCCGGCACGCGCCAAGTCAGCCGGCAGCCGCGACGATTCAGCGGAGCCGGTCAGGCCCGGAGCCCCGGGTTCGCCACGCGGGGGGAGCGGGATACCGAGTACGGCGTCGGCGGTTGTACGAGCGATGTCCCGGGCCACCTGGCCTTGCTCCGGGACGCGGAGCACGCGGCGGACCTGGGTCACTGACAGGCCAGCTCGGTCGGCAATGTCCTGCGCGGATATGCCCTGATCGCGCAGCCGGACAGCCCACCTGGCGGCGGCATACGGCGGGACGCGGGCGGGGATGCCATGCAGGCGGTCCTGCCTGCGTTGGCGGCGAGCCCTCAGTGCCGCCTGGCGGCACTCGGTGCGGGTGCAGCCGTAGTCGGCACATGATGCCTGGCCGTGACGGACGGCTGACCGTTGCGGCCGGCGCTGCGCCAGCGGCGCGGTCGGGACGACGGCGGAAGTGGACTGTTCTGTAGAAAGCGGCATGGTGATTCCTGCTGCGAGTTCGTGGTGCCGGCTTACGGTACGCGCCCACGCGGACATAGCGGCCCCGAGCCTCGAAGGTCATTGCTGGAGCGACCGGTCGAGCGCTACGCCGTCGTATTGTTGCCGGGTCCGACGGTCCTGGTCGGCTTATCACTGTTCGGGGGGCAAGGGATCGGGCCGCGTCGCATTCGATGCAGGCTGCTGCCCGCGGTTGGCGGAGCGCGACAAGAGCTTCCTCGCGCGTGAGTGTCCGGTCGCTGGGGGTACAGCCGACAACGTGGAGGAGTGTGGCGCCCGGGTGTCTGGGACGGTGGGGCAGATACTGGAGGGTCCATGCGGGCAGGCGCTCCTGGGACGTGGCCTCGCTCGACAGACGGCGGGTCGGGACATGCTCGTAGGAGACACCAGGTACTGGGCGGGCGTGAGCGGGAGGCACCCAGACTCGCTGCTCGGCAGGTTCGGCAGAGCCGTTTGCACCGTCCTGCCACACCAGAATTCCTACCTGGTAGAGCCAGCCGTCCTGCACCTGCCGGCGGGCGTGCAGCCGTCCGCGGACTTCCTGGCCGTCGGGGAGCACGACAAAGATCGACGGTGCGCTATGGGCGGCACTTCCCTCGTCCACAATGACTACTCTTCTGCCTTTTCACCTGATTGCTGGTCCCAGATCCTTGGGCCGGTCGCAGTTGTCCCTCGCTCCGTCTTCCTTGATCCATTGCACAGGACGACGTCCTACATAAGATAGGCCGCCCCTTCCCTGACCTGCGCTGGCAAGGAGTGCGCGGGACAAGCCCCGGTTCCCGCGACGCGAAGTAGCACGGTCGGACCGGAGCCGTCCCCGGGCAGCTACGTCTCCATGCCGGCGCGGCGAGATGGTGACGACTCTTCTTCACCGGCTGTCCATGCCGGCGGTCCGGCTGTTAGGGGTGCGCCCGGGTCTGGTCGAAGCATCCGACGTGACCTGCGAGTTCCGGTCCGTTGAACGGCTCCATCAGCTGACGGGACGCCTCCCGCGCGCGGCAGCAGGTTCTGCGGTGCGGAATCGTTGGGTGCGGGCAGAAGGCTTACACGGGCAGGGTCAGGTCGCCTGGTATCGAACTGGAAGTGGAAGTCCACCGTGTTCGACCGCTGGTTTCGCCTCACGCGTAGGGCGCGGAGGCTGCGGCCGACGCGCTGTGAGGGCTGGCGTACAGGCGGGCGCCAGCCCTCACGGTCCGGGGTGCCTTCCGGGCGTTGCCTGCCCACGGGGAGACGGGAGGCGGGCAGGCGTGCTCGGCGCGGTCGCCTCCCGGTGCCTTGCCGAGTCCTCCATGCCGCCAGGCACGGCGGCGGGAGCTTCGTTGTGTTGCTACGGCCTTGCGGCGTGGCGGGTTCACTGCGGTGGTTTGCGGTGACTGCTGTGGCCCGAAGCAACAGGGCCTCGGGCCACAGGATGCTTTCCGCTCCACCAGCGAGGGGGAAGCATGGATGTCTGTCGGCGACGGGTGAAATCGTCGTGACCCTCTGACGGCGGATCAAAACTGACCCACTTCGTGGTCTTCTGACCAACCTGATCTTGATCGAAGGTCAGGAGAAGAGGGTGATTTCCGTGGAGGGCTGGGCAGAGATCCGCAGGCTGCACCGGGCCGAACAGATGCCGATCCGGGCGATCGCCCGGCAGCTGGGCATCTCGAAGAACACCGTGAAGCGGGCCCTGGCAACCAACCGGCCGCCGGTCTACTCCCGGCCGGCCAAGGGCTCGGCGGTCGACGCGGTCGAGCCGCAGATCCGGGAGCTTTGAAGCAGACCCCGACGATGCCCGCGACTGTGATCGCCGAGCGGATCGGCTGGGAGCGCGGGATGACCGTCCTCAAAGAACGCGTACGCGAGCTGCGGCCCGCCTATCTGCCCGTCGATCCGGTCTCGCGCACCACCTATCAGCCCGGCGAGCTGGCCCAGTGCGACCTGTGGTTCCCGTCGCAGCCGTCGGCGTACCTTCTCCGGACTGCTGTCAGCTCAGATCGTTGGCGTGTCGTCGATGGCCTCCTTGTGCGGTTCGACGATGAACTTCCAGCCAGCGCTGGGCTCCATGAACCGCACTCGGGTGGGGTAGATGTCCAAGGCGCGGCGGTCGCGGTTCTGGCCGCTCGTGTTCTTCCGCCCGCGGGCCGGCTCTTCGAACAGGTCGACCTTGACGTCCGGCACCGCCACGACTTCCTCGTTCCAGCGCTGAACGATTCCCGCGCCGAACGCTTCTCGTGCGGCGGTGTAGAGCGACTCCAGAGATTCCTTATTCCCGTTGGGCACGAAGAGAGCGAGGTTCAAGAGGACGCCAGCACTCTGGAGAACCTCGATTTCTTCCCCAGCCTCGTCGGCAACCCAGATCCCGGCCTCTTCGGCATTGTTCGGAAGAACATGAATTTCCTTACCGAAAATTGTCCTTGCGATAAAGGATCCTCCATCGAAATACTTTCCCGGCTTAGCGAGGAAAGCCGGAGCGAAGCAGTCGAGAGAAAGATCGTCCAACTCCGCCGATACGAAGATATCTTCCTGGAGGCCCAATTCTGAAACCTCCTCGGCCGTAAGGCGTCGAGCCATAACCTTTTCGGTGTTCACGCTATTTCTCCTTCTTCGTATGGCCATGGACAGTCCGAAGATCCGCTGCTCGCGGCTTGGCCACGGCTCCACCAGTAGGCCTGGGTTGGGGCCGAGGCGGGTGGTGCCGACGGCTGAGCGCGTTGCTTGAGATCGCCGCTCCGGACAAGATCCCAGACACGGGACCCGGGCGGCAAATCTTCATGGGGAAAGGCGAAGGCGACAGCATCGCGTCCGGACACCGTGGGCTTCCCGACCCGCCCCTCTGTTCAGGACACCCGCCCGCGTAGACCTGTTGAGTTGTATCGGTTTGTTGGTGTTGATTTTTCGACGTGGATGTGTCGGCACGTGGAGTTTTGAAAACGGCCGGTTGGCCTGCGTGAGCAGTTCCAGCGCCGCCATCAGGTGATTGCCCTTTGGTGGTTGCGGCTGTTGGTCACACGGGCCACCGCTCAAGCACTCGACATCTCCCCGTGCGATGTGTCGGCTTCGTGGCAGCGAGGGCGTGTCAGTCGCACTTGAGTGGGCGAATTGTGTTCCTGCCGGTTGTCGGCCTGTGGCTGGGGGCTTCACTGACACGGCGGTGGTACCTCGCGGCTGTCGTGGGGCGGTACATCCCCAGTTGACTCACTGCCGCTGAAGCGGCGTATCGCCTCCCGGGGCCAGGTCTTCCTGAACGAGGAGGCCACCGCCGAGCTGCACGCCGAGACCGGCATGTGGCTGCCCCAGCTGGAGCCGGGCCA
>NZ_JBSGTG010000052.1:10812-25925 GCF_053607285.1 Streptomyces sp. NPDC055140 | reverse complement strand
CTTTTGGTGGTGGGGGGGGGCTGCGGGGGGGGGGCGGCCCGGGCTCGGGGGGGTCGGCGGCCCAGGCGCGGCCTTGCTGGACTCACCACTTCACGGGCAGCTCCCACAGCCCGTAGATCACGGCCCCTTCCTTGCGGGGTATCTCCAGGAAGGGCTTGGCGAGTTCGAGGGTGGGGATGCGCTGGAACAGCTTGCTCCACACGATCTCCAGCTCCAGGCGGGCGAGGTCCGCGCCGATGCAGTGGTGCACGCCGTGCCCGAAGCCGAGGTGCTTGCGGCTGCCGCGGGTGATATCGAGCTTCTCCGGCTCGGGGAAGACCTCCGGGTCACGGTTGGCCGCGAGACCGAGGCAGAGGATGCCGTCGCCCTTGCGGATGACCTGGCCGCCGATCTCGATGTCCTCCAGGGCGACCCGGGGCACCGCCGTGTCACCGATTGTGGCGTACCGCACCAGCTCCTCGACGGCCGGCTTGACCAACGAGGGGTCGGAGAGCAGGAGTTGCAGCTGGTCGGGGTTCTCCAGGAGGCAGGCGGTACCGAGCGAGATCTGGCTGGCGGTGGTCTCGTGGCCGCCGTTCATCAGCAGCCGCACCATGTTGAACAAGTCGCGGTCGGTGTACTCCTCGCCGGACGCCTCGTAGTCGGCCATCGCGCGGCTCAGCAGATCCTCGCCGGGCTCGCGCTTCTTCAGCTGGATGAGGTCGTTGACGTACTCGTTCACCTCGACGATGGCCGCCTGCCGCTCCTCCGTGGAGCTGTGGCCGCCGAGCAGCGCCGTGCCGTGCTTGATGAAGAACTCGTGCCGGTCCTGCGGGATCCCGAGGAGTTCGCAGATGACCGTCATGGGCACCGACAGCGAGAACGCGTGGTGGAAGTCCACGACGGGCGTCATCGCGAGGAGCTTGTCGAGGTGGTCGTCGACGATCTCCTCGATGCGCGGCCGCAGCCGCCGCACCTGCCGGCTGGTGAACGTCAGAGCGGCCTTGCGGCGGGTGTCGCTGTGCTCCTTGCCGTCGTATCCGATGAACGACGTCTCGGTGCGGTACTCCGGCGGAGCGATGAAGTAGAAGGGGAAGTTGTCGTGCTTGCGGGACGCGCTGACCCGCGGGTCGGTGAGCAGGCGGCGGATGGTCTCGTAACCGGCGACCGTCCATATCCGCAGGCCGGATCCCCTGAGCGTGACCTGGGAGACGTCCTTCTCGACGATCTCCTCGTACTCCTTCGGGGGCGTGAACGGGCACTGCCGCGCGTAGGGAAAGGGTTTGGTCTCCGCCTCTGCGGCGCCCTGCTCCGTGGCACTGGTGGTCACAGTGAATCCTTCCTCCTGGGGGAGTTTCCTCATGAAGAACCGGACAGACAGCAGTTCTTGGAGCACGCTGCCAGCGCGCGCTCGGGCACAGGTGGAGTCGGCGCCGCCCGCGCTCCAGCCGGGCGCGAGAGGGGTTCGGGCGCGCCTCCCTAGCCTCACGGCATGGGCATAGCGACAAGTGAGGGCCGGTCCCGCGGGACCGGCCCGCTGAGCGGGCTGCGGGTGGTCGAACTGGCGGCGATCGGGCCGGTGCCCTTCGCCTGCATGATCCTGGCCGATCTCGGCGCCGAGGTGATCCGGGTCGACCGGGCCGACGGACGGCGCTCCTTCGAAGAGTGGCACCAGGAACTCGACCGGGGCCGGCACCGTATCGCCCTGGACCTGAAGAGCCCGGACGATGTCGAGGAGCTCCTGAGTCTTCTGGAGAGCTCCGACGTCCTGGTCGAGGGCTTCCGGCCGGGCGTGGCGGAGCGGCTCGGCATCGGGCCGGAGGTGTGCCTCGAGCGCAACCCGGCGCTGGTGTACGCCCGGATGACGGGCTGGGGCCAGGACGGGCCGCTCGCCGCGGCCCCCGGACACGACATCAACTACCTCGCCCTGACCGGCGCCCTGTACGCGATCGGCGAGTCCGGCGGCCCGCCCGTCGTCCCGGTGAACTTCCTGGGGGACTTCGGGGGCGGCTCCATGTTCCTGCTCGCCGGTGTCCTCGCGGCCCTGTACGAACGCGGTTCGACCGGCGCCGGCCGGGTCGTCGACGCGGCGATCGTGGACGGCGTCGGCGCGATGCTCGGCATGCTCGTCGGCATGCGGTCGGCGGGACAGTGGCGGCACGAACGCGGCACGAACCTGCTCGACGGCGGCGCCCCGTTCTACACCTGCTACGCGTGCGCCGACGGCGGATACGTCGCGGTCGGCGCCCTCGAGGAGCGCTTCTACGCGGCGCTGCTCCACGGCCTCGGACTCGACGCGGCGGCGCTGCCCGACCGTGACGACCCGCGCAACTGGCCAGCTCTGCGACGGGAGTTCGCGAACCGCTTCGTCGGCGCGACCCGCGACCACTGGGATCAGCGCTTCGAGGGAACCGAGGCGTGTGTGACGCCGGTCCTGAGCGCCGCAGAGGCCGCCTCGCATCCGCACCACCAGGCACGCGGCAGCGGCCCCGCCGCAGCGGCCCCGCGCTTCAGCCACGCGCCCGCCCAGTACCACTGACGACGGGCGTCTCCGGTCCCGCCGCGCGGTCCATCACCGCTCGAGCCGTTCTCCGGTCCGCCGCCGGACGGTGGGCTCACCATCCGGAGGCCGGTATCACCGGCGCATACAGGACAAGGGAGGGGCGATGGCCGAGCAGAGCTTCCAGCTCTACGACACGACCCTGCGCGACGGCGCCCAGCAGGAAGGCATGGTGCTGACGGTCGAGGACAAGCTCGCCGTCGCACGTGAGCTCGACGGACTCGGGGTCGGCTTCATCGAGGGCGGGTGGCCCGGGGCCGTACCGAGGGACACCGAGTTCTTCCGCAGGGCCCGCACCGAACTCGACCTGAAGCACGCCGTCCTCGCCGCGTTCGGAGCCACCCGCAGGCCCGGCGTACCGGCCCCCGTGGACCCGCAGGTACGGGCCCTGCTCGCGGCCGAGACCCCCGTGGTGACGCTCGTCGCCAAGAGCCACACGGGCCATGTGCGCGACGCGCTGCGCACCACCCTCGCGGAGAACCTCTCCATGATCGGCGGCACGGTACGCCACCTGGTGCACGCCGGGCGGCGGGTCTTCGTCGACGCGGAGCACTACTTCGACGGCTATCAGCTCAACCGCGAGTACGCCCTCGCCGTCGTCCGTACCGCGGCCGAGGCCGGCGCGGAGACCGTCGTCCTGTGCGACACCAACGGCGGCTCCCTGCCCGACGAGGTGGCGGCCGTCGTCGCCGAGACCCGCGCCCTGACCGGCGTACAGCTCGGCATCCACTGCCACAACGACACCGGCTGCGCCGTCGCCAACACCATGGCGGCCGTCGACGCCGGCGCCGTTCAGGCCCAGGGCACCGCCCACGGCTACGGCGAACGGTGCGGCAACGCGGACCTGTTCACCGTCATCGCCAACCTCGTGCTCAAGCGCGGCCGCGAGGTCGTCCCGCTGGAGCGGCTGGCGGGCCTGGCCGCGACCGGCCGGGCCATCGCCGAACTGACCGAGCTGCCCGGCAGCGGATCCGCCCCCTACATCGGCGAATCGGCCTTCACGCACAAGGCCGGACTGCACGCCTCGGCCCTGCGGGTCGACCCCGACCTCTACCAGCACACCCGCCCGGCACTGGTGGGCAACGCGATGCGCACGCTCGTCTCCGACATGGGCGGCCGCTCCTCCATCGAGCTCAAGGCGCGCGAGCTGGGCTACGACGTCGAGGCGGGGTCCGACGAAGTGGCCCGCGCCGCGACCCGCGTCAAGGAACTGGAGAACTCCGGCTACAGCTTCGAGTCCGCCGACGCCTCGTTCGAACTGCTGCTGCGCGAGGAGCTGACGGGCGCCCCGCGGACCCAGCCGTTCGAGGTCGAGTCGTGGTCCGTCAGCGTTCTTGGCGTCTTGGGGGTGCACGGCGACGAGGTCCGCACCGAGGCCACCGTGCACCTGTCCGTCCAGGGCCGGGCCATCACCGCGACCGGACACGGCAACGGTCCGGTCAACGCTCTGGACACCGCGCTGCACGCCGCTCTCGACCCCTGCTTCCCGGCCCTGTCCCGGCTGGAGCTGGTCGACTACCGGGTCCGCGTGCTCAGCGGCGAGACCGGTAGCAGCGCCGACGCCCGCGTCCTCATCTCCTACCAGGCCGGCAGCCGCCGCTGGGGCACCGTCGGCGTCGGCGCGAACACGACCGCGGCCAGCTGGCACGCGCTGCTCGACGCCGTCCACTACGTCCTGCTCGACGAACCGCCGGGCCAGGCCCCGGACGCGACCGCCCGCCGCGTCATGGCCTCGGTCGAACCGATCCGCCCCTGACCTTCCTTGGAGAGACTGTGCGTCTGGAAGACGTCTACATACGGGGGACCTCCACACGGCTTCCCACCCGCATCACGATCGCCGAAGCCGTCGCCTCCGGGGCCTGCCCGCCCCGGACGGCCGCGGCCACCGGCATGGAGTCGGTGGCCTACTCGCCCGACGAGTCGGCTGCCGAAATGGCCGCGGCCGCCGCACACACCGCTCTGAGCCGGGCCGGCACGCACGGCGGCGACGTGGATCTCCTGCTGCACGCGGACACCTATCACCAGGGCCAGGACCTCTGGCCGGTCGCCTCGTACATCCAGCGCGAGGCACTCGGCAACACCTGCCAGGCCGTCGAGATACGGCAGATGTCCAACGGCGGGCTCGCCGCCCTCGACCTGGCGAGCGCCTACCTCACCGCCGGCCACGGCCACAGCGACGCCCTCATCACCACCGCCGACCGCTTCTGCGCCCCGGGCATCGACCGCTGGAACACCGACCCCGGAACGCCCTACGCGGACGGCGCCACCTCGCTGGTGCTCTCCCGGCGCGGCGGCTATGCCCGCCTCGTCTCGCTCGCGCTGCACGCGGACCCCGACCTCGAGCCGCTGCACCGCGGCGACGACCCCTTCACCAAGGCACCGTTCGGCCACCGCATCCCCGTCGACTTCGAGGCGGCCAAGCGTGCCTTCGTCGGCCGCGCCGGAATGTCGTACGCGATCTCCCGGGCCCACAGCGGCCAGCAGACGGTGATCAAGCAGGCGTTGGCCGACGCCGGCTCCGAACTCGCCGAAGCCGACTGGGTGGTACTGCCGCACTTCGGCAAACGGCGCCTGACGTCCATCTACTACAAGCCGTTCGGCATCGACCCCGCCCGCACCACGTGGGACTACAGCCGCACGGTCGGGCACCTCGGCGCGGGCGACCAGTTCGCCGGCCTCGACCACCTGACCGTCTCCGGGCGCGCGGCGCCCGGAGACCGGGTCGTCCTGGTCAGTGTCGGTGCCGGATACAGCTGGGGCTGCGCCGTGCTCGACATCCTCGAACGCCCCGACTGGGCCCAGTAGTTGACCACGGGTCCACCGGTTCTCCAGTCCCGCTCGATCACCTCATGCCAACCTTGTGATCCGCCCTGCAGCGGACAGTCCGAAGGGAATTTGCCGTGGCGCCGACCACCACCACGTCCGAGACCGCAGCGCTCCACGTCACGGAGCACTCCATCACCGTGGCTGCGTCTCCCGCCGCCGTGTACGCGCTGGTGGCCGATGTCGCCGAGTGGCCGCAGGTGTTCGGCCCCACCGTGCACGTCGAGGTGCTCGAGGAGGCCCCCGCCGGAGGCGGCGAGCAACTCCTGCGCATCTGGGCCGTCGCCGGCGACAAGGTGCGCACCTGGACCTCACGCCGGGTCCTGGACCCGGCGGCCCGCACCATCACCTTCCGCCAGGTGGTCACAGCCGCCCCCGTCGCCGAGATGGGCGGCGAGTGGCGCGTCCAGGAGCTGGAGGACGGCACCACCCGTGTCACGCTGCTGCACGACTACCGTGCCGTGGGCGGCGACCCGGCCGCCGAGGAACTCATCGAGAAGGCCGTCGACGGCAACAGCCGCGCCGAGCTCCTCGCCCTCAAGAACACCGCCGAACTGGCCGACGCGCGCGAGGAACTCCACTTCACCTTCAGCGACTCCGAGACCGTCTTCGGCGCGGCCGGCGACGTCTTCGCCTTCCTGGACCGCGCCGACCTGTGGCCCCAGCGGCTGCCGCACGTGGCCCGCCTCGACCTCACCGAGGACGAGGCCGGCATCCAGCACATGGACATGGACACCGCGAGCCCGGACGGATCGACGCACAACACCACCTCGGTCCGCGTCTGCTTCGAGGACCGCAAGGTCATCGTCTACAAGCAGCTCAGGGTGCCGGTCGCGATGAGCGGCCACACCGGACGCTGGGTGATCGAATCGCTGGGTGACGGCAGCGTCCGGGCCACGTCGTGGCACACCGTGACCCTGGACCCGGGCGGTGTACGCACCGCGCTGGGCCCCGACGCCACGCTTGCCGAGGCCCGCGCTCTGGTGCGCAAGGCGCTCGGGACCAACAGCTCCACCACTTTGCGTCATGCCAAGCAGTTCGCGGAGGAAGCGCGTGCACAGTCGTAGTCAGGACACACCGCTCACGGTGGTCAACCGGTTCGAGGTCAAGGGCGACCCCGCATGGTTCGAGCGCGAGTTCCGGGATCACTCCCAGTACCTGCGCAGACGTGAGGGCTTCGACTTCCTGGTGACCGTCCAGCTCGTCGAACGCCCTGACGTGTACGTCCACCTCGGGCACTGGCGGACGATGCGGGGCTTCCTCGACACCGTCCACGACGACACCTTCCAGACCCACGTCAAAAAGCTCGGCCCGCTCGTCAACACCGAGGTGGACCAGGCCGTGAGCGTGGAGCGGGTGCTCAAGGAGAACGCCGTCGTGGGAGCGGAGAACGTCATCCTGACCCAGGCCAGGACCTTGGGTGCCACGTCGTCCTCGTTCGAGCGGCTGTTCGCCGAGACCAATGAGCACTTCGACCGGCTCGGCGGCTTCGGCGGCAGCGATCTGCTGCGCTCGACGCTCCGCCCCGACGTCTACACGGCCATCCAGTGGTGGCGGGACACCGCGGACTGCGAGCGGGCCCTGGCGGACAGCGGTCACCGTGCGCTGGCCGAGCAGATGCGCCGCACCGCGGACGTCGAGGTGGCACGGAGCCGGCACGTCGCGTACGAACGCGTCGTCGTCTGACACCAGCGGCACTCCACCCGCACCGGAGCCGAGGACCATCAGGTCCTCGGCTCCAACGCGTCCGGGGCACGAGCCCGCTTCTAGCGGGTGCGCGCACAGTGTCCTCATGGTGAACCAGATGCGTATCACTGTGGTCCGCGGCCTGCCCGACGAGGCCGAGCTGGCGGCCGTGACCGCCGTGTTGCTTGCCCTCGTGCGGCACGCGGGTGAGCCCGACGACGAGACCAAGGCCGCGTACGCGGGCTGGACCGTCAAGGGCGGCGGACACGTGCCCCGCGCCATCGGGGACACGCCGTGAACGCAGGTTCTCCGTACATCCACCGGCGAGGCGCAGGCCTCATCCAGGGGCACACCGCCGCCTCGCCGACAGCAGAGCCGGCCGTCGGCCGTCCCCGGGGACGACGCCACGGCACGGGAGGGGGAGGCGTGAGCGGTCACCAGACCTTTACGGAGCACATCCAGGACCGGGCGGCCGAGACGCCGGACCAGGAGGCGTTGATCCTCCTCACCGAGCACGAGGGCACCTTGCGGCCCGAGACGATCACCTACGGCCAACTGGACGGCCAGGCACGCCACTTGGCGGCCGTACTCGGCCGGCACGTCGGCCCGGGGGACCGGGTGCTCATCGCCCACCGCTCCCGCGCGCTGTTCGTCACGAGCTTCCTCGCCTGCCTGTACTCGGGAGCGATCGCCGTCCCCGTCGCCCCGACCGGCGGGCACGGCCACCACGACGACCGCTTCGCCGGCATCCTGAAGGAAGCCGCTGTGGCGTGCGTGCTCACGTCCACCACAGAAGCGGCCGACGTCTCCCAGCTGCTCGCCCGCACCGGACACGGCGACGTGGTCTGCCTGCCGGCCGACGGCCCCGCCGCGGCGGCCGCCGCCGGGCCCTGGGAGCCCTTCGCGCCGGACCCCGACACGGTCGCCTACCTCCAGTACACCTCCGGCTCGACCCGCGACCCGCGCGGCGTGATCGTCACCCACCGCAGCCTGCTCGCCAACCAGCGCGCCATCCAGGAGGCACTCGGCACCCGCCCCGGCACGCGGCTCGGCGGCTGGCTGCCGCTGCACCACGACATGGGCCTCGTCGGCCAGTTGCTGCACGCGCTGTGGCTCGGCGGCACCGCCGTCCTGCTGACCCCGACCGCGTTCGTCAAGCGTCCGGCGAACTGGCTGGAGACCGTCTCGCGGTACGGCCTGACCGTCAGCGCCGCCCCCGACTTCGCCTACGAGATGTGCGTACGCCGCGTCAACGACACGCAGATCGCGGGCCTCGACCTGTCCGGCTGGGAGACCGCGGTCAACGGGGGCGAGCCCATAGACCCCGCGACGCTCGAGGCGTTCGCCGAACGGTTCGCCCCCGCCGGGCTGCGCCCCGGCGCCCTGACGCCCTGCTACGGCCTGGCCGAGGCCACCCTCATCGTCTCCGGCACGCGAACCGTCCCGGCCCCGGCCGGGCGTGCCGTGGACGCCGCCGCCCTGGAGAGCGGCCGGCTGACCGACCCCGTCGGCCCGGGGCGCACCGTCATGCACTGCGGCCCGCCCGCCTCCGTCGACGTACGCATCGTGGACCCGGACACCTGCGCCGAGGTGCCCGACGGCCGGATCGGCGAGATCTGGGTCCGCGGCGAGAGCGTCGGACCCGGCTACTGGGCCCGCCCGGCCGAGACCGCCGCGGCGTTCGACTGCCGGATCAGCGGCGGCGGCAGCGGCTACCTGCGCACCGGCGACCTCGGCGCCCTCCAGGACGGCCTGCTCCATGTCACCGGCCGGCTCAAGGACGTGATCGTCATCGCCGGACGCAATCTCTATCCGCAGGACCTGGAGCGTACGGCGCAGCAGGTCAGCGGCCTCTTCGGCGCCGCCACCGCCTTCGCGCTCCCCGGCGTCAGGGAACGGATCGTCATCATCCAGGAACTGCGCTCCGGCAGCCGCTACGACATCGACCTCGCCGGGCTCGCGGCCGCCGTCCAGCAGCGGATCAGCGAGGAGTACGAGATACGGACCGCCGGCGTCGTGCTGGTGAGGCCCGGCACGGTCCGCCGCACCACGAGCGGCAAGGTGGAGCGGGCGGCCATGCGACGGCTCTTCCTGCGCGGCGAACTCACCCCGCTGCACCAGCGGATGGAACCCGAGGTCGAACAGCTGATGGCGGCCGGGAGGCGGCGATGACGACAGCAGAGGTCCGGATCGACGCCCTGGAGCTGGCGTTCGGCTCCCTCGACGACCCTGGCAACCCGCTCGGCGCGGCCGCCCTGCTCGCCGCCGACGCGGCCGGCACGGTGCTGCCGGAGGCCGAGAAGGTCCTCGACGACTTCGGCCTCAACGCCGAGTTCGTGCCCGCCGACGTAGGGGGCAGGCTGGATCGGATGGACCTGCTCGGCCGGCTCCTGCGCCCGGTGTTCCGCCGGGACGCCTCCCTCGGTTTCGGCTACGGGCTCAACTGCTTCTTCGCCGCCACCCCGGTGTGGACCGCGGGCGACGACGAGCAGCGCCGCCTCGCCGCCCGGCTGCTCCTGAGCGGCCGGCGCCTCGCCGTGGCCCGCCACGAGGTCGCCCACGGGAACGACTTCGTCCGCGACGAGTTCACCGCCAGAACTGTCCCGGACGGTCTCGTCGTCGACGGCAGCAAGTCCGCCGTCGCCAACGCCTCACGCGCCACCGGCCTGGTCGTCTTCGCCCGCACGCAGGGAGCCGCGCGCGGGCGCAGCCACACCGTCCTGCTGCTCGACCGCGACGAGTTGCCGGCCGGCGCCGTGGAGAACCTGGCCCGCCGCACGACGACCGGAATGCGCAGCGCGGAGTTCGGCGGACTGCGGATCACCGACTGCCTCGTCCCGCACAGCGCCGTCCTCGGGAACGTCGGCGACGGCTACGAGCTGTCGCTGCGCTCCTCCCTGCTCATCCGAGGCCTCATCCCGTCCATCGTGCTCGCGGGCGCCGACACCGCGCTGCGCACGGTGGCCCGGTTCGCCAACCGCAGCCGGGCGGACGGCCGTTCGTCCCTCGACGTGCGGCACGTGCGGGACGTGCTCACCGGCGGCTTCCTCGACCTGCTGATCATCGACTGTCTCGCCCTGGTCGCGACCCGGGCCCTGCATCTGCTGCCCCGGCAGATGAGCGCCTACGCGGCGGCCGCCGCCTACCTCGCCCCGAAGCTCGTGGCCGAGAGCATGGATGAGATGTCGTCGGTGCTCGGGGAGGAGACGTTCGCCCAGGACGGCGCGTACGCGATGTTCCAGAAGCAGCGGCGCGACCTGCCGGTCACCTCGCTGGGGCACGCGGGCAGCGCGGGGCGGCAGGTCAGCATCCTGCCCCAACTGCCGTACTTCGCACGGCACGCCTGGTTCGCCGACCCCGAGCCGCCGCGGGACCTGTTCCGGCCGGACCGGCCGCTGCCGCCGCTGGACCTGTCCCAGCCCGCGCTGCTCGGTGACGGCGACCCGCTCGCCGCGACCCTGGTCGCCTGCACCGACCTCCTCGAAGCAGCGGAGCCGCGGTACGACGACGGCGCCGGCGACGGCCTGGGCGGCCCGGCCCTGCGTTTTCTCGCGCGGGTCCTCACCGGTGAACTCGCCGAGCTGAAGAAGGCGTTCGAGAACGTCGCGGAGGGCGACCGCGAGGCACTGTCCAGCCCGCAGAGCTTCGGCCTCGCCGACCGGTACACCCTGGTCCTCGCGGCGGCGGCCTGCCTCGGCGTGTGGCGCGAACAACGCTCCGCGCCCGCCGGCCGGGCGGACGCGTTCCTCGCCGCCCCCGCCTGGGTCACCGCCGTCCTCTACCGGCTGGTCGCACGGCTCGGGCTGCCGCTGCCCGACCGGCCCGTCGCCTCGCAACGGCTGGTGCTCGAAGAGGTCGTCGCACGGCTGCACAACCACCGCAGCTACGACCTCTACGCCTCGCCGCTCGCCTGACCTCGCCCCCCACCCCCCGCCCGACAGGGAGCACACCCATGCAGGAGCAATTCCCCGGCGCCCAGGAAGACTTCGCTGTCGCGCACCGCGAATGGCTGACCGAGAGGGTCGCCCACTACCTCGGCCACCCGGTGGAGGACAGCGTGCCGCTGACCGAGGAAGGCCTCGACTCGGTGGCGGCCCTCAGCCTTTACGGAGACATCGAGGAGGAGTTCGGCTCGCTGATCGAACCGGAGGACATCTGGGCGTTCCCCACCGTGCGTCAGCTCGCGAACGTGCTGGCGATGCGCGACGCCGGCCGGGGCGCCGGCCAGGTCAGGGCCGCGTTCGTCTTCACGGGCCAGGGCTCCCAGCACCCCGGGATGACCTCTGGGCTCTATCTGAACTCCACCGGGTACCGCACCTTCCTGGACGAGGCCGACGCGGCGATCCGCCCGTGGACCAAGGAGTCCATGGTGGAGCTGATCCTTTCCGACGATCCGCGGATCCACCGCACCGCGCTCACCCAGCCCGCCCTGTTCGCCGTCGAGTACGCCCTGGCCCGGACCCTGGAGGAGGCCGGGGTGCGCCCGGCGGCCGTCCTGGGCCACGGAGTGGGGGAGTTCGCCGCCGCCACGATCGCCGGCGCGCTGACGCTGGCCGACGCCGCGAAGCTGGTGTCCATGCGTGGCGCCTTCATGCAGTACCTGCCGCCGGGCGGCGGCATGATGGCGGTCTGCATCACCCCGTACGAGGCCGCCGAACTGGTCTCAGCGGAACCGGACGTGGGCATCAGCGCCATCAACGCCGCCAAGGCGATCGTGCTCTCCGGCGACCGAACCGCGCTGCACCGCATCGAGGCCCGCCTCGCCGAGCGCGGCATCCGCTGCCGCGACCTGGCCGTCTCGCACGCCTTCCACTCGCCGCTGATGGCGCCCGTGGTCCCCAAGTTCGAGGCCGTCCTGCGCAAGATGCCCGGCGGCACCGCCCAGGTGCCGTTCTACTCGACGGTGTACGGCCGCCTCACCACCGAGCCGCTCTACGCCCCGTACTGGGCCGAACAGATCACCGCCCCGGTCCGGTTCGCCGACGCCGCGCGGAGCCTGCTCGCCCAGCAGGCGCCCACCCACGTCGTGGAGATCGGCCCGCAGGCCGTCCTCACGCCGTATCTGCGGCGGATGGGCGGCGGCCTGCGCGGTCCCGCCTGCATCCCGGTGTGCCAGGGGCCGGCGAGCGACGCCGTCGACCTGGCCGGTGTGATCTCCGCCCTCGACGCCGGACCGCTGGCCGCGGCCCTGCCCGGAGCCTGAGGTGGGCGAACGGGTGGGACGCCCGTTGCCCGCGCCAGGACCCGGCGCACCCTGGGACGACATCCACGGTGAGCTGCGGCGCACCGGCACCGTCGTGCTCTACGCGTCGATGCCCGACTGGCTGCCGGCCGAGGGGACGGAGGGGGAGCTGCGCCGCCTCCTCGGCCGCGACTGGCGGCGCTACGAGAGCCTGGCCCAGCCCCCCCGCGCCCGGGAGCGGTTCGTGGCCTCCAGGCTGCTGCTGCGCTATTCGGCCGCGGCGGTCCTGCGCACCGCCCCCGACCTGGTGGACCTGGCCTACCAGCCGGGAGGGCGTCCGTACGTCCGCGGCTGCGACCAGATCGATGTCAGCCTGAGCCACACCGAGGAGATGATGGTCGTCGGGATCACCCGTCGCGGCCGTATCGGCGTGGACGTGGAACGGGCGGACCGGCGACTCGCGTACACCGGCTCGGAGAGCCAGGCGTGCACGCCCTACGAGAAGGCGCGCCTCGACGAGGGTGATGACGGGGTGCGCAACGACACCATGGTGCAGCTGTGGACGCTCAAGGAGGCGTACAGCAAGGCGCTGGGGCAGGGACTGCGGTTCCGCTTCACCGAGTTCGGCTTCGCGCTCGACGACGGGGAACCCCGGCTGACCAGACCGGACGGCTCCCGGGTACCGGGCGGCGAGTGGCAGTTCGGCACGTACCCCGCCGGGGCGGGGTACGTGCTGAGCGTCGCCGTCTGTGACGCGGGCTTCGGTGAACTCGTGGACCTGTCGGTCGGGACGACCCTGGACGACGGCATGTTCGACGCGCTGCTGGGCGCGCCCGGTCCGGCCCGCGGGCCGCGGCCGTCACGGCAGCCAGCCGGCCTCCTCGGCGATCCGGATGGCGTCGATGCGGTTGCGCGCGCCCAGTTTGCCGACGATGGCCGTGAGGTAGTTGCGGACCGTGCCCTTGGACAGGTAAAGGCAGCCGGCGATCTCGGCGGCGTCGGCGCCCCGGGCGGCGAGGCGTAGGACCTCCAGCTCGCGCGGGGACAGCGGGTTCTCCGGCGAGTCCCAGGCGGACAGCGCGAGCTGCGGGTCCACGACCCGGCGACCCGTCGCCACCGACCGTACGGCCAGGGCGAGTTGACTCGGCGGTGAGTCCTTGAGGAGGAAGCCGGACACCTGCGCCGAGAGGGCGCGGCGCAGCGTGCCGGGGCGCCCGAGAGAGGTGAGGATCAGTGTGCGGCAGCTGGGCAGCCGTTCATGGAGCTCGGCTGCCGCCGTGAGCCCGTCGATGCCGGGCAGATCGATGTCGATCACCGCGACGTCGGGCTTGGACTCGAGTGCGGCCGCGACGATCGTGTCGCCGCGGTCGACGGTGGCTACGACGTGCAGATCCGGCTCCAACTGGAGCAGCGCGACGAGCGCGCCCTGGATCATGTGGACATCCTCGGCGAGAAGGATCCTGACGGACAACATCTTTACCCCCGTGAGATGTGTCAGGCTACGGCGGTTCTCTCCGGGCGCGTGGGCTCGAACACCAGTAGCTCGTTCTCGTCGTGGCCCGTGGGTCTGAGCGGTGCCCAGACCTCCAGGTGGAACCGGCCGTCCTCCCGCAGGCCCGCGGAGAGCCCGCCGCCGATGGCGGCGAACCGGCAGCGCAGGTTGTCCAGCCCCGTGCCGCCCGATCGGGCGGTGAGGAGGTCGCGCTGTTCATGCGGATGGTCGTTGGTCAGTCCGAGACGGACCGTTTCTTCTTCAACCTCCGCCTTGATGGTGCACACGCGCACCTGGCTGTGCCGGAGGATGTTGGTGACCCCTTCCCGCAGCGCCGTGGCGAGCACGGTGTCGACCACCGGGTGCAGCCGCCCGCACTCCACGTCGACCTCCGCGCGGATGTCGGCGGCGGAGAGCACCGTCCCCGTGGACTCCGCCTCCTCGATGAGTGACATGTTGCGGTACCCGCTGGACACCAGCCGTACGTCGGCCAGGGCCTGCCGCGCCACGTGGAGGACCGCGTCGGTCTCCTGGCGGGCCTTGTCCGGGCGGGTGCTGATCAGACGCTGGATCAGCTCACCTTTGAGCGTGATCGCGGAGAGGCTGTACCCGAGCAGGTCGTGCAGGTCCCGGGCGAACCGCAGGCGTTCTTGCGCGACGGCCATCCGGGCCAGTTCCTCGCGGTTCTCGTGCACCTCGCTGACCAGGTCGGTGAGCCGGGTCAGGCCGTAGATGACGAGGCCGGTGAGGGTGCTGGCGATGGTGAAGTAGAGCACCAGGTCGACCGGGGCCCCGGCCAGCACGTTGTACACGGGGATGAACGCGATCAGCAGTCCGTAGCTCGGCCAGGCGAACCGGGCCGGCAGGGTCAGCAGCAGCGAGGCGGCCAACGGCCCTTCCATGCTGCCCCAGTTGATGCTGAACCAGGCGAGCGGTGCGAACGTGAGCACCGCCTGGAGGAGCAGGACGAGCGTCTTTCGCCGGGTGGGCCACCGGCGGGCCTGCGGCGAGGAGACGGCTAACTGTGTGCCGAACAGCGCCAGTACCAGCACCACGCACAGGACCAGTTCTCTCGTCGTGGGCCGCGTCCGCACCACGTTCAGTACAGTCATGGTGGCGTAACAGACCAGGGCCACGACGATGATCGCGCGAGCCAGCCGCGGGGCGGGCGCCTGGGACCGTGGTGAATACGGAACGACGTCCGTCGTCGGCATTGCCGCCTCCTCGCGAAGGGATCGGTAGTGGCCGCATGCTATGTCGTGTGGCTGGGGCTGAGCCAGCGAAAAGAACCCACGGGCAAAATGAGACGAAGAGGGGGAGTGGGTTGAGTTAGCCGAACGGAAGGGGGCGCGAGAGGAGTGCGAGCTCCACCCGTGTGTAGAAAAGAAGGC
>NZ_JBSGTG010000052.1:0-10802 GCF_053607285.1 Streptomyces sp. NPDC055140 | reverse complement strand
GGGCCCGCCCCCGCGCCCCGCGGCCCATCCCTACCCCCCCCCGCCTGCCCACTGCCCGCCCCCCCGCCCCGTCACCCTACGGCCCCCCTGCCTCGCACTTGCGGCGCGCCCCCCCCCCGCCAAACCACCCGACGGTCAAAGTCAGACGAAGAGGGGAATTGGGTTCAGTTCGCCGTACGGAAGAGGGCGCGAGAGGAGTCCGAGCTCCACCGGTGTGTCGAAGAGACGGCCCGGGGCGAACCGTGCCCAGAAGTGACGCATTCCCGGAATGATCACCTTCACAACGGGAAGTCCCACGTCGGGGCGTGTTTGATCAAGGATCATCAATTCCATGCCACGGCCACGTACAAGGGTTTCGGCCAACTCGATGTCGTCCAGCAGGTCGTTGTGGACCGAAAAGGAATAGGACTCCGGGGTCCGTGGAGCTTCGGCCGGATCCGCGCGAACGTATGGCTGATTCTCCACCGTCGCCCCCTGCCACCAGGCAGAAAGATCACGGTCCGCGGACCGGAATTCAGCCGGGTCCCCCTCCGGGGGAAGGAGTTGGGCCATTTCCGTGACCGCCCGCCGCAGAGCGAGCCGGGGATCGAAATGAGCCCCGAACCCGAACGAGATCGCCTGGGCCGGCCCGTCGGTGCGCCGGGACATGGCCACCACGACCGGAATGCCGAAGTCCGATGTGAGGTCGAGCGCCCAGACATGGCGGTGGAGCCGTTCGAACGTCTGCCGGGTGCGGGCCAGCCACGGCTCGTCGAAGGCGTCGAGGTCCACCGCGGGCCGGCGCGTGCGGTTGTACCACCACAGCGCCACCGCGTCCCGTTCCACCAGTTCGAGGAAGCCCTGCACGACGGCGTCCTCCGGGCTGCTGCCCGCCGCGTTGCCGTTGGAGTCGGCCCACGGCGTGGCCGGCACACCGTCGGGACCGGGACCGAAGTACAGCATCGACGTCGGTAGCAGCCGCTGCGTGCCCGACGTGAGGGACCACACCGGCGTCCAGTCGGCCGGTGTCTGCGGGTCGAACGGCGGCGGTACCTGCTGAAAGCGCGAGTGCCGCGGATTCCACTGGTCCCGCTCCCGGAACTGCCGGTCGGCGAACAGCTGGCAGAGATTGGGATGCAGGGCGGCGTCGCCCAGCCCCGCCAGGGTGTCCCGCACCGTGGGCTCGTCGCCCTGCCGGGTACCGCAGTAGCGCTCCAGTGCCTCGCACAGGGCGCTGACCTCGGCCTCCTGCGGAGTGGTTCCCTTGCCTCCGCTCTGGCCGCGCAGGCCACCACGCAGCCCGGCCAGGGAACGGCTGTCGCCGAGTGCCAGATTGCGCCCGGCGACGTACCGGTTCAGTCCGTCCGGCGCGCCAGGGGCAGGACGGAGTTCGGACACGACGCCGGTGACCGGGTCGGCCAGATGCCGGTAGCGGGACAGCACCGCCTCCGCACTCTGCGACCGGTGATTGCCGCCCACCGTGCGGTACTTGGGGCTGGAGCGCGGCGTGAAGGGCCTGTTCGCCTGCTGTGTGACGAGCTCCGGATCCCCGCACGTGGGGCACTGCGGGCGGCGGGTCACCGGATGCCGGCTGGTCGCGAGGGTGCGGGTGTCCAGCGTGCAGACGGAGCGCTGGCCCTCGTACCGCATGCCGGCCACCCACTTGGTCGCCTCGAGCACCGCCGTGTGCAGGCCCAGGGCGCGCACGGTGGCGAACGAGGCCTCGGGGACGGGCACCATTCCCATGAGGCCCAGGGCTTGGCGGACCGGAGCCGTGGACGACCGGTGGCCGCGCAGGCGGTGCGCCAGACACTCCCAGCACGCGTCCTGCCCGCCTGCGAACACCGGGCCCACCCAGGTCTCCGCGCCGCTGGGCTTGGCCAGCAGCCAGGCGCGGCCCGAGGCCCGGTGCCGGGCATCGATCTCGGCGAGGCGGGGGTCCAGGTAGTCGTCGCACAGGACGAGCGACAGTTCGGCCGAGTCCTCCTCGCCGGGGCCGGTCATCCGCAGGCCCGCGACCAGGCACTCGGCCCGCGCCGCCGCGGGATCCCCCCTGCCCAGGTGCACGAGCGCCACCCGCGTCTCCCGGAACGAGGCGGAGGCGCTGGGCCCGTGCAGGCCGGCGATCTCCCAGTACGCCTCCGTCGAGGCGTCGGTGGCCGGGTCGTGGTAGCCGACCAGATCGGCCCGGGCGAGTTCGGCGATCATGCGGGCCGCGGTTTCCGGGGCCACGGTCGCCGCCGCGTCCCGCAGGACGGCCGCCAGGGTGCGGGTCCCGTCCAGCAGGGCCGCGAGCTGCTGAACCTCACGGCCCTGCAAGGCCGTTGTGCCCCGCTCCGACAGCAGGTAGACGGCGTCCCCTTCGATCGCCTCCACCCGCAGGTGTCTCTTGAACCCCACCGGCAGTTCGGTGGTTCTCCCCCCGGATATGTTCATGCACGCGCCGCTTCGGCCTCTTCGCCGGGCAGGGGCGCCATGCCGGTGGCGCAGCCGTAGAGCATGACGGTGCCCGGCCGGTCCAGATGGTCGATGACCAGGCCGCGGTCCGTGCTCCCGCTCTTGTACACCTCCCCGAAGAGGTCCGCGAAGTCGTCGCCGTACACCGGCTCCGTGGCGGGAAGTCCGAACTCGGTGAGCACGGCGACCGGGTCGCTCGTGTAGCGCTGGGCCAGGTCGGGCTCCAGGCCGGCCCGGGCGGTCAGGAGTGCGAACTGGTGATCCGAGGTCAGCTGAGCGTGCGTGGCGGTGTTCATGGTGATCCCCCTGCTGAGTTGATCCTGCGAGACGTTGTTCGCTTGCCGAATGCCAGGATTCTGCGGCCCGCCGCGTCGCACGGCACAGTGCCGCTGTCACCAAGGAGGCATGACATTTTCATGCCCGGCCTCGTGACCACCTCACTGGGACTCGGATGCCTCTGGTGCGAGGCTCGACGCCAGACTCCGCAACCTGTGCAGGCCCGCCGACGGACCTGCCGCACCAGCCCACGAAGGGGAGGGCGTCATCATGGAGATCAATGTCCTGGGACCATTGACGGCCCGTGAGAACGGAGTGTCCGTCGTACCGACCGCCGCCAAACCGCGCCAGATCCTTTCCCTGCTCGCCCTCCAGTCCGACCGGGTCGTGACGGTGGCGACGCTGATGGAGGAGATCTGGGGCGAGGACATCCCGCGCAGCGCGGCCACCACTCTGCAGACGTACATCCTCCAGCTGCGCCGCAAGATCGCCGCGGCACTCGACGGCGACCCGTCCCGCCACGCCAAGGACGTCCTGGTCACGCAGCACGGCGGCTACCTTCTCCAGGTGCAGCCGGGCCAGGTCGACGCGCACGAGTTCACCCGCATCACCGCATCGGGCCGGGCCGCGCACGAGGCGGGGGACTACCTCGCTGCCTCGCGGCTCCTCGGCCAGGCACTGAAGATGTGGCGGGGCTCCGCCCTCGTCGACGTACGCGTCGGCACCGTGCTCGAGCTCGAGGTGCTCCGCGTGGAGGAGGACCGGATGGCCGCTCTGGAGAGGCGGATCGACGCCGATCTGCTGCTCGGCCGGCACACCGAGATCGTGCCGGAACTCCGGGTCCTGGTCGCCCGGCACCCGATGCACGAGAACTTCTGCGCCCAGCTGATGACCGCCCTGCACCGGTCGGGCAGCGCCTGGCGTGCACTCGAGGCGTACCAGCGGCTGCGGGTGACCCTCGTCGACGAGCTGGGACTCGAGCCCTCGGCCCGGTTGCAGCAGCTCCATCAGGCGGTGCTGTCCGCCGACCCGGCTCTGGACGTCCAGGTGCCCGCGTCCGGCTGACCGGCTGACCCGCCGACCGGCCGACGGCCCTGGCGGTCCTCTCCAGTACGTCTCTAGCCGGCGTTCCTACGTTCGGCCGATGACGATCCTCGACGACCTCACCGTCACTCAGGCAGCCCCCGACCTCCGCCGCGCCACCGCCGAACTGCGGCGGCTCAAGGAGGAGGTGAGTCGCGGGCCCGATCCCGCGGCCACCCTGCGCCAGCACGAGAAGAACAAACTCACCGCGCACGAGCGCCTTGAACTCCTCTTCGACGAGGGCACGTTCACCGAGATCGAGCCGCTGCGCAGGCACCGCGCCTCCGGTTTCGGCCTGGAGGACCGCAAGCCGCACGGCGACGGTGTCGTGATCGGCTGGGGCCTGGTCCACGGCCGCACGGTCTTCGCCTACGCGCACGACTTCCGGATCTTCGCCGGAGCCCTCGGTGAGGCGCATGCCGAGAAGGTCCACAAGGTGATGGACCTCGCGGCGGACGCGGGCGCACCGCTCGTCAGCCTCAACGACGGGGCGGGAGCCCGTATCCAGGAGGGCGTCACCGCGCTCGCGGGCTACGGCGGAATCTTCCGCCGCAACGTCGCGTCCTCGGGGGTCATCCCGCAGATCAGCGTGATGCTCGGCCCCTGCGCCGGAGGAGCCGCCTATTCGCCGGCCCTCACGGACTACGTCTTCATGGTCCGCGACACCGCGCAGATGTTCATCACCGGACCTGACGTGGTGCAGGCGGTGACCGGCGAGAAGATCACCCACAACGGACTCGGCGGCGCCGACGTGCACGCCACGACCTCGGGTGTCTGCCACTTCGCCTACGACGACGAGGCGGACTGCATCGAGGACGTGCGCTTCCTCATCGCGCTCCTGCCGTCCCACAACCGTGAGATGCCGCCGGCGGTGCCCTGCGACGACCCCGCCGACCGGCGCACCGACCGGCTCGTCGACCTCGTGCCGGCCGACCCGGGGCGCAGTTACGACATCCGCGCGGTGATCGAGGAGATCGTCGACGACGGCGAGACCTTCGAGGTCCACGAGGCGTGGGCGCCCAACGTCGTGTGCACGCTGGCCCGCCTCGACGGCCGCACGGTCGGCATCGTCGCCAACCAGCCCGCGGCCCTCGCCGGCGTGCTGGACATCCACGCGAGCGAGAAGGCCGCGCGCTTCGTCTCCACGTGCGACTCTTTCAACATCCCGCTCGTCACCCTGGTGGACGTCCCCGGCTTCCTGCCCGGTGTGGACCAGGAGCACAACGGCATCATCCGGCACGGCGCCAAGCTCCTGCACGCGTACTGCAACGCGACCGTGCCCCGGATCTCCCTCGTCCTGCGCAAGGCATACGGCGGCGCGTACATCGTCATGGACTCCCGTTCCATCGGGGCCGACCTCGCCTTCGCCTGGCCCACCAACGAGATCGCCGTGATGGGCGCCGAGGGCGCAGCCAACGTCATCTTCCGGCGGCAGATCGCCGCTGCCGACGACCCCGCCGCGATGCGCGAACGGATGGTCAAGGAGTACAAGACCGAGCTGATGCACCCGTACTACGCGGCCGAACGCGGCCTCGTGGACGACGTCATCGACCCGGGGGACACCCGACGCATCCTCATCCGCTCACTCGCGATGCTGCGCGCCAAACGCGCCGAAGTGCCGTCGCGCAAGCACGGAAATGTCCCTACATAGGCGTGCGGTCCGGCAGGTCCACGCACACGCGAGTCCGGTTCTAGGGCACGGACGTTCCATAGCTTCACCGGTCAGGGCAGCACGCTACGAGCGAGTCGCCGACCGGTTCAGGCCGGCCGAGGGGGTTCCCACCCCGAACCCCCTCCGGCCGCCGTCTCCGACCCATGATCAGCACGGACGAAGGGATCGACAGTGACCCCCAGAGTGCCAACCGGCTGGTGCGCAGCGACGCCCCCGGCCTCGTCGAAGGCCAGGTAGACCATGCGCAGAGTCGCCATCACCGGCCTGGGCGTCGTGGCCCCGGGTGGGGTCGGTGTCAAGGAGTACTGGGAGCTGCTCACGGCGGGCCGCACGGCCACCCGCCGGATCTCCTTCTACGATCCCTCACCGTTCCGCTCGCAGGTCGCCGCCGAGGTCGACTTCGACCCCTTCGCGGCCGGGCTCTCCCAGCAGGAGACCCGCAGGCTCGACCGGGCCGCGCAGTTCGCGGTCGTCTCCACCCGTGAGGCCCTCGCCGACAGCGGCCTGGAGATCTCCGCCCTCGACCCCGGCCGCGTCGGCACGGCGGTCGGCAGCGCGGTCGGCTGCACCACGAGCCTGGAGCGCGAGTACGCCGTCGTCAGCGACGGCGGCCGCAAGTGGAACGTCGACCACGAGTACGCCGTACCCGAGCTGTACCGGCATTTCGTGCCCAGCTCGCTGGCCGCCGAGGTCGGCAGGGCCGCCGGGGCGGAGGGGCCGGCCGCGGTCGTGTCCACCGGATGCACCTCCGGTCTCGACTCCCTCGGCCACGCCGTGGAACTCATCCGCGAGGGCACGGCCGACGTCATGATCGCCGGTGCCACCGAGGCGCCCATCTCGCCGATCACCTCGGCCTGTTTCGACGCCATCCTCGCCACCACACCCCGCAACGACACCCCGGAGAGCGCCTGCCGGCCCTTCGACAAGACCCGCAGCGGCCTCGTCCTCGGCGAGGGCGCCGCCATCCTGGTCCTGGAGGAACTGGAGAGCGCGAAGCGGCGCGGTGCCCATATCTACGCCGAGATCTCCGGGTTCGCCTCCCGCTGCAACGCGTACCACATGACCGGTCTCAAGCCGGAGGGCCTGGAAATGGCGGAGGCCATCGACGCCGCCCTGGCCGAGTCCCAACTCGCCCCGGACACCGTCGACTACATCAACGCACACGGCTCCGGCACCAAGATGAACGACCGCCACGAGACGGGTGCCTTCAAGCGCAGTCTCGGCGAGCACGCCTACCGCACCCCGGTGAGCTCCATCAAATCGATGATCGGCCACTCGCTCGGAGCCATCGGCTCCCTGGAGATCGCCGCATGTGCCCTCGCGATGAAGCACGGCGTCCTGCCGCCCACCGCGAACCTCCACGAGCCGGACCCCGAGCTCGACCTCGACTACATCCCGCTCGTCGCCCGCGAGCAGCAGACCGACGTGGTGCTCAGCGTGGGCAGCGGGTTCGGCGGATTCCAGAGCGCCATGGTGCTGGCCCGCCCGGACAGGAGGACCGTATGACCGCCGTCGTGACCGGCCTGGGGATCACCGCCCCCAACGGCCTCGGCACCGAGGAGTTCTGGAAGGCCACCCTGGCCGGCGAGTCGGGCCTCGGCCCCGTCACCCGGTTCGACGCCACCCAGTACCCGTCCCGTGTCGCGGGCGAGGTGACCGGATACGTCGCCGAGGACCACATCCCCAGCCGGCTGATGCCGCAGACCGATCACATGACGCGCCTCGCGCTGACCGCGGCGGACTGGGCGCTGAAGGACGCGGGGATCGACACCGACGAACTCCCCCAGTACGGCATCGGCGTGGTCACGGCCGCGTCCGGCGGAGCCGTCGAGTTCGGCCAGCGAGAACTCCAGAACCTGTGGAGCAAGGGCAAGGAGTACGTCAGCGCCTACCAGTCCTTCGCCTGGTTCTACGCGGTCAACACCGGACAGATCTCCATCCGGCACAAGCTGCGCGGCCCCAGCGGGGTCCTGCTCACCGAACAGGCCGGCGGCATCGACGCCATCGGTCACGCCCGCCGCCACATCCGCAAGGGCTTCCCCGCCGTCATCGCCGGCGGCGTCGACGCGGCCATCTGCCCCTGGGGCTGGGTGCCGCAGATCGCCTCCGGCCTGATGAGCACCGTCGACGACCCCACCCGGGCCTACCTCCCGTTCGCCGCCGAGGCCGGCGGATACGTCCCGGGAGAGGGCGGCGCCATCCTGCTCGTCGAAGAGGCCGGTTCGGCCGCCGCGCGCGGCGCCGGGCACGTCTACGGCGAGATCGCCGGATACGCGGCGACCCTCGACCCGGCCCCCGGCACCGGCCGCCCGCCCGGACTGCGCAGGGCCGCCGAGAACGCCCTCGCCGACGCCGGGATCACCGCCGGCGACATCGACGTCGTCTTCGCGGACGCCGCAGGCGTACCGGACCTGGACCGGGCCGAAGCCCAGGCGCTGACCGAGCTGTTCGGGCCGGCGGGCGTCCCCGTCACGGCCCCCAAGACGATGACCGGCCGCCTCCTCGCCGGGGGCGCCGCCCTCGACGCGGCGACCGCGCTGCTCGCCCTGCGCGACGGCGTCATCCCGCCCACCGCCCATGTGACCGCTCCGGCCCCGGAGCACACCATCGACCTGGTCACCGAGGCACGCGAGGCCGACCTGCGCACCGCACTCGTCCTCGCCCGCGGCCACGGCGGCTTCAACGCCGCACTCGTGGTGCGCCGCGCCACCTGAACCGCTCCGCACCAAGCTCCACCGCGGCACACCGCACGAGCACGGTCCCGCTTTCCAGTTTCCAAGTCGCTTCATCCGGCTGCATCAGTGCGCCCAACCGAGAGGACGGCACCAACCATGACCACCTCCACCGCCACCGTGACCCTGGCCGACCTGACCCGCATGCTCCGCGAGAGCGCGGGCGAGGAGGAGGGTGTCGACCTCGACGGCGATGTCATCGACACCCCGTTCATCGAGCTCGGCTATGACTCACTCGCCCTGCTCCAGGTCATCGGCGAGATACAGCGCGACTACGGCATCAGCATCCCCGACGACGCCGTGGTCGACGCGGAGACCCCGGGCGCGCTCCTCGCCCTCATCAACTCCGGCCGGACGCCCGCCGCCTGACCGGAATCCACGCGGCCGCCCTGCCTACGTTCCCCCGGCGGGCAGGGCGGCCGTTCTCGTCCCTGATCCCTTGACATCCATGCGGCCGGAGCACGGTCCACGAGGAGGGAACCATGTCACTCACGTCCCACAGTGCGGTGGTCCGCCGGCTGATAGTCAGCCCCGGCCCGGCTCCGCAGGAGCAGGCGCCGGTCGTGGCCTCGGCCGTCGCCGTCTCGGCCGTACTGCGAGCCTTCGGCCGTTCCCCCGAGAACCTGCCGGCCCGCACCGTCGTCCTCATCGGCTCCGCCGCCGTCGGCCCCGGCCTGCGCGCCGAACACGAGGGGTTCACCGTCCTGACGACGGCCACCCCCGGTCTCGCCCTGCGCCGCGCACACCACGAACTCCACCTCGGCACCGCCGACCTCGCCCTCGTCGCGGGCTTCGGCGAACCCGATGCCCAGACCATCACCGTGTACGCCGTGAAGCGCGCCGCGGAGGCGGTGGCCGACGGGGACGCCGTCCTGGGCGTACTCGACATGACGGCGACGCCCCACGCCCCGGAAGCCACCCCGACCCTGCGGCCCCTGCACCAGAACCCGCGCGGCACCGACCCCGACCGCCACCGCCTGATCCTCTGGTCGGGCCGGAACGCGGACGACGAGGCCCGGGTGCGCGGCGAACTCCTGCCGATGCTCAGCGGCATCCACCGGGAGGCGTACCCCGCCCTGCCGACCGCGGTGCCCTGCGGGACCGCTCCCGGCCCGGTACGCGGTGCGGCCGTCGCCGTGTCCGCCCTGGCCGCCCGCACCGTCCACCAGGCCCGCGCAGTCGACGTGTCCCGCCCGCGCCCCGTCGTCCTGCTGTTCCCCGGCCAGGGCTCGCAGCACGCAGGCATGGCGGCCGGCCTCTACCGTCGCGAACCCGTCTTCACCGCGGCAGTCGACGCGGCCCTGTCCCACATGGGCGAGGAAGGCTCCCGGGTACGTGCCGACTGGCTCGACCCGAAGCGCGCCGCCATCGGAATCGACGACGTACGCCGGGCCCAGCCGCTGCTGTTCGCGATCGACTACGCGCTGGGCAAGATGATCATCAGCTGGGGGGTACGCCCCACGGCGTTCCTCGGCCACAGCGCGGGCGAACTCGTGGCGGCCACCTTCGCCGGCGTGGTCTCCCTGCGCGACGCCGTCACCATGGTCCAGGCCCGGGTCAGGGAGGCCGTGAAGATCCCGGCCGGCGGCATGCTCGCCGTCGCCGCGAGTGAGGAGCGGCTGCGCCCCTACCTGACGGACGGGGTGGGCATCGCGGCCGTCAACGCCAACCAGCAGGTGATGCTGGCCGGTTCGGACCAGCCCCTCGGCGAGGTCGCCGACCGCCTGCGTGCGGACGGACTCACGGTCGTCACGGTCCCCGCCACCAGCCCCTTCCACTCCCCGGCGATGGCACCCGCCTCCGACGCGATCGAGATCGACTACCGCGACATCCCGCTCCGCGAGCCGAAGCTGCCCCTCTACTCCGGCTACACCGGCACCCTGATGAGCCCGGAGGCCGCGCGCAGCCCCCGCTTCTGGGCCGACCAGATCACCGACACCGTCCACTTCCGCAACGCCCTGGACGAGCTCCTCGCGGCTGACGACGTCCTGCTCATCGAGGCCGGCCCCCGCCAGACCCTCACCGCCTTCGCCCGCAGGCACCGCTCGGTCCGCCTCGGCGCCGGCGCGGTCTCCCCGCTCCTCCCGGCCCGCGTGGGCACCCCCGAGGCCGACCGGCAGTCCGTGCTCAACGCCGCCGCCCGCATCTGGACCGAGGGCCACGACCTGGACCTGAACGCGATCGCCCGGCTGTGGACGTGGAGCGACGAGGACGCACCCGCGGCGGCCGGCCCCACGGCGCCGCACATACCCGCGAAGACTCTGGTCGCATGAGAATCGTCACGAAGATCCTGCGCGAGATCTACAACTCGCTGACCGCCGCGGGGTGGATGTGGCTGGGGATACCCACTCTGGACCCACCGCAGGTCCGGCCCGCGCCGAACCTGGACGAGCCGCCCCAGGGCCACCCCGAGCGGCTTCGCCCGGACATCGCGCTGACCACGACCGAACTCGCACTGCAGAGGCAGCTCGTGGCGCCGATCGGGGACCAGCGGTGAAGGAGATTCTCCGTCTGGACCGGGTGATCATCCGGTTTGCGGGTGACTCGGGTGACGGTATGCAGCTGACGGGTGACCGGTTCACTTCGGAGACGGCGTCGTTCGG
>NZ_JBSGTG010000051.1:0-28623 GCF_053607285.1 Streptomyces sp. NPDC055140 | reverse complement strand
GGGCCGGGGTTGTCAATCTGGCGTTGACTTTTGGCACGCTGTTGAGTTCTCAAGGAACGGACGCTTCCTTTGTACTCACCCGAGAGACTCTCTCAAGCTTTCCTCCGGGCAGTTTCCCTTCGGTCTTGCGTTTCCAACTCTACCAGATCCGTTTTCCGTTCCGTTCCCGGTTCGGAATTCATTTCCGGTGGCCGTTGGGGGCCTTTGCCTTTCGGCGTGTCCACTACGTTAGCGGATTTCCCTTGAGCCTCATAATCGAGCTCCGCGGATTCGAATTCAGGCGTGCGGGCACGCCGAATAAGCCCCCGCTGAGGGGAATTCGTAGGTAGTGGTTTGGCCGCTTTCGGCTGCTGGCAGATTGCCGTAACCGGGTCAAGCGGCTCGGGCTACATTACGGATCCCCCAGGGGCGAGTCAAGTTGAACGGCGGCGTGGCGCATGCGGCCGATATGGGCTCACCGTCGGGTCGTTGACGGTCCAGTAGCGCCAGGGGTGGACGCCGCCCTCGCCGGCCACGCCCGTGCGCGGACCGTTCCGTACCTGGTCGCGTGGCGTGGGGGTGCCGGAGAGGATCGCGAGCGGGGAGTCCGGGGAGGCGCAGACGTCGGTGCCGTTCAGTGCGCGGTCCACGTCCAGGGCCGTGGCCAGGCGCGCCGGGCCTTTGGCCAGTTCCTTGTCGTTGCGGGCCGATAGTCGACGTTTACGCGTGAGGTCGGCGCCCTTCGTGATCTCCCCGGCGCGGAGCAGGACCCCGCTCGCGGTGCCTTCCGGGCCGCACACCAGATTGAGGCAGTGCCACATGCCGTAGGTGAAGTAGACGTACGCGTGTCCGGGCGGACCGAACATCACGTCGTTGCGGGCGGTGCGGGAGCGGTACGCGTGGGAGCCGGGGTCGTTCGGGCCGTCGTAGGCCTCCACCTCTGTGAGCCGCAGCTCGATCGGGCCTTCCGGGGTGTTGCGCACAAGGACACGCCCGAGTAGATCGGGGGCGACCTCCAGTACGGGCCGGTCGAAGAAGTCCCGTGGGAGGGGCGTACGGTCAGGGGCCGCGATCATGGCGGACGAGCGTAGTCCAACGGAGAAGTAACGGAGAAGCGCGCCGAATCGGCGCGGACGGGTAGCCCCCGGGCTCCGTTGCTTGCCAGGGTGAGCCGCGCGGAACCGGTCACCGGTCTATCGCGTTGGTAGAGATCAAGGATCGCGACAGGAAGACACGGGCCACGGTTGTGGCACGGGGAGGAGTGGAGTCATGGGGTTCAAGCGGCTGCTGGCGAGTCTGGGTGCGGGCGGTGCGTCGGTCGAGACGGTGCTGACCGAGGTCAACGTGGTGCCGGGCGGCGTCGTCCAGGGTGAGGTGCGGATCCAGGGCGGGTCCGTGGACCAGGACATCGAGGGGCTGTCGGTCGGTCTGCAGGCGCGGGTCGAGGTCGAGGGTGCCGACCAGGAGACCAAGCAGGACATCGAGTTCACGAAGCTGCGCCTCGGCGGTGCCTTCCAGCTCCAGGCGAACGCGGTGCACGCGGTGCCGTTCGGGCTCGAGATCCCGTGGGAGACACCGGTCACGACGATCGACGGGCAGCAGCTGCGCGGCATGAACATCGGTGTGACGACGGAGCTGGAGATCGCGCGGGCGCTGGACTCCGGTGACCTCGACCCGATCAACGTGCACCCGCTGCCGTCGCAGCAGGCGATCCTGGACGCCTTCATCGGGCTGGGCTTCCGGTTCAAGAGCGCGGACATGGAGCGCGGGCACATCCGGGGGACGCGGCAGAAGCTGCCCTTCTACCAGGAGATCGAGTTCTTCCCGCCGCAGCAGTACCGCGGGCTCAACCAGGTCGAGCTGAGCTTTGTGGCGGACGACCGCGAGATGGACGTCATCCTGGAGATGGACAAGAAGCCGGGGCTCTTCAGCGAGAGCAGTGACACGTTCCGGTCGTTCGTCGTGGGGCACAACGACTTCCAGGGGACGGACTGGTCGGCGTATCTGCACCAGTGGCTGTCCGAGGTCGGCAGCAAGCGCAACTGGTTCTGACCCCTGTGCGCCGGCCGGTGGCGGCGCCGTCCGCTGCCGGCCGGCCGGGGCATAGGCTCGGCACCGAGAGTTTTCGCCGATCAGGAGGTGCCGACGTGACCGACCTCAAGAGGCCGCCGCTTCCCCATGACTTCCATCCGCAGGTGCCGTCGTTCACGGTGGTGAGCGAGGACTTCGAGCCGGGTGCGGTACTCAAGGACGCTCAGGTCTACGCGGCCGGGAACACCTCGCCGCAGCTGCGGTGGGAGGGCTTCCCGGCCGAGACGAAGAGTTTCGCCGTGACGTGCTTCGACCCGGACGCCCCGACGGGCAGTGGTTTTTGGCACTGGACCGTGTTCGACATCCCGGTTTCGGTGACCGAGCTGCCGGCCGGCGCGGGCAGCGGCAAGTTCGAGGGGCTGCCCGCCGGTGCGGTGCAGGTGCGCAACGACTACGGGACGAAGGACTTCGGGGGCGCCGCGCCGCCGCCCGGTGACCCGGCCCACCGTTACGTCTTCACCGTGTACGCGGTGGATCAGGAGAAGCTGGGTCCCGACTCGGACGCCTCGCCGGCCGTCGTCGGGTTCAACCTGCGCTTCCACACGCTGGCGCGCGCGCAGGTCCTCGCGGAGTACGCGGCTTCCGCGGATAGCTAGCGTTCATCGGCTGTTTGCCCGCCCCCGGTCATGGAAGTGATCGGGGGCGGGCATTTTTATTGCGTTGTCCATCTCGGCGCGCCCGGCCAGAGTTGATCCAAGCCCGCCACGGGGGTGGGCCGGGGACGTACGGGAGGTGGGCGAGATGCGGGACACGCTGGTACTGAACGCCAGCTTCGAGCCGTTGTCGACGGTGACGCTCAACCGGGCCGTCGTGCTGGTGCTGCAGGACAAGGCCGTCGTCGAGCAGGCCCACCCCGGACTCCGTGTGCGTGCGGCCGCCGTGGACATACCGGTGCCGCAGGTGATCAGGCTCTGCAGGTACGTACGAGTGCCCTTCCGAAGACAGGCTCCGTGGTCGAGGCGGGGTGTGCTGGTGCGTGACCAGCACCGGTGCGCGTACTGCGGGCGGCGGGCGACGACCGTGGACCACGTGGTGCCGCGGTCGCGCGGTGGTGCGGACTCCTGGCTGAATACGGTCGCCTCGTGCGCGGAGGACAATCACCGCAAGGCGGACCGGACTCCGGAGCAGGCGGGGATGCCGCTGCTGCGGGAGCCGTTCGAGCCCACGCCGGCCGACGCGATGCTGCTGACGCTCGGGCATTCCGAGCGGGAGGCGCTGCCGGCTTGGCTGGCGCGTACGGCCGCGTAGCGCGGGACTCTGCGCGCACGGAAAAGCCCGCCTCCGGGTGCCGGGGCGGGCTTCTTCGTGTGCGGGGCGGGTGTTCAGTCGATGGGGGGCTGTTCGCGGCGCTCGGCGGCCGCGGGGGCCGAACCGCCGCCCATCGGGCCGAAGTTGCCCATGGCGCCGGAGAGTCCCTTGAGTGCGTCGCCGATCTCGCTGGGCACGATCCAGAGCTTGTTGGCGTCGCCCTCGGCGATCTTCGGGAGCATCTGGAGGTACTGGTAGGCGAGGAGCTTCTGGTCGGCGTCGCCGGCGTGGATGGACTCGAAGACCGTACGGATGGCCTGGGCCTCGCCCTCTGCGCGCAGGGCGGCGGCCTTGGCCTCACCTTCGGCGCGGAGGATCGCGGACTGCTTCTCGCCCTCGGCGGTGAGGATCTGGGACTGACGGATACCTTCGGCGGTGAGGATCGCGGCGCGCTTGTCGCGGTCGGCGCGCATCTGCTTCTCCATCGAGTCCTGGATGGAGGTGGGCGGCTCGATCGCCTTGAGCTCGACGCGGTTGACGCGGATGCCCCACTTGCCGGTGGCCTCGTCGAGGACGCCGCGCAGGGCCGCGTTGATCTCCTCGCGGGAGGTCAGGGTCCGCTCCAGGTCCATGCCGCCGATGATGTTGCGCAGGGTGGTGACGGTGAGCTGCTCGATGGCCTGGATGTAGCTGGCGACCTCGTAGGTCGCGGCGCGGGCGTCGGTCACCTGGTAGTAGATGACGGTGTCGATGTTCACGACCAGGTTGTCCTGGGTGATCACCGGCTGGGGCGGGAAGGGTACGACCTGTTCACGCAGGTCGATCCGGTTGCGGATCGAGTCGATGAACGGGACGACGATGTTCAGGCCCGCGTTCAGTGTGCGGGTGTAGCGGCCGAAGCGTTCGACGATCGCCGCGCTCGCCTGCGGGATGACTTGAATGGTCTTGATCAGGGCTATGAAGACCAGCACCACCAGAATGATCAGGACGATGATGATCGCTGACATCGCGTCTCCCGTGCCCTTCGTGCCGTCGTCGTTCCGGCGGGTCCCGCCGGAAGATCTTGAGGATCTTGCTGGTCGAGTCTGTCAGAACAGGCCCTGCGGCGTGGGGAGTTCAAGCCACCTCCCCGATCACGTCACCATGATCACACGACGATCGCGGTGGCTCCTTCGATGTCGACGACGTCGACGTGACGGCCCGGCTCGTAGCTCTCGGACTCGTCGAGTGAGCGGGCGGACCAGATCTCTCCGGCCAGCTTGATACGGCCACCGCTGCCGTCGACGCGTTCGACGACGACGGCCTGTTTGCCCTTGAGGGCCTCGATTCCGGTGGCGAGCACCGGTCGTTGGGCGCTGTGGCGGGCCGCGATGGGCCGTACGACGGCGATGAGCGCGACCGAGACGGCGGCGAAGACGAGGACCTGCATCACCATCCCGCCGCCCAGGCCGGCGGTCACGGCGCCCGCGACGGCGCCGGCGGAGAGCATGCCGAATTCGGGCATCGCGGTGATGACGAGAGGGATTCCGAGCGCGGCCGCCCCGATCAGCCACCACACCCATGCGTCGATGTCTGCCACATGGTCATGGTAGGACCGGGGTTCCCTCCGGCGACAGGGTGCCGTGGGAGCGGCCCGCGCCGGGTCAGCCCAGCGGGAGGCCCTGCGCGCTCCAGCGCTCGCCGCGCTGCTCGACGACGAGCGGGAGGCCGAAGCAGAGGGAGAGGTTGCGGGAGGTCAGCTCCAGCTCCAGGGGGCCCGCGGCGAGGACCTTGCCCTGGCGGATCATGAGGACGTGGGTGAAGCCGGGGGCGATCTCCTCGACATGGTGCGTCACCATGATCATCGAGGGGGCGACCGGGTCGCGGGCGAGCCGGCCGAGGCGCCGTACGAGGTCCTCGCGGCCGCCGAGGTCGAGACCGGCGGCGGGCTCGTCGAGGAGGAGAAGCTCGGGGTCGGTCATCAGGGCGCGGGCGATCAGGGTGCGCTTGCGCTCGCCCTCGGAGAGCGTGCCGAACTTTCGGTCCAGGAAGTCGCTCATGCCGAGGCGGTCGAGGAAGGCGCGGGCGCGCTGCTCGTCGATGTCCTCGTAGTCCTCGTGCCAGCCGGCGGTCATGCCGTACGCCGCGGTGAGGACCGTCTGCAGGACCGTCTGGCGCTTGGGGAGCTTCTCGGCGAGCGCGATGCCCGCGACGCCGATGCGCGGGCGCAGTTCGAAGACGTCGGTGCCGGGCTTGCCGAGGGTCTCGCCGAGGACCGTGGCCGTGCCCTGGCTGGGGAAGAGGTAGCTGGAGGCGACGTTCAGGAGGGTCGTCTTGCCGGCGCCGTTCGGGCCGAGGATGACCCAGCGCTCGCCTTCCTTGACCGACCAGGAGACCTGGTCCACCAGAGCCCGGCCCTCGCGGACCACGGATACGTCCACCAGCTCCAGTACATCGCTCATGAGCGCGTTGTCTCCCATTGCAGTCTCGGCTGTCGCGTGCGTCTGTGGACGCATCCCCCAGGGGAAAACCTACGCCACCGGTCGACCGGTCCAATCCATCGGCCGGTCTTTAGGGTGGAGCCCATGCTTTCGGAACCACGCTCAGGTCGGCTGGCCTCATGGGGAAATGCCCTTTTGGCCGGGTTTGTTGCTCCCGATGATGCCGCGCTCGCCATAGTCGGCGAGGACGCGGTGCACCGGGTGGAGGGGCTGCCCGGCGAGTCGGCGCCGGTGGGGCTGACGCTCGCCCTGGGGCGGCTGCGCACGCTGGGGGCGACCGGGCTGCGGGTGGCGCTGCCTGCGCCGGGCCACCCGCTGGGCCTGAGCGGTCCACCCGAGTTCAACGCGCGCGCCCTCGACGCGGAGGAGGCCGTCGTGTGCCAGGGGGCCGCGCTCGGGCTCGTCCCCGAGGTGTACGAGGCCGGGCCCGCCGGCGACCTCCATGTGGACGTCCTGTGGCACTGCCTTCCCGTGCGGGAGGCGCCCCCCGCGGACGTGCCCTCCCTCGGTGAGGCCGAGCGGGAGCTGGCGGAGGCGCTGCGGGACGCTACGGCCGTACTGTCGCGGCTCGACGTCGCCGGGTCGGGGCCTGTCGCCGAGGCGGCGGTGGACGCGTACCGCGCGCGGGCCGAGCGGGGGCGCGAGGTTCTCGCGCCGGGTTATCCGCCGCGCGCGGTAAGAGTGTTGGAGCTGGCGCAGCGCGTCGGGCTGCTGATCTCGGTGGCGTACGAGAGCGGGCACGGCGGGGCCGTGAGTGCCTCGGAGATGGCGGCGCGGTCGGAGGCGCTGCGGCCGGTGGAGCGGACGGCCCGGCGGGCGCAGGTCGCGGCGTACAACGCGTTCGTGGAGGAGCGGGAGCGCGGGGGGCGGTGAGGCGGGGGCGTATGGGCGTCGGGGGCGCGGGGGCGCCGGGTCGCAGGCGCTCGGGAGTGGTGTAACACGCAGGAAGGGCCCCTCGGATCCGTGTCCGTGGGGCCCTTCCTGGGGGGTGTGTCAGTCGTTCACGGAGGCGTTGCCGAACGCGGGGTTCAGCAGGCCGATCACGTTGACACTGTTGCCCGTGGCGTTGACCGGAACGTGGACCGGGACCTCCACCAGGTTGCCCGAACCCACACCCGGGGAATGGGCCGCCAGGCCCTCGGCGCCCGTGTCGGCGCAAGCGGCTCCGGCGGAAGCACCCGCGGCGATACCGGCGACGGCGACGGCCAGGGCGGCCTTCTTGGCGATGTTCATGAGAAGCATTCCTCCAGCTATGGCGATTCGACCCCAGCTACGGGGGCGCACGCTGTGCAACGGGCAGGCCGGGCGGATGACACGGGCGGGGGCGGCGATGCGCCCGTTCGGATCAACTGGTCCGCGGCCGGGCCGGAAACAGGACCGGCCCCCCGGGGATACCGGGGGGCCGGTGGTCACTGGTGGACCTGAGGCGTACGTCAGTGATTGACGCCGAGGTTGCCGAAGGCCGGGTTGAGCACACCGATGACGTTCACGGTGTTGCCGACGACGTTGACCGGGACGTGGACCGGGGCCTGGATCACGTTGCCCGAGACGACGCCGGGCGAGTGCACGGCCTGGCCGTCCGCGTGCGCGTCGGTGGCGGAGGCCATACCGGCACCGGCGGCGACGAGCCCACCGGCGACCATCGACACGGCCGCGACCCTCTTCAGCTTCTTCACTTCTTGACCCTCCTAGGCGATCACTGCGACGAACCGCCGCAGCACGCACTGGAGAACGCCGGAGCCTCGCGCAGGATGCGCCATCTGGGGGACATACACACGACAGTATGAATCTCGGCTCGGAACGGAACCATCCGAATTGCCGTCCCCCTCGCCCGGCCCGGCCCGGCCCGGCCCGGCCAAGCCGCATGCCGTCCCGCAGCCGCGGCATCGTTCAGCCGGCCGCCCCATGGCGTACGGCCCACAGAGCGGCCTGCGTGCGGTCCGCCAGGTCGAGCTTCATCAGGATGTTGGACACATGCGTCTTGACCGTCTTCTCGGAGAGGACGAGGGCGCGGGCGATCTCCCGGTTCGACCGGCCGTCCGCGATCAGGCCGAGCACCTCGCGCTCCCGCTCGGTCAGGGAATTGCCTCTCCCCTGCCCGCCGTTGGTCACCTCCTGAGAGAGCAGGGCGTCGGCCACCTCCGGCTGGAGCAGCACATGGCCCGCGTGCACCGAGCGGATGGCGCCGGCCAGGGCGTCCGGGTCGACGTCCTTGTAGACGTACCCGGCGGCGCCCGCGCGCAGGGCGGGGACCACGGTTCTCTGTTCGGTGAAGCTCGTGACGATGAGCACGCGCGCGGGGTTGGCCAGCTCGCGCAGCTTGCGCAGGGCCTCGACACCGTCCATGACGGGCATCTTGACGTCCATCAGGACGACGTCCGGCCGCAGCTCCTCGGTACGGGCGACGCCCTCGGCCCCGTCCGACGCCTCCCCCACGACCTCGATGTCGTCCTGTACCTCGAGGAACGTGCGCAGCCCCCGGCGGACGACCTGGTGGTCGTCGACCAGCAGCACCCGGATCCTGTTGTCAGCCACCGGGGACCTCCATCTCGATCGTGGTGCCCTTGCCGGGCTCCGATTCCACCGTCAGACGGCCGCCGACGCCACTGGACCGGTCGCGCATCGAGACCAGGCCGAGGTGGCGTCCCGCATGCCGGACGGCCTTGGGTTCGAAGCCGCCGCCGTCGTCGCTGACGCGCAGGACGGCTCCGGGGCCTCGCTTGTCGAGCGTCACGCGGACGTGCTCGGCGCCCGAGTGGCGCAGCGCGTTGTGCAGCGCCTCCTGGGCGACGCGGAGCATGGCCTCCTCCTGGGCGGCGGGCAGGGCGCGGATGCCGGAGCAGTCGAAGGTGACGTGGGCCGAGTGGGCGCGGTCGAGTACCTGGATCTGTGTGCGCAGCGTGGCGATCAGGCCGTCCTCGTCGAGCGCGGCGGGGCGCAACTCGACCACGGCGGCGCGCAGTTCGTCGGCGGCTTCGGCGGCCAGCTCCGCCACGTGCTGCAACTCGCCCTTGGCGCGGGACGGGTCGCGGTCGACGAGGGCCGCGGCGGCCTGGGCGGTCAGGCGCAGGGAGAAGAGCTTCTGGCTTACGGCGTCGTGCAGTTCGTGGGCGAGGCGCGAGCGCTCCTCGGCGATGGTGAGCTCGCGGCTGCGCTCGTACAGGCGGGCGTTCGTCAGGGCGATGGCCGCGTGCTGGGCGAGGATCGTCAGCAGCTCCTCGTCCTCCATGGTGAAGCCGCAACCTCCTTGCGGCTTGGGGCACTTCTTGTTGGCGAGGAAGAGGGCGCCGATGACCTCGTCCCCGTCACGGATGGGCAGGCCGAGGAAGTCGGACATCTCGGGGTGCGCGGACGGCCAGCCCTCGAAGCGCGGGTCCTTGCGCACGTCGCCCAGGCGCTCGGTCTTCGCTTCGCGCAGCATCGCGGCCAGGATGCCGTGCTGGCGCGGGAGCGGGCCGATGGCCTTCCACTGCGCGTCGCTGACGCCGTCGACGACGAACTGGGCGAAGCCTCCGTGGTCGTCCGGCACTCCGAGGGCCGCGTACTCGGCGTCGAGCAGCTCGCGGGCGGACGCGACGATCGTCTTGAGGACGTCGCGCACCTCGAGGTGTCTGCTCATGGCCAGCAGCGCGGAGCTCACCGCGGAGAGGCCTGATCGTGGGCCGTGACTCATGACCTCAAGGTACCGGCGGGGTGTGACAGCGCGTATCGGGCCTGTGGCGGCCGCCTTCTGGTCCGGTGGACGTAGGGCGAAGGGCCCCGGTGAGGTGCGGCCCGCGGACGAGGCGCCCGCGGCGGGTCGGTTCCTACGTTGGAGGCAGATCGAAGCACGTACGGCACAAGGACGGCCCGACGGGCCGGAGGGGACGGATGTCATGCCGGTGGCGATCATCACGGGGGCTTCGAAGGGGCTCGGTCGCGCGCTCGCCGTGGCTCTCGCGCGGCGCGGCTGGGATCTGGTGCTCGACGCCAGGTCCGGGGCGGTGCTGCGGGAGGCCGCGGACGAGGCGGGGAAGTACGGGACACGGGTGGAGGCGCTGTCCGGGGATGTCACGGACGCGGCGCACCGCGCGGAGCTGGTGACGGCGGCGCGCGGTCTCGGGGGTCTCGATCTGCTGGTGAACAACGCGAGCGCGCTGGGGGCCGAGCCCCTGGTGCGCCTTGACGCGCTGCCGGTGGAGGGGCTGCGGCGGGCGCTGGAGGTCAATGTCGTGGCGGCGCTCGGGCTGGTGCAGGAGGCGCTGCCGCTGCTGCGGGAGTCGGCCGGGGGCTCGGTCGTCTCGGTGAGCTCGGACGCGTCGGCGGAGGCGTACGAGACCTGGGGTGGCTACGGCGCTTCCAAGGCCGCGCTCGACCAGCTGTCCGCGGTCTTCGCGGTGGAGGAGCCGGGGCTGCGGGTGTGGGCGGTGGATCCGGGCGACATGCGCACGGATCTCTACCGGGCGGCGGCGCCGCTCGACGACGACTCGGACCGGCCGCTGCCGGAGACGGTGGCGCCGGCGTTCCTGCGGCTGCTCGACGAGCGGCCGGACAGCGGGCGGTATGCCGCCCCTTCTCTTCTTCTGGAGGCACGGTGACGGTCGCGGTGCGGGTACCGGAGGAATTGTCGGCCCGTGTGCCGGCGGAGCAGCGTGGGCCCGGCCTGGACAGGGACGCGGTGCGGCTGCTCGTCTCGCGCGGTACGGACGTCACGCACCGGGACTTCGCACAGCTGCCGGGAGAGCTGCGGGCCGGGGATCTGCTCGTGGTCAATACGTCGCCGACGCTGGCCGCCGCGGTCGACGGGCGGATCGGGCACGCGCGCGTGGTGGTGCATTTCTCCACGCGTGGCGACGACGGACGCTGGGCCGTCGAGTTGCGGGATCCGGACGGGCGTGGCACCACGCGCTCGCGTGCGGGCGGTCCGGAGGGGACGGTGGCGATGCTCCCCGGAGGTGTCCGCCTCATATGGGAGGAGCCGCTGGCGGGCGGTGGGGCGCGGTTGTGGTGGGTGCGGGTCACGGGGGACGTGTCCGCGCTGCTGCGGCGGCACGGCAGGCCCATCCGCTACTCCTATACGGAGCGCGATCAGCCGCTCTCCGTCTATCAGACGGTGTTCGCGCTGCCGTACGCGGACGGGGCGGGCAGTGCGGAGATGCCGAGCGCGGCACGTCCGTTCACCGCTCGGCTGGTGGCGGAGCTGGTCAGCAGGGGTGTCCAGTTCGCGCCCGTCACGCTGCACACGGGGGTGGCGTCGGCGGAGTCGCACGAGCCGCCGTATCCGGAGCGGTTCGAGGTGCCGGAGGCGTCGGCGCGGCTGATCAACGCGGCGAAGGCCGGGGACGGGCGGGTGGTGGCGGTCGGTACGACGGCCGTACGGGCCGTGGAGTCGGCCGCGGGGCGGGACGGCGTGGTGCGGGCGGCCGCGGGCTGGACGGACCTCGTGGTGACGCCCGAGCGGGGTGTGCGGGTGGTGGACGGCCTCCTGACCGGGCTGCACGAGCCGGAGGCGTCGCATCTGCTGATGCTGGAGGCCATAGCTGGAGCCGAGGCAATTACCCGTACATATGCGGAAGCATTGGGACATTTTTACCTGTGGCATGAGTTCGGGGACGTCCACCTGATACTTCCTGACGAATCCGGTCACGCAGCGCGTTGCAGTGGCAACGCTTGGTGAGGTTGTCGCGTGCCCGATGTGAGCCCTCGCATAGGGCGCACGTCACGTACGAAGGCGGCTAGGAATTAGCTGTGGGCGGCGGTACCGGGGCAGGGGGGGCGAAATGGACCTCGCCAGGGGGCCTGATCCACTACCCGGCTTCGTACGTCACACCTTTGCCACGGAATTTTGCGGCCGCTAACAATGGCTCTCGTTGCTCGACAGCGTGGGCCACTACCCACAGCGTTCATGACCGAAACATGAGCGGTCCTCCTCCGGACCGGTGAGCGACTTCCCCGATTCGAAGAGGTCCTCCATGTCCAAGCTCAGCTTCTCCGGTCATAGTCCCCTGACGAAGACCCACAAGTACTCGATCGCCGGTATCGCCACTCTCGGCGCCGCTGCCCTCGCGTTCACGCTGGTGCCGGGCAACTCCACCGCGGAGGCGGAGACGATCTCGGCCGCTCCGGTCGCCTTCGAGGTGGCCGCCGGCAAGCCCCAGATCAAGGACGTGCACGCCAGCGTCACCAACCAGATGGCCACCGCCGACCAGCAGGTCAAGAACGCGGCCGCCAAGCTGAAGGCCACGCAGGTCGCCGCGACGAAGAAGGCCGCCGACGCGGCCGCGGCGAAGGCGAAGGTCGACGCAGCTGCAAAGGCCGTGAAGGACCGCCAGGTCCGGGAGGCCGCCAGCCGCGCCGCCGCCCGCAAGCCGGTCTACGCGAACAACCTGGACGGCTGGATCCGCGAGTCCCTGGACATCATGAAGGCCAAGGGCATCCCGGGCTCCTACAACGGCCTGCACCGCAACATCATCCGCGAGTCGTCCGGCAACCCGCAGGCGATCAACAACTGGGACATCAACGCGATCAACGGCATCCCGTCGAAGGGTCTGCTGCAGGTCATCCCGCCGACCTTCAGCGCGTACCACGTCCCCGGTACCTCCTGGAACATCTACGACCCGGTCGCCAACATCACCGCCGCCGCGAACTACGCCGCGGACAAGTACGGCTCGATGGACAACGTGAACAGCGCTTACTGAGACTCTCCCTGGACCTCAGGGTCTTCGTGAACGCCGAAGGGCGGCACCCCGTGCGGGGTGCCGCCCTTCATCCGTGCGCGGGTCACGCTACTTGCGCATGACCTCGGGCTCGTGGCGGCGCAGCAGGCGCGCGACCGCGAAGCCGCAGATGACACCGAGGGCGATCAGGATCGCGAGGTTGATGCCCCACTGGCTCACCGAGTGCTCCCACAGCGGGTCCAGGTCGTTCGGGTGCGCCTGGTCCCACGGCGGCATGAGGTGCGCGAGGTCGAGCGTCGAACCGGCACCGGCGATGGCCCAGCGCGACGGCATCAGCCAGGCGAACTGCTCCAGGCCCGGCGATCCGTACACCTGGAACAGGATGCCGGTGAAGACGACCTGGACGATCGCGAACATGACCAGGAGCGGCATCGTCTTCTCGGCGGTCTTCACCAGCGAGGAGATGACCAGGCCGAACATCATCGACGTGAAGCCGAGCGCGATGACCACGATGCACAGCTCGACGGCCGGCGGCATCATCAGGCCCTCGGCCGGCAGGTCCCGCGGGACGAAGCCGATGGCGCAGATGATCACGCCCTGGATGGCCGTGACGACGCCGAGGACGATCACCTTGGACATCAGGTACGCCGAGCGGGACAGGCCGGTGGCCCGCTCCCGTTCGTAGATGACGCGTTCCTTGATCAGCTCACGTACGGAGTTGGCCGCGCCCGAGAAGCACATGCCGACCGCGAGGATCAGCATGATCGTGCCGGCGTCGCCGTTGAACCGGGACGGCGGCTTGGGCGGGCCCAGGCCGAAGTCGGCCGGGATCACCGTGCTGACGACGCCGAGGACCGCCGGCAGGATCACCATCAGGCCCAGGAAGCCCTTGTCGGACGCGATCACCGACGTGTAGCGGCGGATCAGGGTCCACAGCTGCGAGCCCCAGCCCTGCGGCTTGGGCGGCTTCATCGCCTGCGGCGGCGGCATGTGTACGGACTGCGCGGCGACTGCGTCGATGTCCGCGGCGTACATCTGGTAGTGCTGAGAGCCCTTCCAGCGGCCCGCCCAGTCGTAGTCGCGGTAGTTCTCGAAGGCGGAGAAGACGTCCGCCCAGGTGCTGTAGCCGAAGAAGTTCAGGGCCTCCTCGGGCGGACCGAAGTACGCCACCGAACCGCCCGGCGCCATCACCAGGAGCTTGTCGCAGATCGCCAGCTCGGCGACCGAGTGCGTGACGACGAGGACCGTGCGGCCGTCGTCGGCGAGGCCGCGCAGGAGCTGCATGACGTCGCGGTCCATGCCCGGGTCGAGGCCGGAGGTCGGCTCGTCCAGGAAGATCAGCGACGGCTTGGTGAGCAGCTCCAGGGCGACGGAGACGCGCTTGCGCTGGCCACCGGAGAGGGAGGTGACCTTCTTCTCCTTGTGGATGTCCAGCTTGAGCTCGCGCAGCACCTCGTCGATGCGCTGCTCGCGCTCCTGCTCGCTGGTGTCCGAGGGGAAGCGCAGCTTGGCCGCGTACTTGAGGGCCTTTTTGACGGTCAGTTCCTTGTGCAGGATGTCGTCCTGCGGGACCAGACCGATGCGCTGACGCAGCTCGGCGAACTGCTTGTACAGGTTCCGGTTGTCGTAGAGCACGTCGCCCTTGTTGGCGGGCCGGTAGCCGGTGAGCGCCTTGAGCAGGGTGGACTTGCCGGAGCCCGAGGGGCCGATGACCGCGATGAGCGACTTCTCCGGGACGCCGAAGGAGACGTCCTTGAGGATGTCCTTGCCGCCGTCGACCGTCACCGTCAGATGGCGGGCGGAGAAGGAGACCTCACCGGTGTCGACGAACTCCTCGAGACGGTCGCCGACGAGGCGGAACGTCGAGTGGCCGACGCCGACGATGTCGTTCGGGCCGAGCAGCGCGGAGCCGCCCTTGGCGATCGGCATACCGTTGACGTACGTGCCGTTGTGCGAGCCGAGGTCACGGATCTCGTAGCGGCCGTCGGGCGTCGCGTGGAACTCGGCGTGCAGGCGCGAGACCTGGAGGTCGGAGACCACCAGCTCGTTCTCGAGGGCACGGCCGATCCGCATCACGCGGCCGAGGGCCAGCTGATGGAACGTGGTGGGGCTGCGGTCGCCGTACACCGGCGGAGCCCCCGCGACACCGCCGGGCCCCTGCTGAGGCGGGATGTTCTGCGCCTGCTGCGGCTGCTGCCAGCCCTGCTGGGCGGGCACCTGCTGCTGTGGCGGGGCGTTGTGCGCCCAGCCGGGGTCACCACCCTGCGGCGCGGCGTGCGGCTGCTGCGCCGGCGCCTGCTGCGGGTGGGCCTGCTGCTGTGCCTGCTGAGCCGCGGGCACGGCCGCGCCGGAGGCGCTGCCCGAGAGGTTGACCCGCGGACCGTCCGTCGCGTTGCCGAGGTGCAGCGTCGAACCCGGGCCGATCTCCATCTGATGGATCCGCTGGCCCTGCACGAACGTGCCGTTGGTGGAGCCGTGGTCCTCGATGACCCAACTGCGGCCGCCCCAGCTGATGGTGGCGTGACGCCAGGACACCCTGGCATCGTCGATCGCGACGTCCCCCTGCGGATCACGTCCGAGGGTGTATGGCCTGGACGGGTCGAGCGTCCAGGTCCTTCCATTCAATTCCAGTACGAGTTCCGGCACTCCATGCCCCACTGAGTTGTCCCCCGAGCTAGCCCCCATCTTGGGGAGTCTAGGGATGTCGAACATCGTGGGGAACTATTTCAGGCGGAGCCCCCTGACCGAAAGTCGGGCCTTGAGGCGAGCCTTGTGAAGACTGTCTACGCGCCTCTACGCCCGCCCCGTTGACGAGGCAGAAACAGCCCCGGAGAGTGGTAAGCGCCCACAAGTGCCTACGGATCACGCGCGAATGGGACATCCGATACATCGCGGTACGGATCGGGGGCCCTGATGGAGACCGGTGTTCGGGGGAGCGGGCGCGAGGGCGTGCGCTGGGGCGACGTACTGCTCTCTGCGGTCGCCTCCGTGAGCTGGGCGTTCATCGGGATGGCGGCGGTCGCCGCGGCCGGCCTTCATCTGCTCGGTGCGGATTCCGCGGGTTCGCTCGGCCCGATGACGGCCGCGGTGATGGCCCTTGGGGTGGGTGGGAAAGTCACGCCGTCGGGAGACGTCTCAGCCTTCGGACTGGACGGCGCACAGGCCCACACGGCGATCGATATCGCGCCGCTCGGCGTGGGCCTCGCGGGCGCTCTGCTGCTCAGCTGGTTCTTCCTGCGGTCCTTACGTGGGGCGGGAGTTGAGGTCACTCCGGCCGAACTCGCGGCACGCGCGGGGAGCGTGGTCGCGCTGTTTCTGGCGATGCTCGCAGGGCTTGCCCGGGTGGGTCACGACCTCATCACGATTGACGGCGGGAAGCTCGGGCTCGACCGGGTATCGGACGGGGATCTGCCGGGCGGCATCAAGGACAAGCTGCCGGGCGGCCTCGACCTCGGAGGGCTCCTGCCGGACCACATCGGCGGCCTCGTGGACGCGAAGGCGACCGTCGGGTTCACCGTCGAGACCGCTTCCTCGCTGCTGGGCGGCGCCGCGTGGGTGATCGGCGTCCTGCTGATCGCACTGCTCGCCTCGCGCCGGACACCGCTCCCGCGCGCCCTCGACGCGCTGCACCGAGTGGTCCGTCCCGCCGCTTCGTCGCTGGTCACGGTGTTACTGGTAGCGGTTGCCGCGGGGCTCGCGGCGGCGGCGTACGCGATGATCGGCGACGACCACCCGCGGCGGATCGCGGGCGCCGCGCTGCTCGGGGCGCCCAACGGGGTGTGGGTCGGCATCCCCCTCGGCCTCTTCGTCCCGTGGGACGGCAAGGCGACGGGCACCCTCGCGCAGGCACTTCCCCACCCGGTCGACGAGCTGCTGCGGTTGCACGCGAACGAGCCGGTGACGCTGGGCCGCCTTGCCGAACTGGACGGCAGAATACGGCTGTTGACCTTCGCGGCCGTTCTGATGACGGTGCTCGCGGGCGTGCTGACCGCCGTACGGACACCTGCGGTGACCGGCGGGCCCGGGTCGCGGCCGATGGGCGCCGTCGGCTTCGCCGGGAGGTGCGCGCTGCGGCTCGGGGTCGTCACGGCGCTCGGTCTGCCGCTGCTCGTGCGGCTGACGGACGTGTCGGCGGACGCCTCGCTGTCCGTACTCGGCTTCGACGCGTTCGGGGCCGGCATCGAGCTGCACGGACATCTCGGCATGGCGCTGCTGCTCGGGGCCGCTTGGGGAGCGGGGGCGGGAGCGGTGGGGGCGCTGCTCGCTCACGGGGCGGGCGCGGCGGGCCGGCGGGCGGCTCCTGCTGCGCTGGGCGGGGGCGGCGTGGAACCGGAGGAGCGGTGGGAACGGGGGGACGGCGTAGTCCGGTCTGTCGGGGCCGTCCCGCCCCAGGAGGCGGGGCCGTATCGGCCGAGCACTCCGTACCGGGCGTCGCCGGACGGGACGAACCCGTATCTGAAGCCGCCGGACGAACGGGCGGGCGATCGGACGAGCGATCGGTCGGGGAACAAGTCGAGCGATCAGGCGCGGGACCGTTCGGGCAATCGGCAGGATGATCTGCCGGACGATCTGTACGGGGCGCCGACGATGGTGGGGCCGGTCAGGCCACCGGTGCCGCCGCGTCCGCGGGGGCGGCCTGGGTCGGGTTCCGGGTCCGGGTCCGGCAAGGGCAGATGGCCTGTGCCGCCACCGCCCCCTCCCCCACCGCCACTGCCGCACCCGCCGTCACCGCCGTCGCCGGACGAGGAGGGGCCGCCGCCCCGGAGGGGCCCGCGCGGCTGAGCCGGGTACGGGCGGCGGACGGCGAACCGGCCGGTCGGAGTGGGCACCGCACATGTCCGCCACACGGACCACCGCCGCGCGCCGCGACGTGGGCCGGATAACGTGGGACCACCATGAGTGCTTCGCAGCCCCGCCACCCCGCTGATGTCCCGGTCGCAGTTCCGGACGACGTCCCGACGCTCCTCGTCAAGATATTCGGCAAGGACCGCCCCGGCATCACCGCCGGGCTCTTCGACACCCTCGCCGCCTACTCCGTCGATGTCGTCGACATCGAGCAGGTCGTCACCCGCGGCCGCATTGTCCTGTGCGCCCTGGTGACGGAGCCGCCTCCCGGTCTCGAGGGCGACCTGCGGGCCACCGTCCACAGCTGGGCGGAGTCCATGCGGATGCAGGCCGAGATCATCTCGGGCATCGGCGACAACCGTCCGCGCGGTCTCGGCCGCTCGCTCGTCACCGTGCTCGGCCACCCGCTGACCTCGGAGACGACGGCCGCCATCGCCGCCAGGATCACCGGCACCGGCGGCAACATCGACCGTATCTTCCGGCTCGCGAAGTACCCCGTGACCGCAGTCGAGTTCGCCGTCTCCGGCACCGAGACCGAGCCCCTGCGCACCGCACTCGCGACGGAGTCGGCGGCGCTCGGCGTCGATGTCGCCGTCGTCGCGGCCGGGCTGCACCGGCGCGCCCAGCGCCTCGTCGTGATGGACGTCGACTCGACGCTCATCCAGGACGAGGTCATCGAGCTCTTCGCGGCGCACGCCGGCTGCGAGGACAAGGTCGCCGAGGTCACCGCGGCGGCGATGAAGGGCGAGCTGGACTTCGAGCAGTCGCTGCACGCGCGGGTCGCGCTGCTCGCCGGGCTCGACGCGTCGGTCGTCGACAAGGTCCGCGCCGAGGTGCGGCTCACGCCCGGCGCGCGGACCCTGATCCGCACGCTGAAGCGGCTCGGCTATCAAGTGGGCGTCGTCTCGGGTGGGTTCACGCAGGTCACGGACGATCTGCAGGACCGGCTCGGGCTCGACTTCGCCCAGGCCAACACCCTGGAGATCGTCGACGGAAAGCTGACCGGCCGGGTCACCGGCGAGATCGTGGACCGCGCGGGCAAGGCGCGTCTGCTGCGCCGGTTCGCCGCGGAGGCCGGGGTGCCGCTCGCGCAGACCGTGGCGATCGGCGACGGCGCCAACGATCTGGACATGCTGAACGCGGCGGGCCTCGGTGTCGCCTTCAACGCGAAGCCCGTGGTCCGCGAGGCCGCGCACACCGCGGTGAACGTGCCGTTCCTCGACACCGTCCTCTACCTCCTCGGCATCACCCGTGAAGAGGTCGAGGCCGCGGACGCCCACGACGACTGACTCCGGTCGACGCGGACGGTCACTGATGCGGCGGGCCCCGGTACCCATGCGGTACCGGGGCCTGCCGGCGTATCAGGGTCCGGCCGTCGGCCGACGGGTCACTCGGACGGTGCCCAGTAGTCGAGGAGGGTGGCGGTGCCCGGCTCGAGGGACTTCCAGGGGCCGGTGAAGGACAGGACCGCGAAGGCGGAGGTCGGGAAGCCGCGCCGGGCCATCCGCTCCCCCGCGTCGCCCTCGACCTGCCCGGAGAGGACGTCGGCGAGGCCCTGGATCCCGGGGTTGTGGCCGACCAGCACCGCGCTCCGCACGTCGTCCGGGGTCTCGTTCAGCACGGCGATGAGCTCGCCGGGCGAGGCCTCGTAGACCCGCTCCTCGTACACCGTCCTGGGCCGGTGAGGCAGCTCGTGGACGGCGAGCTTCCACGTCTCGCGGGTCCTCGCGGAGGTCGAGCAGAGGGCCAGGTCGAGGTCGATACCGGAGTCGGCGAGCTTGCGGCCGGCGACGGGGGCGTCCTTTCGGCCCCTCTCGGCGAGCGGCCTCTCGTGGTCGGAGACCTGGGGCCAGTCCGCCTTCGCATGCCGGAAAAGGACAATCCTGCGGGGTTCTGCGACGCTCATGGGTCCCAGCTTCGCACGAAACCGGCCACGGGGCGCAGAGAGTTGAAGCGCTCGACCGGCACGGGTGACGCGTCTTGCGGGCCGCTCACGGCGCCGTGTGCAGAACCGCCTGCTGGATACGGTCGAGGAGCTGGCCGACCGCGGGGTCGCCGGTCGCGGCGTGCGCGTCGGCCGGGTTGAGTATCAGGAGCAGGAGCACGGCGAAGGTGATCGCGGGCAGGGCGATCGCCCACCACGGGAGCCTGATGTCGACGCCGCCCGCTGGGGCCGGGTGGGGCCGGGTGTGCGTAGGGGCCGACATGACGCCTCCGGGGTCATCGAGATGCTCGGTGCCGTGGTCCGCGGTACTCGCGGTCACATCTCGAATTTACGGAAGGTCGGGCCCCCAACCCATCCGGTGATCCACCCAGTTGACCCTGACACTGACCCCCTAGGGGTTGGTGGTGCTAGCCCCACCAAAACCCGGCCGCGAACGGGCCGGGGACCGCTGTCACGGTGCCGCGAGGGCCTCTATGGCCTCTATGGCCTCTATGGCCTCTATGGTCACGGTGAGGCGATCGAGGCGATGACCGCGATGATCACGGTGATGGCCAGCATCGAGCCGAGCACGATGAGGAGCTTCTTCTGGCCGTTCTGGGGGTTCGGGTCGAGCACAGGCGACATGCGGTCAGTCTCGCACCCTTTGCCCCGGCTCCGGGAGCCGGGGTGGGCACGGGCGGAGGTCAGGCCGCGCCGGCCGGAGCGGCCTCGTCCTCGACCGTACGGTTGCGTCCGGCGATGACGCCCACCACGATCTGCGGCACCATCAGGGCCGCCATGAGCGCGATCGGGACGCCCCAGCCACCGCTGTGCTGGTAGAGCACGCCGACGAGCAGCGGTCCCGGGATGGAGATCAGATAGCCGGTGCTCTGGGCGAAGGCGGAGAGCTTGGCGACGCCCGTGCCGGTCCGCGCCCGCATGCCGACCATCGTCAGGGCGAGCGGGAAGGCACAGTTGGAGATGCCTAGGAGGATGGCCCACACCCAGGCGCCACCGGACGGGGCGAGGTAGAGGCCCGCGTAACCGGCGAGTCCGCACACGCCGAGGGCGATCACGATGGGGCCCTGGCTGGGCAGGCGGGTGGCGAGGCGCGGGATGACGAAGGCGAGGGGTACGCCCATCGCCATGGTGACGGCGAGCAGCACGCCCGCGGTGCCCGCGGAGACTCCGGCGTCACGGAAGATCTGGGCCATCCAGCCCATGGTGATGTAGGCGGCGGTGGCCTGGAGGCCGAAGAAGACGGCGAGCGCCCAGGCGGTGCGGCTGCGGGTGATGCGCAGGCCGTCGTCCTGCTGCGAGGCGCCGGCGGCGGTGCCGCCCTCGGCTCCCCGTTCGCGTACGAGCGGGACCCACGGGACGACGGCGGCCACGGCGAGAGCGGCCCAGACGGCGAGTCCGGTCTTCCAGTTGCCGCCGAGCGCGTCCGTCATGGGCACGGTCACGGCCGCCGCGAGGGAGGTGCCGAGCGCGAGGGCCATCGAGTAGAGGCCCGTCATGGAGCCCACGCGGTCGGGGAACCTTCGCTTGACGATCACCGGCATGAGGACGTTGCTGACCGCGATGCCCATGAGGGCGAGGCCGCTGGCGACGAGGAAGCCGACGGTGCTGCCGGTGAACGGGCGGATCACCAGACCGGCGGCGATCGCGGCCATGCCGGCGCACACCACGGCGCCGGGGCCGAAGCGGCGGGCGAGCCGGGGCGCCATCACGCCGAAGATCGCGAAGCAGAGCGGGGGTACGGAGGTGAGGAGGCCGGCGACGCTGCCGCTCATGCCGAGCCCGTCGCGCACCTCTTCGAGGAGGGCGCCGAGGCTGGTGATGGCGGGGCGCAGGTTCAGAGCCGCGAGGACGATGCCCACGATCATCAGGCGCACGGCCCACGCGCGCGTGGGGGCTGTTTTCGCTTCGGGTGCGCTCTCGGTCCGTATCGGGGTCTGTGTCATCGTCGGGGTTTCCTCACTGGCCATGACCCCATCTTAGAATCATGGGATGATTGGGTGTCCAATCGGATTGCGTCACACTTGGCGCGGCCACCCCGCCCGCGCCCGTTTCTGCCCGCCCCGGTTCGCCCCGGACATCGCACCAAGGACCGTCATGCCGCTGACCTCCCCCAGGCGCTCGGCTCTTTCCGAACAGGTCATCGCCGAGCTGCGCGCCCAGATCTCGTCAGGCGAGTGGCCGGTGGGATCCCGCATCCCGACCGAGCCCGAGCTGGTCGAACAGCTCGGCGTCGCGCGCAACACGGTGCGCGAGGCCGTGCGCGCGCTCGCCCACAACGGCCTGCTCGACATCCGGCAGGGGTCGGGCACCTACGTCGTCGCGACCAGCGAGCTGGCGGGCGTGATGCAGCGCAGGTTCGCCGACGCCGACCCCCGGCACATCGCCGAGCTGCGCTCGACCCTGGAGTCCAGCGCCGCGAGCCTCGCCGCGCAGCGTCGTACCGAACGCGACCTCAAGCAGCTCGACGCGCTGATGGTGCGCCGCGAGGACGCCTGGGCGTCGGGCGACGCGGAGGCGTTCGTGGCGGCCGACGCGACCTTCCACCTGGCGGTCGTGGCCGCGTCGCACAACGACGTCATGACGGCGATGTACGCGGACCTCGGTGAGGTCCTGCGGGACGTCCTGCGCGTGGACGTGGGTGAGGAGCTGACACCCGAGAACCACATGGACCACACGGGCCTGCTCGACGCGATCCGGGTCGGCGACGCGGAGGCCGCCGCGGCGGAGGCGGCCCGCTACCCGTTCCTGTGCCGGCCCGGCCCGTCCGCCACTCGATAGGCCCCGGACCGGCGCCTGGCCGGCGGTCGACCCTTGACTAGCCGTCGACCTTGGCGTGGCTGATCCAGGCCGAGCGGACCTCTTTCCAGCACCGGCCGGTGAGCCGCACGGTCTCGGCGGCCTCGGCCGGAACCCGCCCGCCGTCGCTGTCTATGTCCCACCAGCGGTCGCACTCGACGTGGAGGCTGACCGCGTCGGTCGCCGGATACGGGTTGTGGCAGTACGCCGTCACGTCCGAACCGGAGACGGTCACCCGGCAGTCCGCTCCGAAGGGCTCGGTCCTGCGGTCGTCCCCGCCGTCGGCCACGCGCGCGTGGGGCGTGGTCCGAGCGGGGTGGGAAGCGGCGTCGTACGGCACCGCGAAGAAGAGTACGAGAGCTGCGAGTACCGGGGCACTGCGCTGGAAAAGGCGCACAAGGGGACCTCCTCGGCCGTACGGGAGAGGGGGAACGAACGCCTTCTCAGCCTGCGTGCCCACCCCGCGCGCCCGCCCGGCCGGTGGGCCGAACGGGTGACGCCCCGCCCCCCGCGCAGTGCGGGGAACGGGGCGTCGGCCACGTACGGGTGATCAGGCGCCGATCGCGTGCAGACCGCCGTCGACGTGGATGATCTCGCCGGTGGTCTTCGGGAACCAGTCGCTCAGCAGGGCGACGATGCCCTTGCCCGCCGGCTCCGGGTCCTTGAGGTCCCACTCCAGCGGAGCGCGGTCGTCCCAGACGGCGGCGAGCTCGCTGAAGCCTGGGATGGACTTGGCGGCCATGGAGCCGATCGGGCCGGCCGAGATGAGGTTCGAGCGGACGTTCTGCTTGCCGAGGTCACGTGCGAGGTACCGGTTGGTGGCCTCGAGGGCGGCCTTGGCCGGGCCCATCCAGTCGTACTGCGGCCAGGCGTACTGGGCGTCGAAGGTGAGGCCGACGACCGAGCCGCCGTTCTGCATCAGCGGCAGGCAGGCCATGGTCAGCGACTTCAGGGAGAAGGCGGAGACGTGCATGGCCGTGGCGACCGACTCGAACGGGGTGTTGAGGAAGTTGCCGCCGAGGGCGTCCTGCGGCGCGAAGCCGATGGAGTGCACGACGCCGTCGAGGCCACCGAGCTCCTCGCCGACGATCTCGGCAAGACGGCCGAGGTGCTCGTCGTTGGTGACGTCGAGCTCGATGACCTTGGTGGGCTTGGGAAGCTTCTTGGCGATGCGCTCGGTCAGCGTGGGCCGCGGGAACGCGGTGAGGATGATCTCCGCACCCTGCTCCTGGGCCAGCTTCGCGGCGTGGAAGGCGATGGAGGACTCCATCAGCACACCGGTGATCAGGACGCGCTTGCCCTCGAGAATTCCGCTCATGGTGATCAGTGACCCATGCCCAATCCGCCGTCGACGGGAATGACGGCTCCAGTGATGTACGAGGCGTCGTCCGAGGCGAGGAACCGCACCGTCGCGGCGATCTCCTCGGGCTGCGCGTAGCGGCCGAGGGGCACCTGCTTCACGATGCCCTCGCGCTGCTCGTCGGTGAGCGCCTTGGTCATGTCGGTGTCGACGAAACCGGGCGCGACGACGTTGAAAGTGAGGTTGCGCGACCCGAGCTCACGGGCGAGGGAGCGCGCGAAACCGACCAGACCCGCCTTCGACGCGGCATAGTTCGCCTGTCCCGCGGAGCCGAGCAGGCCGACCACGGAGGAGATGAGTACGACGCGGCCCTTCTTGGCGCGCAGCATGCCGCGGTTGGCACGCTTCACGACCCGGAAGGTGCCGGTGAGGTTGGTGTCGAGGACCGACGTGAAGTCGTCCTCGGACATGCGCATGAGGAGCTGGTCCTTGGTGACGCCGGCGTTGGCCACGAGGACCTCGACGGGACCGTGCTTCTCCTCGATCTCCTTGTAGGCCTGCTCCACCTGCTCGCTGTCGGTGATGTCGCACTTGACGGCGAGGAAGCCGGCCTTCTCCAGCTCGGCCGCGTCGCCCGAGCGGTATGTGATCGCGACCTTGTCGCCGGCGTCGGCGAATGCACGGGCGATGGCGAGGCCGATGCCCCGGTTTCCTCCGGTGACGAGAACCGAGCGGCTCAACGGATCACCCTTTCCATAGCGGTCTGGTACCTCGAAAACCTATCGGTACCGCCCTGGATACGGAGAATCGACCACCGACAGTGGCGCCGGACAGTCACTGTCGGGTCCCTACAGAAAAATGTGGCCGTGGGGCCCGCCGACGCGACATGATCGGGGCTGACCGGTACCCGCACCCGGGAGCGGCCGGTGCCCGAGGCTCCTGACAGCGCTGGCGACAGCGCCTCCGACAGCAGGGAGAACATCCGTGCCCCATTCGATCGATGAAGCCTTCACGGCGCTGCCGCTGCGGGCCCTCGCCGATGCCGCGCTGGCCCGCGCGCGGGCTCTCGGCGCCGACCACGCGGACTTCCGCCTGGAGCGGGTGCGCAGCGCGGAGCGGCGGCTGCGGGACGCGCGGCCCGCGGGCTCGTCGGACACCACGGACCTGGGGTACGCGGTACGGGTCGTGCACGGCGGTACGTGGGGCTTCGCGTCGGGCGTGGATCTGACGATGGACGCGGCCGCGAAGGTGGCGTCGCAGGCCGTCGCGATGGCGAAACTGTCGGCGCAGGTGATCAAGGCCGCGGGTTCGGACGAGAGAGTGGAGCTGGCCCCCGAGCCGGTGCACGAGGACCGGACGTGGGTGTCCTCGTACGAGATCGATCCGTTCTCCGTGCCGGACGAGGAGAAGGCCGGGCTGCTCGCCGACTGGAGTGCGCGGCTGCTCGGCGCGAACGGCGTCGACCATGTCGACGCCTCGCTGCTCACCGTGCACGAGAACAAGTTCTACGCCGACACGGCGGGGACGGTGACGACGCAGCAGCGGGTGCGGCTGCATCCGCAGCTGACGGCGGTCGCCGTGGACGGTTCGAGCGGCGAGTTCGATTCGATGCGGACACTTGCGCCGCCGGTGGGCCGGGGTTGGGAGTACCTCACCGGGACCGGCTGGGACTGGGACCGCGAGCTGGCCGAGATCCCGGAGCTGCTCGCCGAGAAGATGCGGGCGCCCAGCGTCGAGGCGGGCCTGTACGACCTCGTGGTCGACCCGTCCAACCTGTGGCTGACCATCCACGAGTCGATCGGCCACGCGACGGAGCTGGACCGGGCACTCGGCTACGAGGCGGCGTACGCGGGCACGTCCTTCGCCACGTTCGACCAGCTCGGCAAGCTCAGGTACGGCTCCGAGATCATGAACGTGACGGGTGACCGCACCGCCGAGCACGGCCTCGCGACCATCGGGTACGACGACGAGGGCGTGGCCGGACAGTCCTGGGACCTGGTCAGGGACGGGACGCTCGTCGGCTATCAGCTGGACCGCCGCATCGCGAAGCTGACGGGCTTCGACCGGTCGAACGGCTGCGCGTACGCGGACTCCCCCGGCCATGTGCCCGTCCAGCGCATGGCGAACGTGTCGCTCCAGCCGGACCCGGGCGGCCTGTCGACCGAGGACCTGATCGGGGGCGTCGACCGCGGGATCTACGTCGTCGGCGACCGTTCCTGGTCGATCGACATGCAGCGCTACAACTTCCAGTTCACGGGGCAGCGGTTCTACCGCATCGAGAACGGCCGGCTCGCCGGGCAGCTGCGCGATGTCGCCTACCAGGCCACGACCACCGACTTCTGGGGTTCGATGGCTGCGGTCGGCGGCCCGCAGACGTACGTACTGGGCGGCGCGTTCAACTGCGGAAAGGCCCAGCCGGGCCAGGTCGCGGCGGTGTCGCACGGCTGCCCGTCCGCCCTCTTCAAGGGCGTGAACATTCTGAACACCACGCAGGAGGCCGGTCGATGAGCCCTCGTACGAACAAGCCGCACGAGATCGTCGAGCGTGCCCTCGAACTGTCCACGGCCGACGGCTGCGTCGTCATCGCCGACGAGCAGTCCACCGCCAATCTGCGCTGGGCGGGCAACGCGCTCACGACGAACGGTGTCACGCGCGGGCGCACCCTCACGGTCATCGCGACCGTCGACGGCAAGGAGGGCACGGCCTCCGGGGTCGTCTCCCGCTCGGCCGTGACCACGGACGACCTCGAACCGCTGGTGCGGGCCGCCGAGGCCGCCGCCCGGGGTGCGGCGCCCGCCGAGGACGCCGGGCCGCTGGTCTCCGGGGTGCCGCACTCCCCCGACTTCACGGACGCGCCCGCCGAGACCTCGTCGGCGGTCTTCGCGGACTTCGCCCCGGCCCTGGGCGAGTCGTTCGCCCGCGCCCACGCGGGAGGCCGGGAGCTGTACGGCTTCGCCAATCACGAGCTCGTCTCCAGCTATCTCGGTACGTCGACGGGCCTGCGCCTGCGGCACGACCAGCCGAACGGGACGCTGGAGGTGAACGCGAAGTCCCCGGACCGGACGCGCTCGGCCTGGGCGGGGCGCTCGACGCGCGACTTCAAGGACGTCGATCCGGGCGCGCTCGACGCCGAGCTGGCGCAGCGCCTCGACTGGGCGCGCCGCCGCATCGAGCTGCCCGCGGGCCGTTACGAGACGCTGCTGCCGCCGACCGCGGTCGCCGACCTGCTGATCTACCAGCTGTGGTCGTCCGCGGCCCGGGACGCCGCCGAGGGCCGGACCGTCTTCAGCAGACCGGGCGGCGGCACGCGCGTCGGCGAGCGGCTGACCGAGCTCCCGCTGACGCTGCGCAGCGACCCGAACGAGCCCGGCCTGGAGTCGGCGCCGTTCGTCCTCGCGCACGCCTCGGGCGACAGCGCCTCCGTGTTCGACAATGGACTGCCGCTGACGGCGACGGACTGGGTGCGCGAGGGCGAGCTGGCCCATCTGACGACGACCCGGCACAGCGCGGGCCTCACCGGTCTCCCGGTGGCGCCGGCGATCGACAACCTGATCCTGGACGGGGGCGAGGACCGTTCCCTGGACGAGATGGTCGCGGCCACCGGGCGCGGGCTGCTCCTGACCTGCCTCTGGTACATCCGCGAGGTCGATCCGGCGACGCTGCTGCTGACCGGTCTGACCAGGGACGGGGTATACCTCGTGGAGGACGGCGAGGTCGTGGGCGAGGTGAACAACTTCCGGTTCAACGAGTCGCCCGTCGACCTGCTGGGGCGCGCGGTGGAGGCCGGGCGGACGGAGAAGACGCTGCCCAGGGAGTGGAGCGACTGGTTCACCAGGGCCGCGATGCCGGCGCTTCGGGTGCCGGACTTCAACATGAGCTCGGTCAGCCAGGGCGTATGACCCCGTAACCTGGTCGGGCAGCATCCAAGTCATCCAAGGAGATACGAGAACCGTGACGGACATCGTCGACGAACTTCAGTGGCGCGGCCTGCTGGCCCTGTCCACTGACGAGGACGCATTGCGCAAGGCGTTCGCGGACGGTCCCATCACGTTCTATTGCGGGTTCGACCCGACCGCGCCGAGTCTCCACCTCGGCAACCTGGTCCAGATCCTCACCATGCGCCGCATCCAGCTCGCGGGGAACCTCCCGCTGGGCCTGGTCGGCGGGGCCACCGGTCTGATCGGCGACCCGAAGCCGAACGCCGAGCGGACGCTGAACGCCCCGGAGACGGTGGCGCTGTGGGTCGAGCGGCTGCGCGGGCAGATCGAGCGGTTCCTCGACTTCGAGGGCCCGTACGCCGCCCGCATGGTCAACAACCTGGACTGGACCTCGGGTCTGTCTGCGATCGACTTCCTGCGGGACATCGGCAAGTACTTCCGGGTCAACAAGATGATCGCCAAGGAGGCCGTCTCCCGACGGCTCAATTCCGACGCGGGTATCAGCTACACCGAGTTCAGCTACCAGATCCTCCAGGGCATGGACTTCATGCAGCTGAACCGTCGGTACGGCTGCACGCTGCAGACCGGCGGCAGCGACCAGTGGGGCAACCTCACCGCGGGCACCGACCTGATCCACCGGGTCGAGCCGGAGGCGTCGGTGCACGCGCTGGCCACCCCGTTGATCACCAAGGCGGACGGCACCAAGTTCGGCAAGACGGAGTCCGGCACGGTCTGGCTCGACGCCGAGCTGACCACCCCGTACGCCTTCTACCAGTTCTGGCTGAACGCCGACGACCGCGATGTGTCCAAGTTCCTGCGGATCTTCAGCTTCAGGTCCCGTGAGGAGATCGAGGACCTGGAGCGGCAGACCGAGGAGCGGCCGCAGGCGCGGACCGCTCAGCGGGCCCTGGCCGAGGAGCTGACGACGCTGGTGCACGGCGCCGACCAGTGCGCCGCCGTCATCGCCGCGTCCAAGGCGCTGTTCGGGCAGGGTGACCTGGGTGAGCTGGACGAGGCGACCCTGGCGGCCGCCCTGTCCGAGCTGCCGCACGCGAAGGTCGACGCGCTCGGCCCGGTCGTGGACCTGCTCGCCGAGGTCGGTCTCGTGGCGAGCAAGTCGGCCGCCCGGCGCACGGTGAAGGAGGGCGGCGCGTACGTGAACAACGTGAAGGTCGCCGCCGAGGACGCAGTGCCGGCCGCGGACGAGCTGCTGCACGGGCGCTGGCTCGTGCTGCGCCGCGGCAAGAAGAACCTGGCGGCGATCGAGGTCGTCAGCGCCTGAGCGCGCAGCTTCCGAACACGCTCTGAGACAGCCGGAAGGGCGGCCACGCACCTGGTGCGTGGC
>NZ_JBSGTG010000050.1:0-29676 GCF_053607285.1 Streptomyces sp. NPDC055140 | reverse complement strand
CCAGATGCACGGACGAGCAGGCTTCACCCTGCTCCGCCACCGCATCCTCCTCGGATAGCGACACGATCCGTCACCACCGAATATGAGACAGGGCCGTTCTTCTTACAGTCCCGTTGAGGGTGTAGCGCGAGAAGGTTTGAGCTGTTGCATGTGAGTGGTCAGGTGGTGTGAGTGTCGTGGTTTTCGCGGTTGGCGAGCACCTCGGTCATGTGCGTCTGGGCCCAGCTTCTGATGCCGCGCGTCATGTGGTGGAGCGAGAGACCGAGATCAGTCAACTCGTAGGAGGCGGTGACCGGGACGGTCGGCGTCACGGTGCGGGTGAGTAGGCCGTCACGTTCCAGTGACCGCAGTGTCTGGGTCAGCATCTTCTGGCTGACCCCGACCAGGAGACGAGAGATCTCGGAGTAGCGCATCGCCTTGGGAGCGTCTGCTGTACCGGGAACGGGCGAGGCGTCGCCGCCGAGCGCGCAGAGGATCAGGACGACCCATTTGTTTGAGATTCGGTCGAGCAGCTGGCGGCTGGGGCATGCCGCCAGGAACGCGTTGTACTCCATCTTGGCCTGCGCCTTCTGAGCCGCCGCCGTCGTTGTCACGGATCGCACCTTTCTCCTTCGGGTGGGTTACGCACTCCAAAGTGCCTACTTCCTCATGGGAAGTTACTCTCCAATACTGGTGCAGGAGGTGGAAAGCGCCACCCCCAAGCGAACTACGAAGGGCACCACGTTGAGCACATCCTCCACATCGCTTCCCGGCGGCACCTGGGCCCTCGGCGACCTGACGGTCACCCGGTTCGGCTACGGCGCCATGCAGCTCGCCGGCCCGTGGGTCATGGGGCCGCCCGCTGATCACGACGGTGCGCTGGCCGTATTGCGCGAAGCAGTCGACCTGGGGATCACCCACATCGACACCAGCGACGCCTACGGGCCGCGTATCACCAACGAGTTGATCCGAGAGGCGCTCCACCCCTATCCCGGGTCGCTGCGCATCGTGACCAAGGTGGGCGCGAACCGTGACGCACAGGGTGGCTGGCCTACAGCCCGGCGACCCGAAGACTTGCGCAAGCAGGTCCATGAGAACCTCCAGGCGCTTGAGGTTGAGGTGCTCGACCTGGTCAACATGCGCTTGGGCAACGCTGAGGGCCCGCAATCTGGTTCGCTCGCCGAGTCGTTCGCGACTCTCGTCGAGCTCCAGCAAGAGGGCCTGATCCGCCACCTAGGGGTCAGCAACGTCACCACGGAGCAGGTCGCCGAAGCACAGAGCATCGCCCCGATCGTGTGCGTGCAGAACATGTACAACCTCGCCCACCGCCACGACGACGAGCTCATCGACCGGCTCGCCGCCGAGGGCGTCGCGTACGTGCCGTTCTTCCCCCTCGGAGGCTTCAGCCCGTTGCAGTCCTCGGCGCTCTCGGCAGTCGCCGGCCGCCTGGGGGCGACGTCGATATCGGTCGCGCTGGCCTGGCTGTTGCAGCGTTCCCCGAACATTCTGCTCATCCCCGGCACGTCGAAGGTGGCGCACCTGCGTGAGAACGTCGCAGGCGCCGGCCTTTCTCTCGCTTCTGAGGACTTGGCAGAGCTGGACGGCATCAGCGACTGAATCCCCCGGGGGACCGGAGGGGCCTTCGGAGTCGAGGGCTTAAGAAGCCGGCGCCGCGTCGGCGTCGAGGTCTCCCGAAGTTGAAGGCTCCTACACCGATCATCTGGAAGACCTCGACGTGCCTGACGCTACCCCTGAAGTTGGCTTCGCCTGCCCTGACCTGACCACGTTCTGCGGCCTCGATGAGCTCGGGCTCGCGGTCGTCGGTCAGCGGCTCGATCCGGACCGGGCCGTGCTGGCGTGTCGGGTCGTCGAGCCGGACCAGTGGTGTCGCCGCTGCGGATGCGAGGGAGTGGCTCGCGACAGCGTGGTCCGGCGCCTGGCGCACGAACCACTCGGGTGGCGCCCGACAATGCTTGAGGTCACGCTCCGCCGCTACCGGTGCACGGGCTGCGGACACGTGTGGCGCCAAGACACCACCCGGGCCGCCGAACCGCGGGCCAAGCTGTCGCGGCGTGGCCTGCGGTGGGCGCTGGAGGGGATCGTGTGCCAGCACCTCACCGTGGCCCGCGTCGCGGAAGGCCTCGGGGTCGCCTGGAACACCGCCAACCACGCCGTCCTGGCCGAGGGCAGGCGCGTTCTCATCGAGGACCCTGACCGGTTCGACGGCGTGACCGTGGTCGGGGTCGACGAGCACGTCTGGAGACACACCCGCCGCGTCGACAAGTACGTCACCGTGATCATCGACCTGACTGGCAACGCAGAGGGCACCGGCCCAGCCAGGTTGCTCGACATGGTCGAGGGTCGCTCCAAGCAGGCGTTCAAGCAGTGGCTCGCTGATCGGCCGCAGGCCTGGCGCGACGGGGTCGGGGTTGTCGCGATGGACGGATTCACCGGGTTCAAGACCGCAACAACCGAGGAGCTGCCCGACGCGGTCGCGGTCATGGATCCCTTCCACGTCGTGCGTCTCGCCGGTGACGCGCTGGACCGGTGCCGGCGCCGGGTCCAGCAGGGCACTCACGGGCACCGCGGCCGCAAGAACGATCCTCTCTATCGTGCGCGGCGGACCCTGCACACCGGGGCAGACCTGCTCACCGACAAGCAGAAGCAACGACTCGCCGACCTGTTCGCCGGCGATGAGCACGTCGAGGTCGAGGCGACCTGGGGCATCTACCAGCGCATGATCGCCGCCTACCGCGAACCTGACCGCACCCGAGGTCAGGAGCTGATGGCTAAGCTGATCGAGTCGCTCAGCCACAGCGTCCCGCGTGCGTTGAGTGAGCTCGTCACGCTCGGGCGGACTCTGAAGAAGCGAGCCGACGACGTGCTTGCCTTCTTCGCCCGCCCCGGCACCAGCAACGGCCCGACCGAAGCGATCAACGGCCGACTCGAACACCTCCGCGGCTCCGCCCTCGGGTTCCGCAACCTCACCAACTACATAGCCCGATCACTGCTGGAGAGCGGCGGCTTCAGACCCCGGCTACACCCTGGTCTGTGAAGAGCCGAGAAACGTGCCTACATCTACCTCGGCACCGTCACCCTCGCGACCCTCGCCATCTGGCTCCGCACATGATCCGAGAAACAGACCCTAAAAGAGCTCGCCTTGTCCAGGCTTCTCGGCGTAGGGGAACACCCGGGTCTTCTGTGTGAGTCGAGCGAGTCGCGGAGTCGTTCGGGCAGCTCGTGGTGGGAGCGGGGCGGCGTCTGCCCTCCGATCCGGCGTGCGGAGCTTCCCCGCCGCCGCAGCACGGGCCCAGAACTGTTCCGTCCCAACGCTCCGGTTCATTCGATTTCCGCCAGAGCGCTCGTGTAGTCGCGTAGCCAGTCGGTGTGGCCGCCGATGCCCCAGTCGTCGCGGTCGAGTTCGTTGATCGTCACCCAGACACGACGAAGGTTCTCGGGAGTGCGCTCGCTGTTCTCGATCCGCATGATGATCTCGGTGAAATCGCGGATGATGCCCTGTTTGCCCAGGACGTCGAGGCGTCCCCTCAGGATGCGCACCTCGATGAAGTAGAACGGCTTCTCGTGATCCGGGCTGCCGCCGATATAGTCGGCATCTGCAGCGACCTCGTAGACCCAGCCCTTCATAATCTTGCGAGCCGCGGGCATCTCGGGCACCTTTTCCCAGAACATGAGCGCGTCTGTCAGGCGGGCCATGGTCTCGTGGCGCTGCTCGGTGGTGAGTGCGCCTTCTCGCACGGTCATGTTGACAAAGGGCATGACAGCCTCCTTAGACCTCGTGCAGCACCTTCAGCAGGCCCTGGTCGCGCCAGCGCCGGACGCTACTTTGTGAATTGGGTGGCGTTCTCGGTGAGGAACTCCTCGACGGTCCGAAGCTCGCGGCCGAGCAGTTCCTTCAAGGTGGTGGTGACCGCTTGGAGCGCGCCGGCTTCAGCGGCGGTGTCCAGGCTGACGAACAGCTCCGTGTACCACTTCGCGAGCCCGGCCTCGAGTAGTGCCGTGCGACGCTCGTCCGCCGACACCGGGGCGTAGCGGATCTCGCGCCCGAGGATCTTGCTCAGTAGCGCCGCCGCCTCGGGGGAGGTGTACGCGTCGGGGCCCGACCAGTCGTGCGTCCTGCCGTGCAGCGTGGGGTCGCGGAGCACCAGGGCGGCCGCCTCGGAGACGTCGCGGATGTCGACGTAGGCCACCCGGCCGGTGGGCGCCGCGCCGGCCCAGCTGTTGTGAGCCGCCACCGATTCGGCCGCGTAGAGAAGGTTGTTGGTGAAGCTGACCGGGCGCAGCAGCGTGTGTGAGAGTCCCGAGGCGGCGAGGTGGTCCTCGATCTCGGCGTGCTGCCGTCCCGGGAGCAACGCCGAGTCGTGGCTGGTGGCGATGCTCGACAGCTTGACCACGTGCGGACGGTCCGCCTTGGCCGCGGCGTCGATGATTGCCTTCTCCAGACGCACCTGGTCAGGGTTGCCTCCGATGGTGAGGAAGGCGACGGCAACACCGTTGAAAGCCTCGGCGAGAACGTCACCGTCGTCGAATGCACCGTCGACGATCTCAATGCGGTCGAGGTCCGAGAAGGCCGACTGGGCCTTCTCGCGATTACGGACGAGAACGCGGACGTCTTCGCCAGCGGCCCGGAGGTGCCGCACGACACCCGAACTGGTCCTGCCGGTCGCAGCGATAACGAGAAAAGTCATGGGATTCACCTGTCCGGGAGGAGAAGGGAACGGTCGGCACTGCGCCGCAGTTGCGGTATCAGATTTGCGCTCTGCCGCCATCAATGAACAGTTCGATTCCCGTGACGAAGCTGGAGTCATCTGACGCCAGAAAAAGCGCCGCCTTGGCAACTTCGTCGGGCTGCCCCATGCGGCCCATCGGAATAGTGGACGCAATCTTCGCGATGGCGTCTTGAGGTTGCATCGCAATAAGTGGCGTTTCGATCGGGCCAGGGCTGAGGACGTTGGAGCGGATACGGCGATCCTTCAGTTCCACGGTCCATCCTCGAACAAAATTTCGGATGGCGGCCTTGCTCGCTCCGTAGACCGAGAACGCTGCGGTCCCCTTGACGCTCGCAGCGGAGCCCGTGAGGATGATAGACGCACCCTCGTTCAATAGCGGTAGGGCCTTTTGTACCGTGAAGAACGCCCCCTTCACGTTGATGTTGAAAATTTTGTCGAAATGCGCTTCCGTGGCGTCTTCCAGCGAAGCGAACTCGCCTAGACCGGCGTTGGCAAAAACGATATCGATTCGCCCCTTCGCCTTGACGGTCTCGTAGAGGCGATCCAGGTCGGCCAGTTCGGCAACGTCGCCCTGAACGCCGGATACGGTGCCTCCGATCTCCTTCACGGCGTCATCTAGTTGTTTCTGGCGGCGGCCAGTGATGAAGACATATGCACCCTCTTCGACGAAGAGCTTTGCTGTGGCTAGCCCGATCCCCTCGGTGCCGCCGGTGATGACCGCTACTTTTCCCTGCAATTTGCCCATAATCACTACTCCCGACAGTGGTACATGCAGTTGATCGGAGGGCTCGGTTGATCTCGGACACCGCACATCTCAGTTTCGGAGAGTTCAGCTGGAGCCACTGCACAGCCGCACCCAATGGCGAATCGAATCACCAATCCGAGATTCCCTACCAAGTCAGGGAACCCATAAACTCCGGCCTGTCGGCCGGCTATCTGGCGGCCAGGAGTTCCCAGGGAAACGGCCGGATTGCCGGCTGCCCGGCTGCGTCCGTGCGGCGTTAGTGGTTCGGAGGTCGGGCGGGGACCGGTCGCCGGACATCGGCAAGCCGCTGGACTCGGCGCGGGGCGCCTCGCCCTGCAGGACGTCCCAGTGCTCGGCGAGTTTGCCGTTTTCGATGCGCACAACGTCGGCCGCCACCGAGGCGGCGGGGCTGCCGGTGCCGGCGAAGCGGCCGTAGAGCACGACGTGGTCGCCTTCGGCGGGTACGAGCTCGTACTCGTAGCACAGCGTGTCGCACAGGGATCGGATCAGGTCGAGCAGGCCCGCGCGCCCTGGTGCGATGTGCGCCATGCTGGACGTAGCGCTCGGGCCAGAAGTCTCCGGCGGCGGCGTGGTCGCGCTTGTTGAATAGCGTGTCGAATGCCTTCAGTGCCAGCGTCTTGCTTCTGTTCGGGTGCAGCCATGCCAGCCTCCGCTGTGTAACCGATGCGCCCCCGTCAGCCTCGTCACAATGTCGGTCAACATTGTTCTACGCCCGTCGTGGCGCCCTGTCAATGACGACCGACATTGAGATCTTCGACCCGGCTCGCTAGAGTCCTCTCAAGAGCTGGGCTTGGGGGAAGACAGTGGGCATCTCGAAGCAGAAGGCAGCGGAGAACCGAGAAGCGATCGTCGCCGCCGCAAACTGCTTGTTCCGTGAGCGCGGCGTCGACGCCGTCGGCCTCGTTGAGCTGATGGCCGCGGCCGGATTGACGCGCGGCGGCTTCTACAACCACTTCGCCTCGAAGGACGCGCTCGTCGCCGCGGTCGTCGCCAAGGCCATGGCGGACGGTTTCGGCAACCTCGACGAAGCCATCACGGCATCCCAGGCTCGCGGCAGCGACCCGCTCGCAGAACAAATCGACTGGTACCTGTCGCCCGAACACCGCGCCGACATCGAGCACGGCTGCCCGAACACGGGCTTCGCCGGCGACGTCCGGCGACTGGACCCGGCCGGCCGCGCTCGCTACGCGCAGGGCCTGGCGGCGAACCTCGACCGCTTCGCACAGATCGTGCAAGCACCCGGACTCGAGGAAGGCGAGCGGCGAGCGCGGGCCATTGCACTGTTCAGTGAGATGGCAGGGGCCCTGCTTCTGTCACGCGCCGTCGCCGATGCCGACCCCGACCTTGCCGACGAAATCCTCGACAGCGCGCGCACCGACCTGCACAGCCGCACGGGTGCCGCGTAGGGCCGTGAACCGCCGACCGACGCGGTGCGGCCACCCAATCCGGGTGAGCCGGCTACGGGCTCGGTTGCTGGTGTCCGCGGTCGTCGAGCCGCCAAAGGTCTGGGCCCGCATCGCGGAGCGGTTCACGCTGCGGGCCGCCAGCGCCCTTGCATGCGCATTCGACTCCGAGTCGGCACAGTTGCTCTCCCCCATACTCCGTCGCATCCGAGCCACAGCGGGGCCAGGACTGCGCAACAGCACCGGTGTGTGGTTCACCCGCGCCAGCCTCCGCGTGGAGACCACCCGCGGCCCCCTGTGCACGGACATGATCATGTTCCTGGGTCAGGGGCCACCTAGGCTGGCACGTGGCCGAGCACCGACATTCGATTCGGGCTGCACCGGGCCTTGCGGAAGATGCGCCAGGACTTCAGACGAGCCACGCCCGTTCCACCGAGGCCCGCGCCGTGGAGGGCGCGGTTGACTGTTCGCCGGGTCGGCGAGAGGTCGCGGCCGGGTGGGCGTCTGATCGGTGTCGTCACCCATGGGCCGGCGCCCAGGTAGGCGCGGTCGGCGAGGACCGGGATGACCTGGCGTTCGCAGATCCGGATGATCCGGTGAGTGCGGGCGGCGGTCAGGTCGTGGGCGCGGCCGGGCAGTGCGGCCGAGATTCGCAGCAGCCGCCCGGCCGGGTCTGTCACCACCTGCACGTTCACCCCGTGCCGGCGGCGCATGTGGGAGTAGTCGGCGCGGCTGTCGCCGACCCGGTCGCATCCGGCGAGGGTGCCGTCGAGCAGGACATAGTCGGAGTCGGCTTCGCGCAGGGCGCGCAGCAGGCCGGGCGCGCGGTCGGCGAGCAGGTCGATGACCACCGTGGTGTAGGCGTGTGCCGTGCCGACGGCGATGCCGAAGCCGGCCACGAGCTGCGCAAAGGTGTCGTGCCTGCACAGGTAGACCAGTCAGAGCGGGGCGCGCCGGTGCGGCGGGAGCTTGCTCCTCGGAATTGCTTCCGACGCCTGCCGCCTTGATCGAGGGTTAGCGATCGCGTTCGAGGTGGGCTGGTTCAGTCCGGGATGGCAGCGTCGACCACGGCGGCTGCCACGGTGCGGGCCGCTGTCTCGGCGCTGGGGTCGCGGTCCAGCCAGGCGCTGATCCCGGCGCCGTCGTAGAGCAGTACCAGTTGGTGGGCGAGCGACTTCGCGTCCTTGGCGCCGGCCTGCTGGGCGAGATCGAAGAACAGCTCGTGCAGCCAGGTGCGGTAGTCCTGCGCGGTCTGTTCGACGACACCGCCGGGCGGGGCGTCGGCGCTCGCACTGATGAAGGCGCAGCCACGGAAGCCCGGCTCGGTGAACGACAGTCCCTGCACCTCGAACGCGCCGACCAGGCGCTCTTTCGGGGTGTCGTAACGCGCTTCGAGCTCGCGCGTCATGCGCTCGACGGTCGCTCCGTGCCGTGCCTGGAGGTAGGCGCGGACCAGGCCGTCCTTGCTGCCGAAGGCGCTGTACAGCGTTGCCTTGGCGACTCCGGCGCGCGCGATGACGCGGTCGATTCCGACCGATTGCACGCCCTCGGCGTAGAACAGCTCGTCGGCGGCAGCCAGCAGCCGCGCCCGCGCTGCCGCGCTGCGTTCCCGTGGTGAGAGCACCTTCTCAGACATAGGCAAACATTACCAGACAGGTCTGTCTGTCTTCAATTGGTTGCCTGCAACCCTTGACGCATCCAGACCGGTCTGTCTAGGTTAGGGATTGCCAGACAGACCGGTCTGGATGACATCTCGGAAAGGTGCATCCCATGTCTGTAGAGCGTGAGGACAACCTCGACCTGCATCCCATTACCGCCCTGGTCACCGGGGCCACGTCCGGCATCGGCCAGGCGGTCGCCAAACGGCTCGCCGCGGACGGAATGTCCGTCATCGTGACCGGCCGCAACGCCCGACGCGGCGCCGAGACCGTCAACGAGATCACCGCGGCCGGCGGCCGCGCCCGTTTCGTCGAGGCGGACCTTGAGGACCCGGCCTGCATCGACCGGCTCGCCGCGGACGTCGGGGAGATCGACGTCCTGGTCAACAACGCCGGACAGGCCGTCTGGGCACCGACCGAGGAGATGAAGGTCTCCGAATACGACGCGATGTTCGCCGGCAATGTCCGCGCGCCGTTCTTCCTCGTGGCCGCGTTCGCCCCGGCGATGGCGGCGAAGGGGTCGGGCTGCGTGATCAACATCGGCAGCATGGCCGGCAGCCTAGGTTTGGCCGGCGGTGCCGCGTACGGCGCGACCAAAGCCGCGCTGGCGTCACTGACGCGAGGCTGGACGGCCGAGTACAGCGGCCGCGGCGTCCGCTTCAACACCGTCGCCCCCGGCCCGGTCTACACCCGCCCCGAAGCCCGCGACCTGTTCGACGCGCTCGCCCAGACCACCGCGATGAAGCGCGCGGCCGAGCCCGCAGAGATCGCCGAAGCCGTCGCCTTCCTCGTCTCGCCGAAGGCCGGCTACATCACCGGCGCGACCATCGCTGTCGACGGCGGCCGCACCGCCATCTGAACCCGCCGGTTCTCAAGAGGACACCGCTCATGAGCAACACCGTGTACGGCCTGAGCGTCGACGCCCCCAGGGCTCCGCCCGCTGGACGACGTTCGCCGACCCCGAAGGCAACGAATTCGACACCGCCGGATGAGACACGAAATACAACCAAGAAGCACGACCCAGAGTCCGGGAGCGAACGCGTCCGCGACCAGGCCGCCCGGCACGCACCCACAGGATTTGAAATGAACAAGCCCGTTATTCTGATCACCGGAGCACTCAGCGGCATCGGCCGCGCCTCCGCCGTCGCCTTCGCCAAGAAGGGCGCGAACGTTGTCGTTGCCGGTCGGCGCGATGAGGCCGGCAACGCGCTTGCCGAGGAACTGCGCTCATTCGGCTCGGAGGCCGAGTTCATCAATGCCGACGTCCGCAAGGAAGATGACGTCCGCGCACTGGTCGATGAGACCGTCGCACGGTTCGGCCGACTGGATGTCGCGGTGAACAACGCAGGCACCGAAGGCCGGCCCGGCCCGATCACGGACCAGACCGCGGACACCTACACCGCAACGTTCAACACGAACGTCCTCGGCGTCATCCTGAGCATGAAGCACCAAGTGCGCGTCATGCAGGGACAGGGCAGCGGCAGCATCATCAACATCTCCTCGACCTACGGGCACGAGGGCGCGCCTGGGGCCGCCGTCTATGTCGGCAGCAAGCACGCCGTCGAAGGCATCACCAAGTCGGTAGCGCTGGAGGTCGCCAAGTCGGGAATCCGCGTGAACGCCGTGGCGCCTGGCCCCACGGACACCGGCATGCTCACCCGTTTTACCGGCACGCCGGAGAACAAGGCGGCGTTGGCGTCTGAAGTTCCGCTGGGTCGCCTCGGCCTCCCGGAGGAGCTTGCCGATGCAATCGTCTTCATCGCATCGGACGAAGCTTCATACATCACCGGCCATGTCCTCAACGTCGACGGCGGTCACACCACCAACTGACCTGTCCAGGCGCGGGGTCTGCTCCGCGCCCGGTTGCCCCGGGCATGAGTGGAACAGTTCTTCAGGCTTCCAGCGCACACCATCAGCAAGGTGAGGCGCACTGCGTCCCGGCGTGGTTGATTGATCCGCGCCCGTCGGCGATGCCGGCCCCGCAAGGCCACCAGCGATGGCAGCGGCGGAGAACGCTCGACATGGGCGCGGCCTGCGGCCAGGGACCGCATAGCCCTGTTCACACGGCACCTGTCCCGCTGGCCGAAGGAACTGCGCGCCAAGATCAGCAACCCCACACGGGCCGCGCACATCTTCTCCGCCCTCCTCCAGGCAGAGATCGTGGACACCGCCCTGCTCGGCGGACCGGCCCCCGACCCGGACGCCATCCGCATCCGCTCCCAGGAAGCCGCGAACGACCTGCTTGCCCTCGCCGAGGCCGGACGGCTGTAATCGACGTACGCCCTCGGACGTCGGCGCCACTTGCTGCAAGACGGGTCCGCGACGCTCAACGAGGGGTGCAGCAGGTGGCACCCCCTCTCATTCCCTCGACCGGTCGGGCATCGGTCCAGCCGAGACCGCTCTACGGGACCGCAACTACATCCTGCTGACGCCGGTCGGCCGGTCGGTCATCCCGTCGCCACCTCCCGGGGCACCGCGGCGGTCATTGACCGAATGACCGTCCCTCGTGACCGGAAGAAGGCAGAAGGTCCGGTCGACCCTGTGGGACATCGAGGTCCAAACCGGGCCTTCGCCGTTCGGTCTGCCGATGGCGCGTGACCTGACGCAGTGACGACGGGAGGTTGGACGGAAGGCAGGAACACCGTTCCTGGTGCCGCCGACTTCGAGCACTGCCTGCGCGGCTCCTCCCGATTCGCCGCCGGGCAGGACACGGTGTGGCTGGAGCTGCGGCGGGCAGGGCGAGTGCCTCTCCGGTTGCGGCGCCCCAGTGAGGGTTCTTTACTAGTAGGTACAAATCTGGCTGCACCAAGCGGTGCACGAGGTGGCATGACGGAGCATTCCGTCGTCGGCCGGGGACGTTACGAGGTGGCCAGGCACGAGTTGCCGCGCGTCTCTCTGCTGTGGTTTCAGCCGGCCTCCAGAGGGATTGCATCGAAGAAGAAGCTGACATCAGCAGACAACTTGATGGCAAGGCCGGTTTGGTGGCTGCTTGACCGGCATCGGTCTGTCTACAGCCCGCCGGTTTCTCTCCGAGGGCTCTGCCATTCCCCTCGCGGGCGGAGCAGAACCGAACTGGATACAACCGCGGAAACAACCCTCGGGGGCCGAGCCGTCGACGTCCAAAGCGGTCTCTCGAACTTCGACGAGGCAAGGAGTCGTGTCCCATGCTCGCCATTCACCTCACTCAGTTCGGGGAGCCGGAGAAGAGCCTGAAGGTGGTGGACGTGCCCGAGCTCCCGGCTCCCCCCGCCGGACAGGCGCTGGTCCAGGTCGAGTACGCCCCGCTCGACCACCACGACCTCCTCCTGGCACAAGGCATCTACCCCGTACGCCCTGAGCTGCCGACGGCTATCGGAAACGAAGGTGTCGGGACGGTCGTGTCCGTAGGGCCCGGCGTCATGGAGGTCAGCCCCGGCGAGAGGGTCCTGCTTCCCTTCGGCGTCTTTTCCTGGTCCGAGCGGGTCGCGGCCGGGGCGGCAGACCTGACCGTCGTGGACAAGTCCATCGGTCCTGAACAGGCAGCGATGCTCACCATCAATCCGGTCAGCGCGGGGCTCCTGGTCGGCCTGCGTGACCTTCCGGCCGGTTCCTGGGTGGTGCAGAACGCGGCCAACAGCGGAGTAGGCCGCTCTGTCATCGTGTTCGCCAGGGAACGAGGGCTGCGCACGATCAGCATCGTGCGCCGCGCGGAACTCGTGAGCGAACTCCGTGATCTCGGCGCCGACATCGTGGTTGTCGACTCGGCGGACGCCGGCTCGCGTGTGCGGGAAGCCATCGGCTCCGATCCGGTGCTACTCGGTCTTGACGGTGTCAGCGGTGCGGCGACTGCACTGTTGCTGGACGTACTGACCGACGGCGCCCTGCTGGCGATCTACGGGTATTTGAGCGGCCAGCCGTTCACGCCCGATCCCGTCGTGCTGAGGACGAAGAACATCACCACGACGGAATTCTGGATGTACCAGGACGAGTTTCTTCCCCGGCTTCCGGCTCTGAACGCGGAGTCCGCGCGGCTGGTCTCCGAGGGAAAACTCGTCCTGCCCTCCACGCCCGTATACGAGGCGGCGGATTTTCCCGAGGCGCTCGCGTACTTCCGGGAGAACGGCAAGGTCCTCCTGGACTTCAACCCGCATCGCGCGTAGGCGCCGCCGACCTGCCGCTGAGGCCGGGACCATCCCGACAGGAAGCGGCCGGAGTCGATCACACAGCCGCTGCCGGGGCGCCGGCACGACCCCCGACACACGATCAAGGATGGGCAGCATGGCCACACAGAGCACTATCGGCATTCTCGGCGCGGGACAGATCGGCCGGGCCGTCGCCGACAAGGCCGTCAGACACGGCCATGAGGTACTCATCGGCAACAGCCGGGGCCCGGAGACACTCAAGGCGGTCGTGGAACAGCTGGGGCCGAAGGCCCACGCCGTGACAGCCGAGGAGGCCGCGCAGCCGGACCTCGTCTTCCTCGCGGTGCCGTTCTCCGCCGTACCGGACCTGACCAGCCTTACCGACTGGTCCGGCAAGATCGTCGTCGACACGACGAATCAGTTCGCCGCGGCCAACCCCTGGCGGGGCCGGTACCACGTCGGTGACCTCACGCGCAGCGAATGGGTCGCCGAGCGCCTACCCGGAGCGCGGATCGTGAAGGCGTTCAACAGCCTGTTCGCCGCGTACATCGCCGCGGACCCCCAGCACGAGGAAGGCCGCCAGGTGGTCTTCTACGCGGGCGACGACGCCGACGCGAAGGCGGCCGTGGCCGCTTTGCTGGACCAGTTCGGATTCGCCGCACTGGACCTCGGCGGTCTACGGGAGGGAGGCCACCTGATGCAGCTCGACGGCCCGCTCAGCGCACGGCACTTCCTGCTTCAGGATGCCGGCTGACGACCCAGACCTCGCTCACCCCCGGCCACGCACGCCGAGCACACACAGGAGGAGCGTCATGAGCCGTCGTGTCGTCTACACCCGCGGCGGGTCGCCCGCCGACGTCCTGACCGTCATCGAAGAGCCCGAGTCGGCAGCGCCTCAGACCGGTCAGGTACTCGTCCGCGTCACTGCGTTCCCTGTTCACCCTGGCGATCTCCAAGCTGTGGAGGCGTATCCAGGCCACGGCGGACAACCGGTCCCGGCCGGTGTCGAGGCCACCGGCGTGGTGGAGGCCATCGGCCCGGACACACCGGTGGCACCGGGGGTCGAACCCGGCGTGCGGGTGACGGTCTTCCCGCACCCGGGCGCCTGGTCCCAGTGGATCATGGCGGCTGCCCGGGCGGTGGTTGCCGTACCGGCAGGGGTGTCGGACGAGGTCGCCGCGCAGATGCTGGTGAACCCGGTTACCGCTGTGATGCTGCGCCGCGAGGCGGAGGCGCACGCATCCATCGGGTACGACGGGGTGCTGGTGCAGACCGCCGCCGGCTCGTCGGTCGGACGTCTGCTGACCGCCGTGTGCCTGGCCCACAACATCGCGATCGTCAACGTCGTCCGCAGTGAACGAGGTGCCGCGGAACTGCGTCATCGCTTTCCGGACGTGCCGGTGGTGGCGACGGAGCATGCAGGCTGGGCCGATGACGTCCGCAGCGCGGCCGACGGCCGTCCGCTGGGCGTGGCACTCGATCCGATCGGCGGGAAACTCGCCGAGAGCCTTCTGGACCTGCTGACGCCGGGCGGAAAACTCATCTGCTACGGGCAGATGGCCGCGGAGCCGATCTCGCTGCCCGCGTCGACGCTGCTGCACAAATCGCTAACGCTGCGCGGCATCACCGTCGGCCGCTGGATGTCAGACACCTCTCTCGACAGGCAGGCATCCGATGTCGCCGCCGCGAAGCTGATCGCGATGGTGGCCAAGGACCAGTTCGACGTAGCCGGCACCTACGGTCTTGGTGACCTGGCAGAGGCCGTGGAACACGCGCAACGGCCCGGCAAGGTCGGAACCGTCCTGATTCGCCCCTGGTAGGCGTCCCTGCGCTGCTGATCGTCCTGTCCGGGGGCCAGACCTCCACGGCGTGCGGCCCTGGCACTGAAACCCAAGGGCCGTCTACGTAAGGCTCCGGGTCACAGCACTGAACGGCCCTCCCGCCGATCCGGCGCCCGCTCGTTCGTGGAAGCGCGGGGAAGAAGGGCCAAAGCCTGCTCGGCAGCGCCGATGACAACCTCCACTGCGGCTCCCGCCCTGCCCAGGGCTTCCAGTCCCCGCAGCACAGCAAGGAGGAGGCTTGCGAGCCCGTCCGTGTCCGCTTCGGCGTCCAGCGAGCCCTCCTCCTGGGCCCGGGCAAGGCAGCCCGACAGCTCGCTGTGCATTCCGCGGACAGTCCCAGCAATCCGCTCGGCAACGGTCTTGTCGACCGCGGCGAGTTCCGTGGCGCTCCTGGCCATCATGCAGCCGCGCCGCTCCACGTCCCTGCTGATCGCTTCGGAGATGTCGCGCACAAAGCGTTCCAGCTGCGGGAGGGCCGGTCCCGGGCCGCGCAGAGCCGAACGCCAGGCTCCGATCGCGTCGCTGTTATAGCTGTCCAGAGCCTGCAGGAACAGGGCGTGTTTGTCTCCGAAGGCCCCGTACAGGCTTCCGCGTCCCAAGCCTGTGACGGCGCTCAGATCGTCGATGGAGGTTCGATCGTAACCGTGGGACCAGAACTGGTCGCGAGCAGCCCGGACGACTTCCTCGTCGTCAAACTGCCGAGGCCGGGACATGAGAAAACTGTACGCCGCGTACGGGGCAATGCGGGGCGAAGACAGGACAATACGAACCTGTTTCGAGGCTCGCGACACCAGCGCGCCCGAACAGCCAAGCTTGTGCCCGCCCCGCTCGTCCTCAGCCCTTCAAGGACGGGGGCGCCGTTCCCCAGCCTCCGCTGGCAGCCGGGCCAATCCGTCTTCCGGCCTCTCTTCGCGGCTACGCCGAAATAGGGCGGCCGTATTCAGACCTGGACAAGGCCGCCGTCAACGAAGAGTTCGGCTCCCGTGGTGAAGGAGCTCTGGTCAGAGGCGAGAAAGACGGCCGTGGCGGCGACTTCGTCGGGGCGTCCTATCCTGCCGAGGGGAATCTCGTCGGCGAGATGGTCCGCCAACTGCTGTTCGCCCTTTACCGGGCTGCCCAGACCGCGGAGGCCCGGGGTCTCTATCGGTCCCGGGCTGAGGGCGTTGACACGAATGCCGCGCCCCGCGAGTTCGGCGGCCCATGTGCGGGCCAGGTTGCGGATGGCTGCCTTGGTGGCACTGTAGACCGTCATGGCCTGGACGCCCATCGAGGCGTTGGTGGACGAGAGCACAATGACCGAGGCGCCTTCCGGCAGCAACGGGAGTGCCTTCTGGACGGTGAAGATCGTCCCCTTGACGTTGATGTCGAAGGTCGAACGGTACTGCTCCTCGGTAATCTCCTCCAGCCGCGCCAGCTCGCCGCCGCCGGCGTTGGCAACGACGACATCCAGCCGCCCACTGCCGCTCTGGATGATCGCGAACAGCTCATCCAGAGCCTCGAGATCCGAGACATCACTCTGTACGCCGATGGCCCGTCCCCCGAGGGTTTCCACAGCCGCATCAAGTTCGGGTTTGCGCCGGCCCGTGAGGTACACGGTGGCACCCTCGGCGACGAACCGACGGGCTATAGCCAGACCGATCCCGGTCGAGCCACCAGTCACCAGGCTGATCTTGCCATCAAGCTGTCCCATGATCCCCACATCTCCCTTGCGGTAACTCGATCGAAGACCGACTGAAGGCCCAGCGCCGGCATGCGGCAACTACAGCCCAACCGACGGCGAAGCCCTCCGCGTGCTAGCTCACGGACCGCATGGTCTAGATGGATTTGTACCTATTAGTAAAGAAGCTCTAAGTGGCGCGCTGCAACCGGAGGGGTACTCGACAGGAGTGGACGGATCGGGAGCAGGACATGCAAGTGTCCGGCGAGTCTGAGGAGGTGGGGTTGGCTTCCCCGGGCTCCTGGCACCGCTCGGTTTGAAACGCCTCGCTGCAAGGCGTCCATGATCGGTGACAGTGCAGGTCAGCGGGCGCTTGGCGGATCCGGGCGGCGAGTCGCGCCGGCCTCGATGTTCACCTGTGTCGCCAGTACGCGCGGGGAGGCTGGGCTCTCGTCGCTGCGCCGACCCGGTCGCCCGGGGCGCACCTAGCCCCCAGGCTGGGGCCAGCAGTACCATCGGTACCATGGCGAACAACCCGAAGGCCCTGAACTTGCGGTTCCCCGACCCGGCACAGCGCGCAGCAATCGAAGCGGCCGCCCGGCAGGAAGGGATGAGCCTGCAAGAGTACATCCTCTCCGCCGCCGTTGACAAGGCGACTGCAGTCGAGCGGAAGTTCCTGGCGGCATTCGGGGAGTCCATGGCCCGCAGCAGTGACGCTTTCCGCGCCGCGTCCGACAGCTTGGACCCGAGCCCGGAGCACCGGGCGGCCGAACAGCGCGCGCGGCGTGATCTCGATGCGCGCGGGCAGGAGCACGCTGCGTGACCCAGCCCGTCCCCGAGCATCCGCTCGACGTGACCTTCCTGCTCCACGCCGCCGAGCTCCTCGATGGCGACCCCCAGGTCGACGACTACGGGCCTCTGTACGCGGCCGTCGCACGTGTCAATGCGCGCGCCCTGGAGCACAACATCTACGGCACGCTGAACCTGAAGGCGGGCGCACTCCTTCAGACCTTGGCACGGCTCCCCTGCCTCGAGCACTCGAATGCCGCCTTCGCCTGGCACGCCACTGAGGCGTATCTGCTCCTCAACGGAAGCCGCCTCGACTACCCCGTCAAGGCTGCGGTGGAGCTCGTCCGCGACACCGCTTCCAGACAGGTGGGCGTAGCCGGCATCGCCCGCCAGCTCCGCGACTGGACCGTCAGCTGATCCCCCGCGCCAAAAGGGCACCGCGGCGGGCTGAACCGCTCAGGGCTTTCCGTCCCCAGACACATCAAGCCTGTGACCTGCAGTGCCCACAGTTCCGCGGGACGTCGGGCGGAGCGACGTCTCGAAGAACTGTGGGCAAGTCACTGTGCACAGGCCGGGCCGGCTTAGGGTCAGGAGAACCAGACAATGAGCCGTACGTTGGATGCGCCGTGCAGGTCGCTCAGCGTGCGCATCACGCTCCACGCCGGCCCCCAGTGCGAGGCATCGCCTGCCGCCTGCTCCCGGCTCCGCTTGCCGGAGACGTCGGTCTCCTGCCAGTCGGCGCCAAGCAGCTCGGCCCAGGTGATCCACGTAGTGCCGTGGACGCTGTCGAGCCCCCAGGCAGCGTGCTCGCCAGCCACGGTCTCGGAAGCATCCATAGGGAGCCCACGGTCCGCTGCAAGGGGCTGAAAACCGTAGGTGTTGCGAATGCCGAAGAGGCAGGCCAGCGCGTCGTAGGCGTTGCCGATGTTCAGCAGCCACAGCTCCATGGCGGCGCGCCAGACGGAGTCCTCGTCGTCAGGCCCCCACAAGCGAGCGCCTGGACGGCACTCGATCACCCCGTCGATCTCGGTAGCCATGCCGAGATCCTGCCTCCTCGCCAGCCGTGAAGCATCCGCCTTTCCGACGCACCGTGATCCAAGAACCTGCCTGAAATCACTTGGCGCCGATTGATTGTCTTGCAGACCGAACTCGTCTGAGTCGCGGCCCGCCGGGATGCCCACAGGCAACCGGGACACCACGGCCCTTGCCCAGACTTTCGCGAGACGGACGCCCTGTCGCCCAGAGAACTCTGAGACTGCCCACACATAGCTGAGACACGACAGCTCAGTCTCATCTCATCAACGTCTCAAGACGTGCGGGGTAGAAAACTCGCGTTGTTCGATTTTTGTTCGATACATTGGTGACAGAACAAGTCATGTGGCTTGAACCGGTGCTCGTGTGATCGGAGGTGCAACGTGACGGCCTCCGGGTTCTCTCACCTGCACGTCGCCTCCGGCTACTCGGCCCGCTACGGCGCCTCACTCCCCCACGACCTAGTCCGCCGGGCCGCCGCGCGGGGTCTCACCACGCTCGCGCTGACCGACCGCGACACGGTCGCCGGGACGGTGCGCTTTGCCAAAGCCGCGGCCGCCGCCGGCGTACGTCCGGTCTTCGGCGTCGACCTCGCCGTCGCCCCCGCCGCTGAGCCCGATCCTGCTGTGGGGCGGCGTCGCACGCCGGTGCGTGGCGGTGCGCATGTGGTGGAGGCGCAGTGGCGGGTGACGCTGCTGGCGCAGGATGTGGGTGGGTGGGCGCGGCTGTGCCGGATCGTGTCGGCCGCGCACGCCGCGCCCGTCGACGGGGTGCCGGTGGCGGCCTGGCCAGTGCTCGAGGAGCACCTCGGTGAGGGTCTGGTGGTGCTGCTCGGTCCTTCGTCCGAGCCGGTGGCTGCGCTGATGGCCGGGCGTCCGGATCTGACGGAGCAGTTGCTCGCGCCGTGGCGGACTGTCGCTGGGCCCGGCTTGCGCCTGGAGGCCGTCTATCTGGGCGGGTCGGGGACCGGGGCGGGGTCGCTGCGGTTGGCGGCGCGGACGGTGCAGCTCGGTGACGAGCTCGGTGTTCCGGTGGTGGTCTCCAACGCCGTTCGGTACGCCGATCCCGCCCAGCACCGTCTGGCGGATGTGCTGGATGCTGCCCGGCTGCTGCGGCCAATCGACCGGCGCAGCGTGGATGGCGGTGAGCGGTGGCTCAAGGGCGGTAGTGAGATGGCGGCGGTCGCCGCGCGGATCGCCGAGGCCGCGGGCCTGGGGCCCGAGCGGGCAGCCGCGCTGCTTGCCGAGACTGACGCTACGGCTGCCTACTGCACCCTGACCGCTCAGGATTTGGGGATGGGGCGGCCGCATTTTCCCGAGCCGCACGTGGTCGGCGCCGACCGGGGACGGGGCGGTGCGATGCGGCTGCTGCGCCGACGCTGCGAGGCTGGCATGGTCGCCCGCGATCTGGACTCCGATGCGGCAGCGGTGCGGCAGCTGGACTACGAACTCGACGTCATCGGCCGGCTCGGTTTCGAGGGCTATTTCCTGGCGGTGGCGAAGGTCGTCGCGGACGTGCGGGCGATGGGCGTCCGGGTCGCCGCGCGCGGCTCCGGGGCCGGTTCCATGGTCAATCACAGCCTTTTCGTGGCGACGGCGAACCCGCTGACACATCGCCTGCTCTTCGAGCGTTTTACCGACCACCCCCACTGTGTCCGCATCCTTCATTCAGCTGGCTTCTGAGCCCATCGCGTGTCCATTTACCGTTCGCCCTAGTTCCCTTCGTGACGTACGGGACTGTTGAAGGGTGTGCATGCGGAGCTTGATGGTCCTGGAGGACTTGCGAGTGCAGGCGATGCCTCGGAGTGGTGGTGGCTGGTCGTACACGATCGTCGAGCCTGACGGGGTAGTCGACGAAGAGTCCGACCGCTTCCTGCGGCTCTACGACGGCAAGGGCACACAGAAGACCTATGCATACCACCTCGTTGATCACCTTCGGTGGCGAGTCAGGGAGGGGCTCACGACGCAGTCGGTGACGATCCGGGATCTGCACCGGTACATGGGAGCGGTTGGGGCGAAGGTGGCGCTGCCGTACGGACAGCCGTGGCGGCAGCCGCCGAAGCGGCCCTATGGGACCTCTGCTCTGCAGGTCACGGCTGCGTGCCTGAAGGGGTTCTACCTCCATCAGTGCGTGGAGCTCGGGGTGAACGAGGGGCTGTGTGCCGAGTTGGCGGTGAGCCGGCTGCCGAACCAGATGGACCGCGACCGGTCGCTGCTCGGGCACGTGAAGGTGTCGATGCCGGCGAATCCCTTGGCGCCGAAGGGAGGTACCCGCAGGCGGCATCCGAAGATGCTGCCGGACGGCGCCCGGTCGGAGCTGCAGCGGGTGGTGAATACTGCGCGCGACGGCATGGTGGTGATCTGGCTGGCAGACACGAGCATGCGGATCGGCGCTCTATGTGGACTGCACTTGGTCGACCTGCACCTTCGGGATGATGCGGCCTGCGGCGAGTGCGGCCCTCCGCATGTGCACGTGTGCCATCGGTGGGGCAACTCGAACCGGGCCGCGGCGAAGGGCAAGCCGGACTGGGAGCTGGCCGACGGGATCATCTCGGGTGGGGAGATCTTCCGTGCCAGTCCCGCGATGATCAGCTCGTACTTCACGTACATGACGACGGAGTACGCTCAGTACGCAGCCGGGCACGGGATGCTGATGATTCAGCTTGCTGGCCCGCGACGTGGTGAGCCATGGACGACGGACGCAGCCCGCGGAGTGCTGCGCCGAGCCGGACGCCGAGCCGGTCTTTCTGGGCGAATCAAGCCCCATGGATTCCGGCATACGGCGACCGCCAGGGTCATGGATGCCAGCGGCAACGACTCGATGGTTGCGAAGGTGGTCGGCAACTGGGCCTCGACTCGGATGGTCGACGAGGTCTACGGGCATCCCGATCTGCATTCTCCGAAGTTCCAGGCCGCGTTGACGGCGGTCTGGGGTGAGCAGGAGTGAGCGAGCCGACCCGTGCACTGCTGCCCGTGGTGGATCTTGGCGCGGGAAGCAGCCGCACCTCCAGGGACCGGCTGGAGGTGCTCACGGCGCTGATCGCGGCGCCCTCATTCGATCCTCTGCTGCGGGACGACGTGATCGTCATGCCGCCTGACCATCGAACCTTCGCGTGGATGTGCGGAGTCCCGGAGTGTGAGCGGGCGGTGCAGGAGAGCACCGAGTTCTGCACCGTGCACTACAGGGAGTGGGTGCGGAGGCGGCAGGAACACGGAGCGGCCGCAACGCTGGCCGAGTTTCTGCGCGATGTGCAGCCGCTCAAGCCACGGCTCTGGGCCCGGACTCCACCGTCGTGCCTGATCTGTCTCGATGTGCCGGCGTGGGGCAACAGCCCGCTTTGCTTCCTGCACAAGAACCGCTGGCGGACGTACCGCAGGGAGACCCGCCAGAGCAACGGGACGGAGCAGGACTTTCACGAGTGGGTGGCGGAACAGCCGCGGCTGCCGCACTTCGGCCAGTGCCAGGTCGTGGCCTGCCCCGAAACCGCGGTCCACCTGTTGGGGCTGTGCCGACGCCACTTCCTGGTCTACCGCAAGGACGGACAGCCCGGCGGTGCGAGCGTCCCCAACAACTGGGGGCGGATGCTGACCGAGTGGAAGAAGGCCACACCGGTCGTCTCGTACGCGGATGAGACGGAGTTCCACCGGTGGTGCCGACAGACCAGCTCGTTCTACCGCTCGGACGGCAAGCTGACGCTGATGGGGCTGCGTCCACTGGTCAAGGCCGAGATTAAGTGGACGATGTTCCACCACACCCAGGTCCCGGGCGAACAGCAGGGAACAATCTGGGCCTTGCCTCACATCCAGAGGATCGCTGAGGAGTGCCGACGGCACGGGGTGAACTCGCTGGCCGACCTAGACCTGGAGCCGAACCCGGGCTGCCGCCCGACTCGCTTCCAATCGGTCGCCAAGGCCATGCTGCGGTATCTCCGGCTCATCTACTTCACCCGGGAAGACAGCAAGGACGCGGGGTTCATCGAGACGGAACAGTTCGGCGTCCGCTTCCCCCGCCGCGGATCGCACTGGGACCTGACCGGCGTTTCGCAGCGCTGGCTCCGCGATCTGCTGTGGGACTCCATCTCAGACCGGCTGCTGACCAAGCCGCCGCGCTCGGGGATGACTCTCGACCAGAATCGGCGTGCCTTCGTGGAGTTGAGCGCCTTCCTCGAAGCCCGCGCCCCTGGCGGGGGCCACGACCCGAGGGTCTTGGACAAGGCCCTCGCGATCGACTTTGTTGCAGACCAAAGGCACCGGGCCGAACACCGTCTGGAGTCGCTGGGCCTGCAACGCCGCGGTCGAGGCGACAAGCGGACCGGCAAGCCGTCCACCGTCACCCCCATCATGCTGTCGCACGTATTCGGCGGCTGCCGGCGGATTCTGCGCGATGCCCTGCACGCCGGAGCCACCGACCAAATCGGCCTGGACCGTGCGTTCATCGTTGCCATCCCCTCGTACCGCCCTCCCGTGCGGCGCCGGTCCCCTTTCTCGGACGACCTCGCCCGCGCCCTGGCCGATGAGGGCAACCTGCGCCGGATGGAGGACTACGACCCCGGGGACCGCGGCCTCCGGGACTCCTGGGAGTCCTTGGTCCTCACCGGCCGCCGGGCGAACGAGGTCCTTCGGGTCCGCTACGACTGCATCGCCCGGATGGGCGGACTGCCGCTGTTCTGGCACGACCAGACGAAGGTCGGCAACCTCGACCAGGCCATCCGCATCCCCGAGAGGCTCTTCGTGCGGATCGAACAGCGACAGGCCAAGACCCGTGCCCTGTTCATCCAGCGCTACGGCCGACCACCAACTGCCGCAGAGCGCAGAGACATCGCTCTATACCCGAGCAATGTCCGCAACCGCAACCTGCTCAGGAGCATCAGCTACGGCTGGTTCCAGGACACCTTCAAGGAGTGGATGGCCACCCTCGAACTCGGTCACGGCGTCCCTCACCAGGCTCGGCACACCCTAGCCACGAAGCTGCTGAAGAACGGTGCCGACCTGGTTCACGTCAAGCGCTACCTGGGGCAGATCTCGAAAGAGATGGCCGAGCACTACGTACACCTGGCGCACGACGACCCCAGGCTCAATGACGCGCTGAACGCCCTCTGGGTCACCGGCCCCGGCGCCGCCGAACCCGGCATCCTGCTGTCCGCCAGCGAGCCGATGACCCGGGAAGAGGCCGAGGCTCTTTCGCTCGACCTCACCCGGAAGTCCACGCCCGCCGAGGGCGGCTTCTGCACCTTCCAGGCGGTGGTCGACGGCGGCAGCTGCCCATGGAACCTGGACTGCCACAACTGCGACAAGTTCGTCATGTCCGGAGCCGATCTCGTCTACTGGCACCGTAAGCGGGAGCAGTGGCGGATGCTCGCCGAGCGGGCCTCGGACAGCGCCACCGCTGACTATCTTCACCTGGCCTTCGAGCCAACCGCCCGTGCCATCGACGGGCTGGAGAAGGCCCTCGCCGGTGTGGGGCTGCTGGAGGAGGCTCTCGCGCTCGACCTGCGGCGGCCCCAGGACTACTTCGGGCGTGTCTGGAGTACCGCCTTCCGCGCCCAGGAACTTGCCCGCCATGAGGGCCACGCCGTCATGGACGACGGTTCCGAACCTGCCGCCGAGACTGAGGAAGAAGACCAGTGATCGACAACAGCCACTGCTCCCATGAAGCCGCACCCCATAGTGCCGCGACGGTGAACACCGGTCGGCGCGAGATGGGCCGTGGCCCGGCTGGCGAGCCGGGCGCCACGGAGCAGGCTTTGGAAGGGGTACGCGCACGGTGACGTCCGTACCGGGGCAGACCGCGGCGGCCGTCGCAGCACGACAGCGGCAGACCGAGGCAAAACTGGCAGAGGTTGACGTGGCCATCGCGCGGCTGCGGCGCGAACGTGGACGGCTGACCGTACGGGCCATTGCAGCCCGGGCGTCCGTCTCTGCCACCTTCTTGTACGAGAACCCGGAGGCCCGCGCTCGTGTCCAGGCTGCCATCGCCGACAGCAAGAGCCGCCACGACCAGATGTCTAGTCAGGCTCACGACCAGGTCGAAGCGACCTGGCGCGAGCGGGCTCTCAATGCCGAGGCCGAGCTCACACGCGCCCAGAAGGAGATCTTCACTCAACGGCAGCGTATGGGGGAACTCATGGGTCGGCTACGCGACTTCGATCAAATGGTGCCTGGCGAGTCCATCCAGGCCTTGGTCAGCGAGAACACCGGCCTCAAGCACCGTGTCCAGCAGCTCACCCGGGAGCATCGGCTGGTGCAGGAGCGGCTCGAGGGCGCCCGCTCCAACTTGCGGTTCGCCGACAAGCGTGTCGCCGATCTTGAGATCCAGCTACTGGAGCAACAGCAGGCCGCCCGCGCCGCCGTCGTGACTCGCGGGGGCGTGACGCCGTCCTCTCCTGAGCGCTAGAAGAGGCCGGTGGACGTGTACTGCGTGAGGTTCGCAAGGATCTCACGCAGCCACGGGCTGCGAACGGCTGGTAGCCGGACCAGGGTGTGCTGGAACGATTCCCGGTCGGCCCGGAACAGGGAATTGGGGCGCGGCGGAAGCGGGTCATCGCGGAGGACGCCTTGGGGTATGCCGCCCGATGCAGGAACCGGCAAATTCGGCTGGGGAGAGGTCAACCAGTGCCACACCCCGAGCGGCAGCGGCACCGGGTATGCCGATGCAGCCGGGCCGATCGGGGGCCAGGTCTGCCCCGTCTGCGGATGGACCGGTACCAGGAGGATGTCGACGCCTGCATCGGGAGCGGGCCGTCCCGGTCCAGCCAGGACGGCCCGCCGCTTCGGCGGGCCCGCAGGCAGCAGGGCGTCGAGCGCGCGTTGGAACACGTCCGCAGTCAGACCGCCCGGGACCTTCACGGGCTGTCCTTCGGAGGCCACCAGCAGGTGGGCGAGCGCCTGGCCAGCTGCCGCCTCCCATTGAGGACTCCACGACCAGTAGTGACTCGATCCGAGCCGTCCTCCCCACGTGGCAATCGGTTCGAACGGGGGTGTCCTCTCCCCCTTCTCCGTCAGCTCCTCCCAGGAGAGCGGCGCAGCGTCGACACCGTCAAGGAGGACGCGGTACACGGCGTCTGAGCTGAGCCGCACTCCCTGCCAGAGCGAGCAGTCGTCGATCCTGGTCGCCACGGGCAGGCCGCACGTCACGCAGGCCAAGTTGGGGCCATCAGCCCCGTCGAGGCCACAGCAGGCACCACCGCGCTTCTCGGGCATCAGCCACGTTCCTCGGATGTCACCAGGCGCGATGACAATCGCTCCGGGCGCATTGTCGGACAGGGCGTAGACCGGCGCATAGATGCCGCGTGCCTCCGCCTCGCCCGGGTCGAGCTCGTCCCACATCCGCCACGGTCCTCCCCAGGGGTCCGGGTCCACGGCGAACGTCCCCGACTCCATTAGCACCGGAAGCTGGACCCCGTTCCCATAACTCTGACGGGCGTGGGGCGGAAGGGAGACCTGGGACAACGGGACGGTCAGCTCGGTATCGCAACTCGCACAGACGAAAACGAACAAAGACCCTCCGGATGAGAAACAGCCGCATCATCGCACCTCAACGGCAGCTGGCCAACATGTTTTCGCGTCCATCACGGGGCCAGGTCTGCCAACGCTTGCTGACAGATGAAGCCCGTGAAGTGGCCGCCTGGCTGCGCGGGGTGGCGGCGGGGACAGCAGCCGTGACCGGCCGGGATGCCGACGGTGAATTGTCCCCGGACACCTGGTTCGTCGAGCCGGTCCTTGCCTTCAGTCTCGCCGATCGCAGCGAGGAAGGGGCCGTGATTCGCGTTCACCTGTCCTTGGAGGCTGAACCCCCATGGCAGCAGGGTGACGAGAGCACGGACATTTACCAGTACGCCGTGGAGGTACGGATGGACACGGACGCTCTGCTCCATGCTGCCGACCATTGGGATCTTGCTCTCGCGTCCTTCCCAACCCGCTGATCGGCATCGTGAGCATCACGAAATATCCGCCACAGCCATTTTCAAAGAGCGCCAACAACCCTGGTCGACACGGTTGGAGAGGACCTGGCGATTCGCCTGACCGGTCGCGGGTTCTATCGTGAGCGATGACGCGCTGGCAGCGTGGTGCAAGGTCAGGGAGCAGGTCGACTGGTCCTCGGCCGCGAGCGTGAGCCCGGAACCGGTGCGCCCGGCCGTCGACGGACTCGCCGCCTGGTTCAACGGTCCGGTCCGCCTTCGCGACCCGGATCGCGCCGACCGGCTGCTCGCTGCGATGACACTGTCCCGCGTGGCGGCCTCACAGAGAGAGCCGCTCACCCCGACCCTTCTCACCGACTGGCAGAAGCTGGTCCTCGGTGTGAACGAGGTGGGTCTGCGTCAGAGCGACGCCTTCGCCAAGGGTGGCCGGGAACGATACGGGCTCACGCCCCACACATGGCAGGACTTCGCCGCCTGCCTGCACCAGAGCGCCGACCCGTCAGTTCCCCTGACCGCCCGCGCGGCCAGGGCGTACCTCGACATCGCCTTCTTCCACCCCTACCCGGACGGCAACGCCCGCCTTGCACTGCTGGTCCTCGCCCACGTCCTGGAGAGGGAAGGAGTACGCCTGGACGAAGTGGGGCCGCTGCAAACCACCCGCTACGCGGACGACCCTCACGGCGCTCTCGACTTGGCGGCTCTGGTCACCGTGCTGATCCGTGCCACTCACCGTCGGGCAACCGCACGGTGAGTGAAGGCTCCCGTCGAAGCTGACAGGTGCGCATGTGTCGCTGATCTTGTGACGTCAGCCGTCGAAGCGGGTCCAGTCGACGGGGAAGTCCGCCAGCGGTTCCAGGGCGCTTCGGTGGGTGGCGCCGGCCCAGACATCGAAATCTTCGCCGCCCTCGTTGCTGACGCGTACGACGAGGCCGGGGGCCACGTAGAAGTGGGTGGGTGCCCAGGGCCAGAAGGGGCGCAGGGGTACAGGGTGCAGTGCTTGGGTGAGTTGAGCGACCTGTGTTGCCGTGAGCCTGCGCGGCAGGGCCAGGTAGTCGGCGCCCATGGAGGCCTCGAAGAGGGAGAACTGGATCAGGAAGCCGCTGAGCGGTTCCTGTTCGGCGATCGGTTCCTCGTCGAATTCACGGAACCAGACAGTCGGATCGGCCTCAGGTCCGTCTAGCGTCCACAGGAGCGACCAGAGGAAGCCTCCTTGGTTCTCGACGCCAAAGACGAGCATCTCCCCGAGATGGTCGGTGTGCAGGTCTGGCTCGGGCAGGATGCGGTTCTGGGTTCCGAGGGCACCCGGCCGCTGTTTCGCGAGCCGGTACAGCTGCCTCAGTCCAGCAGGCAGGCGTGACGGAGCGCAGGTGGCAGGTGGTTCGGTGGCGCCTGTGGCTGGGTACCAGCCGGTGACGAACTGTTCCAGCGCTGCCGCACGGTCACCGTTCACATTCCTGAGCCACTCGAGGCCCGGCAGGTCCACGGGGGGAAGTGGTGGGCGTACCCGGTTGAGGAGTTGTCGACTCAAGGGTGCTTCAAAGCGCAGTTCGCAGTTGGTGAGAACGCCGTCGGATGTGCTGGCTTTGCTCACCTTGGCAGTGCCCAGGTCCAGGACCTCTTCTCCGAGGCGGACCGCGATGTGGATCGGCAACGAACGTCCGTCCGTGCCCCAGGGTGACCCCATCAGTCGCTCTGTGACCGGGGCTGGTGCGGGCCCGATCAGACGGACCTCCTCAGCGCTCCACACACCGCTCCTGGCGGGTGCGCTACTCGCTTCCACGATGATCACCATCCCCGCCTGGCCTATGACGATGCTGGCGCCCCCCACCATGAAGCACCCGGCGCTCACCGAGCCACCGACGAGCACGGATACGTGCTCCTCATCGAATACCAGCGCCGGAATGACGGCGGAGCCCTGATCAGTCATCCCCGCATCATCCTCGACCACCACTGGGCATCCCTAATGTCTGCCAGCTGTGACCGTCACAAGATCGGCGCCAGAGCTCGTTCAGCATTACGCGGCTGAGTACTTACCTGTGTACGCCGGCAGGGCCCTCGGATGGGGACCACCACCGTCGGGACGGGGGTCAGCTGCAAGTCCCGATGACGGTTTCCGGTCGTCGAGGCGGTAGTGGCCTCAGGGAGGGTGGTCCGGATTGTCGGCGGAGTTGGTTGATCTCCTCGTGCTGGGCGGCGAGTTGAGACAGGGCTCGCTTCTTGAAGTCGGTCAGGTCCTCGATCGTCGTGGCATGCTCGGCAAGGCGGCCCTGTAGGGCTTTGTTGGCGGCTTTCAACCGGTCAATCTGGGCGTCCCTGGGGTCCGGGATGTCGCCGGCCCCGTGAAGAGCTTGCAGGCGCCGGTTGAACTCGTCGGCCAGGTGTTGGTAGGGGCCGGGGCGAATGCTGCCGTCCCGGTCCTTCTTCGCGTAGAAGCCGGTCCGGGGCACTCCGGCCTCGGCTGCGAGGGTCTTGAGGTCGCAGCGGCCGCCCGCGGGGACTTCACCCTTCAGGAGTCGGTCCATGGCCGCGCGAATGGACTGTTCATTGCGGGCCCGGCTGGTGTCGGTGATCTGTCCCATCAGGGTGTTGCCTCCGTGGCTGTGGCTGCGTCGATCTCCGCGACGACTCTTTCGGCCCGCTCGATCTCGCTTGCTAGTCGGGCTCTCTCACCCTTCTGGCCTCGTCCGATTTTGCCGATGAAGACCCGGTAGTTGCCTGCAGCAGAAGCCCAGACGGGCCCTGACCCCGCGTCCTGGACACCGTAGACACTGGATCTTGAGGATCTGGGAGAACGGAGTCCCTGTGGGGATGAAGCACTATCCGCCGGAGTTCAAGGCAGACGCGGTCGCGCTGTACCGCTCGCGGCCGGGAGCGACGATCAAGTCGGTCGCGGCTGATCTGGGGGTCAACACCGAGACGCTCAGGAACTGGATACGGGCCGCCGACGGGCGGCGTCCGGGCTCGCACTCGGCGGTCCAGCCGGTCGTGCCAGCATCGGACCCGGCGGAGGTGACCGCCTTGCGTAAGCGGGTCCGTGAACTCGAGGAAGAGCGGGACATCCTGCGCAAGGCGGCCCGGTATTTCGCGACGGAGACGCGCTGGTGAACCGCTTCCAGTTCGTTGAAGATCACCAGCGCCGCCACGGCGTGAAGCGGCTGTGCACCATCCTGGGCATCGCCCGCTCGAGCTTCTACTACTGGCGCAAGACCGCCATGGACCGCGCTGCCCGCCAGGCGGCCGACGCGAAGCTTGCCGCCCGGATATGTGCCGTTCACCGGGAATCGGACGGCACCTACGGCGTCCCGAGGATCACCGCCGAACTCCGCGAGAACGGCGAACATGTCAACCACAAGCGCATCGCTCGCGTCATGCGCACGATCGGCCTGGCCGGCGTCCGCCTGCGACGCAGGCACCGCACCACCGTCCCGGACCCGGCCGCCACGAAGGCGCCGGACCGGATCGGCCGCGACTTCACCGCCGAGGAAGTGAACACCAAGTACGTCGGCGACATCACGTACTTGAGTGTCGGCGGCGGGAAGTTCTGCTATCTCGCGACCGTGATCGACCTGTGCTCACGCCGCCTTACTCGTCACCGACGCCCTCGCCGCAGCGGAACGAACCCGCGGCAGCCTGGCGGGCGCGATCATGCACACCGACCACGGAGCCCAAGGCGGATTCAACTGGTCGTCGCAACACCTTGATCACGGAGGTATGCGATGGAACGAGACCAGAAGCAGAAGGTGCCGGAGGCGCCTGCGGGAGCG
>NZ_JBSGTG010000049.1:0-32895 GCF_053607285.1 Streptomyces sp. NPDC055140 | reverse complement strand
ACGTTCTGTGGGCGATGATCCGTGACGGAGTGTGCTATCAGCACTCACTTCCAGTTGCGGCTGCGGGTTGACATCAGCATTGGGAAGTCCCGTAACGGCGGGGCGCAAGTGAGATGATCTCCCAGGCCGTCAGTATGCTCGCGGCCACTGACAACGCCCGCGGTGGCCCAGTAACGCCCATCTGGACCTGCCCCGGGCGGGCGGCGACCACCGGCGGGTGCTGGCTGTGCTGAGATTCTCGGAAGGAAACGGCTGGCCCCAGGCGCCCGCTGAGGGCCCGGCCGACGCCGGGGCAGCGAAAAGGTTGGTATGCGGGACCGGCGGAACCGGGTAACGTCTTTGTCATGTTCTTCCAGACGCCGATTCACGAGCGAGCGTGATGGGCCCCTGCTGACGTCCTTCGACGTCGCCGCCCGTCCCCCCACCGATGAATCCGTAGATCACTTCACATCATTACCGGGAGAACCCATGACCGTGAGCAAGAACATCAACAACCCCGTGGGCATGGGCGGCGGCCAGCGCAAGAGGCTCTCCCGCGCCGAACGGCAGAACAATGGTCCGCACCGCAACCTCGACCGCCAGGGTGCAGCCGACCAGAAGGCGGAGCTGGTGCGCAAGATGCGCGAGAAGGCAAGCGCAACTGAGGGCGCCGGGCAGGCGGGCGACGACACCGCACAGAGCTGACGCACCGCCGCAGCAGGGCGGCACCGCACGGAGCAGGGCCCGGACCGCGACGCGCGGTCCGGGCCCTGCTGCCGTACCGGGCGCGGCCGGTCCCGATCAGCTCTCGGCCGACCAACCCGCGTCTCAGCCGACCACCCCGGGCAGCCGCAGATTCAGCAGCCCCGTTACCGCCACCACTCCCGAGCTGCACCAAGAGCGTCACCACCAGCGCGTTCCCCGTGCCCAGCCCGGGCGACACCGCAGCTATGGGTTGTCCCGTAACTGATCTTCGAACCGGTGCGGGCGAGTCCGGTTGCTGATCCGCCCGTTTGTCTATCCGGCGAGGGCGAGATTGTGCAGTCGTGCGATACCGGGCATGGCGTGGTGGACGCCGTCGCCTTTGAGGCGGCAGTCGCGGAGGATCTTCCAGGTCTTCATGCGGGCGAAGACGTGCTCGACGCGGGCGCGGACCTGCTTGTGGGACTTGTTGTGCACCTGCTTCCAGCTGGGCAACTCCTCGCCATTGCGGCGCCTGTGGGGGGCATCACAAGGCCGGTGCCCGGGTCGTAGCCGCCGTCAGCGATCGTCATGGTGTTGCCGACGGCGGCCTTGGCTCCGGATTCTTCCCATGCTTTGCAGTCGTTGCGGTTGCCGGGAAGGGGGCACCCGACCACGACGATCAGGCGGGTGTCGGCGTCGATGACGACCTGGTGATTGGTGGAGTACCGGTAGTTCTTCGACTGCTCGGCCACCGTGTGGTCGCGGGTGGGCACCAGGGCGCCGTCCACGATGAGCACGGTGTCTTTGCGGAGCCTCTTGCGGGGCTGGAGCGCGAGCAGAGGGCCGAGGTGGTTGATGACGCGGTCTGCTGCCGACTTCGACACCTCGAACAAGGGCGCCAGCTGTCGCAGCGTCAGGTTCGTCCGCCAGTAGGCCGCGACCAGCAGTACCCGGTCCTCTATGGGCAGCCCCCAGGGCCTGCCGCGCCGCACACCATCAGCGCCTTCGCGCCGCGGCGCCGTCACGAACTTCGCGAAGTACCGCGGGCTCAACCCAGTGAAGGGGCCCATCCAGGACGACTCCGACGCCGTGATCACACCAGCCACATCAAGATCATCCCATTGCCTGGGGTTTCCCCTGCGCGAACGCGGTGCGGCAGCGTTCAACCTGTTCGGCTACCTGCTCCATGAACCAGTGCGTGATCGCATAGGGGATGACGTGCTCATCATGGCTGTGAATGTGGACCGTCGGTTCCAGGTCTGGATCCTCGTCGGGGATGTACGCCGCGAGGAAGGTCCTGCCGGCCCGGTAGGTGACGGGGTTCGGAGATTCGCCCTGCACGAGGACGGCTTCGCTCAGCTCCAGACACCACGCGTCGTCGGGCAAGGCGTAGTGGTGCTGGACAGCGTAGTGACGTCCGGCGTGTTCTCGCAGCTCAGGCATAACCGCAGGCTGACACAGCTGTCAGGCCAGAGTCGCGCCGATACCGATCCAGGCCCCCCAGAGCTGTAACCGTGCACTTCAACTCCGGTTACGGGCCAACCCTAATGTGCGGTCTTATTGGAATTGCTGTGCGGCCCCGCCGCTGCTCCCGCTGCCGGTCTGGCGGGCGAGCTCAGCGACTCGGGCGTGTACCTCAGTCAGGGCGAGGGCGAGGGCGGCGGTGGCATGGTCGCGGGCATCGGGTGCGGACTCGGCGCCGGCGGTCTTGGTGACTTGCCCGAGGGCTCCCTTGAGGGCCTCGCCGGCGAGCTGTTCGCGCCATACGGCAGCACCTGCTCGGCGGGTCTCGGTGGCTGCGGCGACGCGAGCGCCGCGGGCGAACGTGAGTCCCTTGGTGTGGGCGATCTTGCTCACTGTGGCGGCGCTGCGCCAAATGGTCCTCGCGATGTGGATACGCGACTTGCCCTCGGCGTGCAGGCGGCGCACTGCGTCGCGGTCATGGGCGGCGATCGGCTCACGCCCTCACCTCCCGGCAGACATGCGTCCGTCCCGCCGCGGGGGGATGTGGTGGGGCGGACGAGTGAGGGGGCCGAAGTTTCCGGGCAGACCGGAGGCGCCTTCAATATTAGGCCACGAAGTGATAACGACACACGCCATTCTCCTGCATCGCGTTCCGTACTCGGTGAGCGTGGTCGCGTGGCCTCATAGCGACGCGCCGAAACCGAGCCGCTATGGGTCCGCGAAGGGGGGAGAGGTCCGAGCCCCACGAAGGCTGTTTCAGCCGTCCCATAACTACACATCCGAGATGCAGCGTTCGGGCTGGCTCTCGACCTGATCACTTATTGAGCAACGGTGGTCAGTTCGAGGAGCCATGCGAGTAGCCACGCCCCCGAACTGACCACCTTCCACGGAGGGTTTCGGCAGTCGGATGGAAACCGTCGGATGGGCAACCGCTGCGGTTACGACGCTCGGCGGGTGTGTGCTCGTGCTGGGGTACATCCTCGATCAGGTGCCGGCGCTTACTGAGAAAGCCGTCCGAGCTATCGCTGCGATGCGTCGGCTGCGCGACGAATGGCGAAACGGGTGATCTCGCCCGGGGCGGTGAGCTCAGCTCCGGGCGAGAGGTCACACTGCGATCATGGGAGCCCCCGGGGGGAGTCCTTTCGCCACGGCGGCTACGGCGCTCCGGTAGCGGGCGCTGACGTGAGCCGAGCCCGTCGGTCGATGACCATGGTGCGCCACCGTTGGCGCACCGCCTGCTGCTCGCCGAGCCGCCGTGTACGGGAAGGGGTGTCGAGCGCAAGGTCGGCCATAAAGTGAGCGATGTCGACGTAGTAGGCGTGGTAGCCCTCGCGGGTCAGCTCGCGGAGTCGGCTGATCCTGGAGGCGACGCCGTCTTGATCGTCGCGGATGGCGTGGAGGAAGGCGTGTGCCAGCTCCAGCTTGGCCTGGGCGAAGAGCAGTCCCGACGTGCTGATATCCGCCGCCAGCACCTGACCCCGGTCCTCGACTCCCGCATCGGTGCCGGCGTCACGTAGCAGTGCTGCGATCCGTACATCCAGGGTCGCGGTGAGCTTGTTCCGCTTTGACGGACACCCTTGACGGACCTCGACCTGGAGGCCGCCGCCATAGGTCACGCGCTCTCCGTCGAGGACCGTGCCGGGGCGTAGCGAGTTCATGCCGGCCGCGGCCAGATCCATCCACGCTGAGGTCACCGTTCGCCCGGACCGAACCCGCAGCCGGACGGTCTCGGCGTCGCGCCACAGCGCGGTTCTGTGGCCGTCGTTCTCCAGACTTCGCCATGTCTCATGAGACAAGGGCGCTGTGAGGATCTCGGTTCCGAGTCCCGTCGCCTCAACACTCTGCGGCTTGCGACCACAGAGTTTTTCGGGCCCTGGCCCGGGGGCCCCAGGGGGCGCTTGCGGCGGTCGCCGGGGAGGTGAGCCCCAGAGCGGCGTTGTCCTTGCCGTCCCGCATGTGGTCCAGCCAGCGTTCGTACCAGGAGAGGAAGTCCTGGGCCGAGGAGACGTTCGGGGGCCAGAAGCCGTCTGCGTTACCGGTGAGCATGCGGCCGGCGAGGGGGCCAGTCACGCCGATGAGGCACAGGTCGGTGCAGCCCATCTCGATGATGTGGAGGAACAGGTCTCCTTGCCGCGCGTCCGGGTGGTTCACGTGATGGAATCCCCGCGGGGTGCCGTCCGGCGGCTGCCGGTCCATGGTGAACAGCCTGCACTCCTCCAGCGGAAGCAGACCGTAGAAGGGGCCGGCACCGCTGCCCCCGAGTTCGACAAGGAACTTTCGGTAGGCCAACGGCAATTCGATGTGGTGTTCGCCCTCGAAGACGTCTGCCTGCGCGGAACTGACGCGCGGGCCAATGCGAAACGTGTGACGCTCGGCGCCCATCGAGTGGCTGCGCTGCACCTGGTACGGGACCTTTGCCAGCTTGGAGCGTATGCGCGATATGCGGGAGTCCATCGGAGGATCTCTTCTCTCGTCCGCCGCCACTCTACTGGCCCGCCCGAATGAGACATCTCCGGATGTCGGGAGAACCGTCGAACTTGATCTCGTACCACCGGCCCTTGCCGCGGGGCAGCGTCGGCAGGGCCTCGGCAACGGCGACAGCGACGGGGTACTCCACGGGCCCATCCTGCGACAGCACTCCTGGAGTGCGCATGCTCGCGGCCCTGCGCGGAGGAGCCGGAGCTCTTCTGGAGACTGGCGCCAGTCCCAACGAGGCCCCCTTCAACGACTGAAGGCCCTGGACAGCAGCAGGCCCCTTCAGAAATCACGGGGCCTTTCGTCGTGCGCGTCGAGGCTTACCGGTGGTGGCTCCCCGGCGCCGACGGGGAGTGCGACGGCTTTGTGCCGGTCGGTGCCTTGCTGCTGTCGCCCGGTGTGTCGCCTCTCGCGCCCCGGCTGCCCGCCGCAGACACTGAGGCGGCTTTCAGGCCTACCTCGTGGCTACCCCGGTCCGGATCGCCCAGAGGCGGACGCTCCCGTCAAGGCAGCCTACGGCGAGGGTGTCGCCGTCCGGGCTGAACGCCACCGCTCGGACTCTCTCGGATTGCCTGGTCAGGATCAGCAGCTGTTCACCAGTGTGGGCGTCCCGGACGATGACCGTGCCGCTGTTGTCGCCAGCCGCGAGCACTCGGCCGTCGGGGCTGAACGCCAGCGAGCAGATGTTGTCGGTGTGCCCGGTAAACCGACGGTGGCGCTTGCCGGTGTGCGCGTCCCAGACGTGGACCAGAACCTCGCCGTCTTCGGCGAAGGTGTTGCCAACTGCGGCGATGGTGCGGCCGTCGGGGCTGAACGCCAGCGAGCTGATGTGCGCGGTGTGCCCGATTTTCAGCCGACGACGGAGTCGTCGGCCGGTGCGTGGGTCCCAGATGCAAACGCGCCCTTCGGCGTCACCTGTGGCGAGGGTGTCCCCGTCCGGGCTGAACGCCACCGGGCCCGTGGCGCCGGACAGGCTGGTCAATCCCTTGCCCGTGTGGGCGTCCGAGAGACGAGCCTCACTGTAGGTGCCGATGGCGAGGATGCGGCCGTCAGGGCTGAACACCACAGAGTCGACGGTCCCGGTGTGTCCGGTGAGCTGACCGCGTAGCGCGTCCGTGTGCGGATCCCAGAGGCGGATCACCTTGTCGTCGCCACCTGTGGCCAGGGTGCGGCCGTCGAGGCTGAATGCAAGGGAGTAGATGCGGTCGGTGCGCCCGGCCACGAGGCGGAGCTGCTCGCCGGTGTGTGGGTCCCAAATATGGACGCCCGATCTGCTGTAGCTCGCGGCGAGGGCGCGACCGTCCGGGCTGAACCCCATCGCGTCCACACACCCCCTATCGGATTGACCTTTCAACGTGCGGAGCAGAGTGCAGGCAGGCCCCGTGGGGCCGGGCATCACCCGTGTCGGAGGGACGGTGGGCGCCGGGGACGTCGGTCTGCGGTCATGACGGGGAACCTGCACGAAATCAACGAGATCGACTGGCCTCGTCGGCGCGGAGTCCTGGGTGGCCAGCGCCGCTAGGGCCGTGGCCAGCACCTGGGCGTCCGGCCGATGACCGGGCTCCTTCGACAACAGCCCCATCACCAGATCCTCCAGCTCGCGCGGGATGCCGTAGCGCAGTGTGCTGAGGCGCGGCGGGACTTGTTCCACGTGCTGGCGCATGAGCGAGTAGAGGGGCTGGGACGCGGGGAACGGGTGCCTCCCCGTCAGTAGTTCGAACATGACAACGCCCAAGGCATACAGATCACTCCGAGCGTCGGCCTCCTGCCCCTGCCACTGCTCAGGTGACATGTACGCCGGTGTGCCGATCACCAGACCGGTTGAGGTCACGACCTCGGACATGTCGGCGCTGCGGGCGATGCCGAAGTCACACACCTTCACCCGGTCGCTTGCCTGCACGAACAGGTTGGCTGGCTTCAGGTCACGGTGGATCACTCCGTGGTGGTGGGCGACTGCGAGGGCGTCGACGGTCTGGCTCGTCAGGTCCAGCACGCGGGGGAAGGGCAGGCCCTCGGGGTTCTGGGCCAGGAGTTGGGCGAGGTCGTGGCCGTGCAGTAGTTCCATGACGATGAAGTGATACGCCTCGTGGCGGCCGGCGTCGTGCACCACCGTGATCCCTGGGTGCTGCAGCCCGGCGAGGATGGCCGCCTCCCGCTGGAAGCGCCGCACCGACTCGGCGCCCGACACAGCGAGCATCACCTTCACCGCGACCTCACGCCCCAGCACCGGGTCCCGGCCCAGCCACACCTCCCCCATGGCACCGCGCCCCAACACCCTCTGAAGGGTGTACCGGTCGCCAAGGGTGACCCCGGCCGACGCCATCCCAGAATCCACCAGTAGCTCCGATTCTCCGGACGTCACGAGGGCTCACACCCTGCTGGGAGATCTATCCAAGCGTGTCGCGTTCAGCACGTCGAGTGGCCAGGTGCCAGGCACGGCGACCGTGGCAGGGACGTTCGCGGCCGGGAGCCGTGGCGTGTACTGGGCCAGGGCTGAAGCGCAGCATCACGAAGCTGGTTCCGGGCGCGCTCACATGCGACCGGGACCAGGCAGCCAGGACTGGCAGCGCCCCTGGTCAGCGACTGCTCCGGTCCTCACCGGTCCGCCGATCACCGTCAGCGGCTGGCCTGGCTGCGCAGGAAGCGGCTCTCCTTGTGCCGGCGCAGCAGCTGCCACGGCTTCATGGCGTACGAGAGGTCCTCGCGGCAGGCGTTGAGGAATGTGCCCTGGGCGGCGACGACCGCCTCAGCCTGTTGCTGGAAGCGGCCCCCGTCCTTCTCGTTCAGTTCCAGGTCGCTGGCCGCGGCGACGAGTGCCTCCGCCGCGGCGATGACGGGCACGGTGCCGCACAGCCGCACACCGTGCAGCGCCCCGATGAGGTCGCTACTGACCTCCCAGGCATGCGGCAGCTGGCCCAGCAGCAGCTTGTGCGCCGCCCGTCCGGCCTCGCGCTGCAGGTGGGAGAACTGGAACGCGTAGTTGAACGAGCGGGTCGAGGCGTCAGCAGCCGCCGGTACGCCTCCGCCCGGTCTTCCTTGCTGCCCAACCGGGGGACCCCGGTTGGCCGGTAGCGCCCGATCGGCGCGGAGGTGACGCTGCCCGTGACCTTGATGCCGGCAGCGGCCACACCCGACGTCGTGAAGGTCCTGCCCGGTTCTACCACCCGGCGGGAGCGGCGACGGCCGGGTCGGCGCAGTTGCTGCACCAGGCGCACCGCGCCGCCCAGCGCGCGCCAGATCTGCGAGCACGGCCAGTCGGACGTCGGGCACGGGGTGGGCCGCCTGGCCGAGCAGGACGTGGGACGTGGAGCAGTTCGAGGACACGGGAACTTCCGGCAATCGGCAGGGATCTTTCGCCCCTTGCCGAGTCTGGGAGGCCGCGCAGACAGCAGCGGCGCCCGATGTATTCCGAGTGATCCGGGGGCTTCTTGTCTTCCAGAGTGCGCCGCGCCCCCTCCGGAGTGTTAATCGTGCCCCTGCCGGCCCGCGCCTTCCGTCCCGGATAGCCGCGCTGCTGAGCACCGGTCAGCGGGCGGTCCTCGATTCCCTGCTGACCGTGCCGCCGGGGGCGCGGGTGTCGGAGCTGGACTCGACGCCGACCAGCTGTTCACCTTCGTCTGAACACTCACCCGGAAACCAAAACCCACAACACATACGAGGAAGAGGACAATCTCAATGAAAGCCATTGTGGTGACCGACCAGGCCGCGGGAACAGCCGGGATGACGCTGACGGAGCGGCCTGAGCCGCGCGCATCGATCAACGACGTCATCGTTCAGATTCATGCATCGGGCTTCGTCCCGACCGAGATGGAGTGGCCATCGACCTGGACCGATCGCGCCGGCCGTGACAAGACACCGTCGATCCCCGGCCACGAGCTGGCCGGAGTGGTCACCGCCCTCGGCTATGGCACGACGGGGCTGTCGCTCGGGCAGCGGGTGTTCGGCCTCGCCGACTGGCACCGTGACGGCACCCTGGCGGAGTACGTGGCGATCGAAGCACGCAACCTCGCACCGCTGCCCGGCGACGTCGACTTCACGGTAGGCGCGTCCCTGCCCATCTCAGGTCTGACCGCGTGGCAGGGGCTGTTCCAGCACGGCCGCCTTCAGTCTGGCCAGACCGTCCTCGCCCATGGCGCGGCCGGGGCAGTCGGAACGATGGTCACCCAGCTCGCACGTGAGGCCGGCGCTTACGTCATCGGCACCGGACGCGCCGCCGACCGTGACAAGGCACTCGACTTCGGCGTCCATGAGTTCGTCGACCTCGAGAATGACGCGCTGAAAGACGTCGGCGGCGTCGATCTGGTCTTCGATGTCATCGGTGGCGACGTTCAGAAGTGAGGTTCCCCCGAGATGCGGAGGATGCTGACAGCAGGTCAGATGGGACTCATGAGAGGAACATCGACCATGGCTGCCCCCAGGAAGTACTCGCTGGAGTTGCGTGAGCGTGCGGTGCGGATGTATCGCACCACGGATCCGAAGCCGCAGATCAAGAAGCTGGCCGTCGACCTCGGCGTGCATCCCGAGGCCCTGCGCGGCTGGATCCGCCAGGCCGAGGCCGACGCCGGCGAGCGCGACGACCGGCTCACCACCGACGAGCGGGCCGAGCTTGCGGCCCTGCGCAAGGAGAACACCCAGCTCAAGCGGGCCAACGACGTCCTGCGGACGGCCTCAGCTTTTTTCGCGGCGCAACTCGACCCGACCCGGCCCAGGTGACGGCGCTCGCCCGCGAGCATCCCCGTCTGGGGGTCGAGTGCGTGCTCCGGGAACTGCACATTCCCTCCTCGACGTACTACCGCTGGCGCCGCGCGGAGAAGGAGCCATGTGAACGGCGCTGCCGCGACGTTGAGTTGACCGAGCAGATCCGCGAGATCCATGCCGCCTCGGGCGGCATCTACGGATCGCCGCGCGTGCACGCCGCCCTCAAACGCGAGGATGTCCACGTCGGCCGCAAGCGGGTCGAGCGATTGATGCGTGAGGACGGACTGGCGGGCGTGAGCCCGCGGCGGAAGGGCTTCACGCGCCGGGATCCCAAGGCCACCCTGGCCCCGGACCTGGTCAACAGGGACTTTACGGCGCCCGCGCCGAACCGGCTGTGGGTCACCGACCTCACGATGATCTCCACCGGTGAGGGGCCCTTGTGGCTGTCCGCGATCCGTGACGTGTTCTCCCGCCGCGTCGTCGCGTGGGAGACCTCGGCCCGCGCGGACGCCGACCTGGTGCTGACCACGCTCGAGTACGCACTCGCGTCCCGTGAGGTCGAGCCCGGCAAGCTCATTCACCACGCGGATCACGGCTGTCAATATACGTCCATCAAGCTGACAACTCGGCTGATGCGGGCGGGAGTTGAGGCCTCCATGGGTTCGGTCGGGGACTCGTACGACAACGCCCTCGCGGAGAACCTCTGGATGCTCATCAAAACCGAGGGCCTGCGTGGTCGCGCCTTCACCACCCGGGCCGAGGCGAACCTCGCCCTCTTCGAGTACATCGACGGCTTCTATAACTCCCGCCGCATCCAGGAACGGCTCGGCTTCCTCAGCCCGATCGAGTTCGAGGAGAAGTACTACGCCGACCAGGCGACGACCGAACCAACGAACCTGAACACCCGTCAACCCGCCCTGACCAGCTGATCAGCAACTCCCGAGCAACGGGGGAACCTCAAAGCGGTCCGCTGCCCTGATCAAGGCTGGAGGAACGCTGGTGTCCATCGTCGGCCCGGTCGAGGCGCGCCCCGCTGACGGTCTGGCGGTGGACTTCGTTGTCGAGGCCGATCGTGCCGAACTGGGTGAGATCGTGCAGCGGGTTCGGGACGGACGGCTGCGGACAAACATCGGTGACGTCGCGAGCTTGGATGATGCCGTTGGTGCCCTTAACCCGACCACGCGACGCAGAGGGAAGACAGTCATCCGCGTACGCCCGTAGGGATTGATGGCCACAGTCCGACGGCGTGGCCGTCACCCTCGGCGCGCCACCGAGGCCATACATGGAGCGGCCTCCAGCGAGTCAGCGTTTGACCCGGTTGCGGATGGCCAGGAGCGCCAGGCCCAGGAGGACGGGCTCGGTCACACGGGACGCCATCTCGGTGTAGGTGCCGGTCGTGGTCAAATCCTGGCCGGAGGAGCGGAAGACCACCGAGTTGAGCGTGACGTTCAGAGCCTTGTCGAAGCGCTCGCCGGTGAACCTGTTCCCGGTGGGGTTCTGCGGATCGTCCTTCTCGATCTCTAGTCGCCTGGAGGCACGCTTGCATGTATGGGACAGGGGCAACTCCGAGATGAAGGCCTCATCCCGCCGCCGGTCAGTTCCGGGCCGCCGCCGGTCAGTTCACGGCCGCCGGCGGGCCGGAGTCAGTCGGCCTGGGTCTCACCCGGCCGACGCGTGTCCGTCGAGCTGGTGACGGCCCGCATCCGTATCAAGCAGTCGTCCGAGATCGCGCAGTACGTGAAGGTATTCGGCCAGCTGCGGAGCCGACGCCCGCGCCCTGATCGTCAAGGCCATGACCGAACCGAGGCATGACGAAAGGCCCCTGCTCCCGGAGGAGGACGGGGCCGTGGGTGCTCATGTCTGCTGGAGCCGCTCTGACATGCGCTTCTCCCCAGGGGTTGTGCGGCATTGAGACCTTGCGTGTGCTGTACGAGCGCCAGAGCCGTTCCCGCACTGCCACCCTCGGACCCGGCCCGGCCCCGGCCTCCCAAATGCTGCTGATGTGTTGTCAGTACACGTCTCTACATTACGAGTTGGAGTCTTGCGCTGACCCATGCGGCTCGGCTGACCGACAGTCCGGCCCCAGGCTCCACCCCGGCAGTACCCGATGCCGCGCCGAACTGAGCGGACAGCGCTGGGGCCTCCGTCCAGCAGGGCGCCAAAAACCGTGCAGGACCGTCTCAGAAGAGGTCCAGTAGTTCCTCCAAGGACGCGATGGAAGGCACATCCGAGGTCGTCGCGTCCCGACACACCGCGCGCCCTGCATAGCCGAGTGTGATCGCGGCGGCGACCAGGCTCGGATCGTCGTCGACGAAGAGGCATTGCGAGGGCGCGAGATTCAGCGCGGTGCTGGCGTGGTGATACATGCGCGGGTCCGGCTTGTCGCAACCGAGTTCGGCGGAGATCGCATACGCCTCGAAGAACTTGCCGATCCCAAGTCCGGCGTGGAGGTCGGGCAGATCGGGCCAGGCATCCGAGACCACCGCCATCCGCACGCCGCGCCGGCTCAGCTCTTCCAGAGTTCCCACGACCTCCGGGTACGTCTCCAGGACCGTGGCGGGTGGGACCTCGCGACGCAAGTCGGCAAGGAGTTGCGAGGTCGGTTCCACGCCGAGGTCGCGAAGCATCACCCGGTGGTAGTCGTCATAGTCGGGTGTCGACGACGAGACGGCGAAGAATTGGTCGCCCGTGACGATGGCCGCCGTGAACTGGTCCGGCGTGATCGAGGGGGCGTGGGAGAGGACGGTCTGCTCGAAGTCGGCTCGTGGGTTCCATCGGCCGCCAATCGGCTGCATCAGCACGCCGCCTGAGTCGAAGAGAACAGCACGGAGATCTTCAGGGGAGGATGGTTGTGTCGTCACCCGCCCAGTCTGATGACCGGACGCCCCGCTGGTCGCCGAAACGGCGCCCACTGGCACATGCCGCAGGTTGAGTTGCCTGCACACTCACTCGAGACGTCATGCAGGTATCCGTCTCAGCCAAGTACGGGCACTACAGGTCAGGGGATCGCCCTGCCCAGACTTATCTGAGACACGACAGTCAGCGGCGCATCCAGATCTTGCCACTGCTGTCCTCGTCGTAGCCTTCGCAGCAGACGCCCACGGCAACGACCTGGGACGTGCCGGGGATGACAGCAAGGCCGGTGATTGAGTGGTCGGAGGCGACATGTTCGCTCGACCAGTTCCGGCCGTCGTAGTGGAAGACCAGATCGTCTCCGCTCGCGGAGAATGCGGAGACGAAGACCCCGCCATGCCCGTCGGCGGCGGCATTGACGAACTTCCCGGCGACGCCGGAGCCGACCACACTCACCCACCTGTGCCCGTCCCAGCGCACCGCGACAGGCCCGACGACGCCTCCCATTCGACCCGTGCGGCCGACCGCCCAGAGCTGCGTCGGCGACTGTGCGGCGAGACCGCGCAGCTCTCCGGTCGGCCCCGCGACCGCGGGCGGCAGCGGCACTGTGCGCCACCTCCGCCCGTCCCAGTGCAGAGTTGCCGGCCGGCCCCGGGCCGCGCCCACGGCCCAGACATCCCGAGGCGACAGGGCATGCATGGCATGCACGCACACCACCGACGGCAGGGCGACGGCCGACCAGCCCGCAGCCGTATGGTGCCGGAGGAACGAACGACAGGTGCCGTCACCGCCCCGCCGCCGAGCCGCCACCCACACGTCGCCCGGCCCCGCGGCGGTTGCCGCATCCACCAAGGAGTTGGGCTCACGCCAGGCGAGTGTCCACTGGCTGCCGTTCCACCGCGCCGCTCGGGACTCCTGGCCGCCGGTCAGCCCCGCGGCACCGAAGACCCACACGTCACCCGGCCCCGAGGCTGCGACGACGCGCAGGCTGTTCAGGCCGAGCTGCCCGGGTACCTCGACACCCGTCCACGTCCCGCCGCGCCACCGCATGACGACCGGCTCGTCGTTCTCGTCTCCCACCGCCCATGCGTCCAGCGCGCCGGTAGCCACCACGCCGTACAGGTTCCCGGGGTTGCCGGTGTGGCCCACCGGCCGCCACGGCCCGGAGCCGGCCTTCTCGCTGTGACGCGCCGTCGGACGCGTGCCCTTGTCCGTCGCACAACCGCCGACCGTCATCGCCAGGACTGCGCTGAGCACAGCAACCACAAAGCGGCGCACTGGCCGCACCCCCCTCTTCGCCCCCACCTGAAGCGGGATAGTACGAGAGTTGACAGCTTTCGTCAGCCACAGTGCCCCCAGCCTTTTGCGCACCGCCTCCAGCGCGTTCGTGTGGTGATGGGGAGCGACGCACGCTGCGGTGCCCACAGTTTTCTGAGGAAGCGCGTGGCACCGCGTCTCAGACAACTCTGGGCACTGCAGGTCAGAGACTCGCCCTGCCGACACTTATCTGAGACAGGACAGTTGTCCTGTCCCCGCGATGTGTACGTGTCCTTGTCCGCACCACCGGCCTCGGCCTCGTGCACGGGATCACCATGACCGCGGGCGGCGCGGTCGTCACCGGCGTTCTGTGGTGGATCCAGCGGCGGTGTTGAGCGGGGCACCGACGGCCAGGGCTACCCCGACCCGAAGCGTGCGGTGGCGAGCACCGTGCCGTCGGCGGAGGTCAGGCGGGCGCCGGAGAGCGTGGACGGGTTCACGGAGGCCGGGGCTCCCCAGTAGCCGTAGCCGTGGTGCAGGGTGAAGGTACCGACGCGTACGGTGCTGCCGTCCTTGTGTACCAGCACGCAGGAGATCTTCCCGCCGTACATGTTGCCGGCGTCCGCGAGGTCAACGGACATGTAGACCCAGGTCGGCGGCCCGCGATGGAGGTAGATCTCGCCGACCGGCCCCTGGCCATGCCCTGCCGCGGTCAGCTGCGCATGCAGCATTCCGGCGCCGACCTCGGCGGGACGCGAAGGAGCGGCCGCCTCATTCGAAAGGACCGTGCCGACGGCCCAGCCGCCGAACCCGGAGGCCAGCGCGAGCGCGGCCGCGGCGGCCGCGAGCCGTATCCGGGCACGGCTGCGGAACCCCTTGCGAGGGAGGAGCCCCCGGCCGTGCAGGCGGCCGCGGTCGTCATGTGCCGCCGCCTGGTGCAGCCGCCGCGCCACCCGGGTTTCGAACCCGGCCGGCGGCTCGCTGCCCGGCAGCAGACCGAGCAGACCGTCGCCGACGAGGGTCAGCTGCTCGACGTACTCCCGGCAGTCCGCGCAGCGGTCCAGATGCTCCACTGCCCCGGCCCGCTGGCGGCCCGGGAGGACGCCCAGAGCCAGCTCGGCGCCGATCTCCCGCAGCTGTTCGCAGGTCACGTCATTACCCATGGTCGCCTCGCTTCGGAGACACGAGCGTGGACCGCAGCTTTCCCATGGCGGCCCTGATCCGTGTCTTGGCCGTGCCCAGCGGGATCTGCTCCACATCGGCGATCTGCTGGGCCGTCATCCCGTAGATGCCCGCCATCACCAGAGCACGGCCCTGTTCGCGCGGCAGCCGCGCCACGGCGGAACGCAGGGCCGTCGATGCCTCGTCGGCCAGGGCCAGCCGCTCGGGCGTAGCGGTGTCGGTCACGACGTCGAGGAGCGTGTCGAGGTCTTCAGGGGCCACAGGCACCGGTCGGCGCGCTCGGGCGACGTCGATGGCGAGGTTGTGCGCGATGGCCGTCAGCCATGTCGTCACCGATCCGCGGCGGGAGTCGTAGATCTGCGCGTGCCGCCACGCCCGCTCGAACGTCTGCTGGGAGACGTCCTCGGCGAGCTGTGGATCGCCGAGGACTGCGATGGCGACGCCGAAGACGGTGTGCTGGAACCGCCGTACGAAGGTGGCGGCGAGCTCGGGATCGCCCGTTGCCAGCCCGGACAGCAGAGCCTCGTCCGGGAGGCGGCCGACCGGGAACCGGAAACTCTGCATACCTAGATATACGGTCCGCCCCGGCCGACGGATTGCCAGGCGGCCACGGAAGATCACCCTCACATTCTCTCCCGATCCCGCCGCCGCATCCACGGGCCGAGGCGGTCCCTCCCCCTGGCGGCGCCGGCGGACATCACCTTCGGTTCCTGCGGCGCTGTCATCTGCCCGGTCATCTGCCCGCGGGCACCTTGCTGCGGAACGGGGCAGAGGGGGCGTGCGCCGACCGAGTGCCGTACCAGGCGAAGAAGGCGACCAGGTACATGCCTTCAGCGATGATCGACAAAACTCCGTACGGGGGGTCCCAGCCCTGCTCGTGGTAGCCAGGCAGCCCGATGGTGCGCGAGAGGGCGAAGCCAAGGATCATGCCACCGCTGACCAGGGCGCCGGCCCACCATGCCGTTACGGAGTTCCATAGCGCCAGGGCGCCGGCAATGAGGAGCAGCGCCACGCCGCCGACAATGAACAGGATTCCTATGTACAGCGTCTCCGCAAGGTGCTCGGGGGCGATGACGAGGTGGACCACGGCGCTGAGTAGCGCGCAGCAGACGGCAACCCCTGCCGGCGCTGCGGCGGCGGAACGGGAAGACATCAGATACCTCCTGACAAGGAACCGCCGACGGCAGACCAACGCCGCGCAGGTGCCTGCAGGTGGGACCCCGATGGGGACGTAGACGCCGACGGGAACTGTTGGGCTGGGGCCGCTGGGCGTCCGCCTGGGCCGACGAGCCGGCTTCATGTGAGGTATACGGGACAGGCCGGCAAACGGTTCATGATCGGCCATGGAGCCGGGCCGACTTCACTCCTGCTTCGGATGAATCATGAACTTATTTCGCGGCAGCGGCGTATACCCATAGACACACCCATTACGAGCCACGGTCTAAATCCCCTGCACGGTGAGATGAGTGGCCGAACGATCCGCACAAGGCCGCGGTGGACGAAAATCCCCTCGGTAACGAGACGGCTGAGGTGAGCACGCGGCTATTTCGTCTCATACTCCTCTACAGCTATTCCTCTACAGCGATGTTCAACTAAGGAGGGCCGCACCATGAGCGCCCCCATCCTTCGTCGCAGTGCCGCCGTCTTGGTGGCGAGCGCCATCGCCGGTACCGCCGGTGTCGCCCTGGCCGGTCCGGCCGCCGCCACCCCGACCCCCAAGGGGCACCGAGTGATCGTGGTCGTCGAGCGGGGGCACGAATTCTGCCGCTTCGGCCACCGGACGATCGTCATCATCGTGAAGAAGGACCACGGCCGAGTAACCGTCATCCGCAAGATCGTGCGGTGTGACGTCCGCCGGCACGACGACTTCTTCTTCCGGCACCACTTCGTCAAGCACGTCGAATTCCGCCGAGCCCACCGGTTCAACGTCGACAACAACCGCGGCCACGTCATCCTGCCGAAGACACCGCTGCGCGTCACCACACCGACCACGCCGCCGCAGATGTCGGTACGGACCGGGCCGACACAGGTCTCCGTGCACACGGTCCCCGCACAATCTCCGTACAGCCCAACCCGGTCGGCCCCCGTCATGTGAGCAACTCCGGCGGCTCCGCCGGATGACGTTGTTCGGCTGGCGACGATGGTCGGGATTGTGCGCTTGACGGGTGCGCGGCGCGCTGAGCTGACGCGGATGACGTCGGGGGACGTGCAGCCGCGTAAGGGCGAGGTGACGGTCCGTCGGACGAAGTCCCGTCAGATCACGACGAAGCCGATGGATGAGGATCTGCTCCGGGTCGTGAGGGAGTGGGGGAAGCGGCGGCGGAGGCTGATGAGGGAGTTGGCCGGTGGGGAGCATGAGGCCCTGTTCGTGACGTGCCATCACACGATGTGGCGTGGCGTTTCGGGGATGGTGACCAAGCAGGTGGGGCTGCCTTTGTCAGAGCAGGGCGTGCTGCTGGCGTGGCGTCGGTGGGCGCAGCGGATGAACGTGGAGAACGCGGGCAGGCCGGGGTGGGAGCCGTTGCCGCACCGGTTCTAGCAGATCCGGCAGGCGTGGCGGCGCCCCTGACGGGGGAAGCCCTTGGGGCGGATAGGCCGCAGCGGCGGGATGGCGCGTCTCGTTGGCATCGGGGCGCTCAGCTGGGCAGGGGTGGGATGAGCCAGGGGAACTTTGAGCGTGAGCAGGCGGAGTTCGTGCGTCGGCAGGCGTGGGCACATGTGATCAGGGCCGGCGAAGAGCGTGACAAGGGTGTGCCGGTGTACGTGGTGAAGATGCGGATCGTTGACACGGGCTTGATGGGTCAGGTGATCCACGGCATCGAGGGGCGCGGTTGGGCGTTGGACAAGCTGAGCACGCACGCCGTTATGGACCGGTACGGCACCACGACGGAAAGCCTGTTCATGGTCTTTCGGCCAGTGGACAACTAGGGCGCGTTGCGAAAGTGGATCAAAGACTGTGGATGACCACCGGATGCCGCCAGGAACTAGGATCACTGCCTTGATATCGACCTGAGGGCGGGCGAAGTGGCCGCTGTACTGCTCGTTCACGGCCTGTATCACCGCCCCGAGCACTTCGCTGCGGTGGCCGAAGGCTTGCGAGCCACAGGAACCAGCGTGGTCGTTCCCGAGTTGCACCGGGGATCGTTGACCGCTGACACCGCCGCGGTTCAGGCGGTCGTCGACGGGCTGCAGGAACCTCCGATTGTGCTCGGTCATTCCTACGGCGGGTCAGTGATCACCGGGTTGCGAGGAGCGGGACACCTGGTCTATCTGGCGGCCTTCGTGCCGGATGTCGGCGAGAGCGCCGCCAGTCTGGGTGGGGCGTCCCGGCAACTCCAGGAAGCGATCTGCCCCGGGCCCGACGGATCGACGAGTCTGCACCCCGACCGGGCTGCCGACGTTCTCTACGGCGACAGCCCCGAACCCCTCGCAGCCCGGGCGGTTGGCCTGTTGCGTGCGCAGGCTCCCGGCTGCGGGCGAGGCATCCCGGAGCAACAGAGTTGGAAGCAGACTCCCTCCACCTACGTCGTCTGCGCACAGGACCGAGCGATCGACCCGGGCCTGCAGCGGACGTTGGCCACGCGCTGCACCTACGTGCACGAGTGGCAGTCGGGGCACTCCCCGTTCGTCGGACGGCCCCAGCTCATCGTGGGACTCGTGCAGGAACTGCTCGCTTCCTCGATGTCTCCGCAGGGGAGCTGAAGGGATCACAGCCACTCGTTGATCGCTGCGATGGTGACCTTAGCCTTGTAGCGGACGGCCAGCTTCCCGTACCTGTTCGCCAACGCCCGGTTCCGTTTCAGTCTGCTGATCCCGCACTCCGCCGCGTGGCGCTTCTGGCCGCGCACCCGGCCCTGCGCCTCAGATCGATTCGGCCTCGGGGCGGACGACCTGCTCGGCAAAGGTGCCCAGTCGCGTGGCCAACTGCTCGAGCGCGGCGGCCGCGTAGTGGTCGGGGCTCCAGCATGCGTGGATGGGGAGCTGGACGGGAGCCCCATCGGTGTCGAGGACGAGCACGGGACGAGTACCGAACCGCGGCAACTCGGTCCCGATCGCGACGCCACGCCGCCCTGCCGCCAGGGCGTGGCGCATCTGCTCCCACGGGACCTCGGTGTGGCGTTGATACCGGAGTCGGGCCGCGATGACAGCTGCGTCGAGAACGGTGCGCGTCGGGTCCGTTCGGCCCGGAAGGAGGAGAGGCTGCTCCATCAGCTCGTCCAGCGTGACGCTGGTGTCGCGGGCCCAGGGGTGGCCCGGGTTGACGTAAGCGTGGAGCGGCACGCGGGTGAGGTGTTGCCAGGCAAGGCCGCCCGCGGGGGGCACGTTCGCGGCGATGCCGAAGTCGTGTCCGGCGGCGACCGCCTCGTGCACCTCGTCGCCGAGGACCGAGACGACGGCGATGAACGGGTCGTCGTCGTTGAGGGTGGCGACGAACGGAGCGAGCACGTAGTCCAGCGTGGTGGGGGCCGCCACGCAGGAGATCCGGGTCAGTTGTCCGTCGGCCAGCTGTCCCGCGACCGTCGTCAGCCGGTCGGCCCGGGTGAGCAGGTCGTGCGCCACGTCGAGCGTGTGGCGGCCCGCGTCCGTGAGGGACAGCCGGTGGCCGTTGCGGCGGAAGAGTGTGACGCCGAGGTCGCGCTCCAGGCGCTGGATCTGGCGGGACACCGCGGGCTGAGCGATGTGCAGCTGGTTGGCGGCGGCCGTGACGGTACCGAGTTGCGCGACAGTCAGAAAGCACCGCAGGTGTCGTAGTTCCATGCCTCATCATGCCGAAAAGGCATCATGAGGGGTAGTAGTTAGGTCTTGGACAGGAGTAGCCGGCCGGGATCACCATCTCCTCCATGACCTCCTCAGACATCTCGTCCGGCAACTGGCTCACCCCACCTCACCACCGACTCGGTCTGCACCGGGTCGAGGACGTGGTCCCTTGCACGACCATCGCTCGCGGTGAGGCGCCGGCACGCATGCTGGTGCCCGCGAGTGAGCCCTTGGACTGGGACCTTCTGACCGTGCCGGGCCCCGAAGGGGGGCCGATCAGCGCAGAGGAGTTCCTCGCTCGCACGCACACCGACGGCATCCTCGTGCTGCGCGGCGACACGCTCCTCGCAGAGCGCTACTTCGGTGAGTTCACCTCCGCGTCTCACCACATCGTGATGTCCATCTCGAAGTCGTTCGCCGGCATGCTGGCCGGGGTGCTGGCCGCCGCCGGCCTCCTCGACCTCGAGGCGACCGTCCCGACGTACGTCCCGGAGCTGGCGGCGGGTTCCTACGCCGGTGCCACCGTGGGGCAGCTGCTCGACATGACCGCGGCGCCGCACTACGACATGTCGTACCTGGAGCCCACCGCCGAGGTTCACGCGGGCGACCGCGCTGCCGGATGGCGGCCGCGCCGGCCCGAGGACGTGGTCGGCACCCGGCCGTTCCTGGCCCAGTTGCGCGGCGCCGGCCGGCACGGCGCCGACTTCCAGTACTGCTCGGGGACCACCGACGTCCTCGCGTGGGTGCTCGAACGTGCCGGCGGCGCGGGCTACGGCGAGCTGATGAGGCGACATCTCTGGTCGTGGATCGGCGCCGAGGACGACGCCTTCGTCACGGTCGACGACCACGGAACGCCCTACGCGTGTGCCGGGATGGGGATGCGACTGCGCGATCTCGCGCGATTCGGGCGCCTGGTTCTCGACAACGGGTGGCGCGAGGGCACACCCGTGGTGCCGGCTGACTGGATCGCGCGGACGCGCCGCGGGGGGCACTTCGCGACCACGGCCGAGTCCGACTCGGCGGCGGGTGGCACCTACAAGAACCAGTGGTGGATCCCGGGCGACGACCACGGGTCCTTCTACGGTGTCGGCATCTTCGGCCAGTACCTCTGGCTCGACCCGCAGACCGACGTCGTCATCGCGAAGTTCTCCGCCACCGACCAGCCGGTCGCCGACACACCCGCTCACCTGGACGCGCTGGGCGCCATCGCCCGTGCGGCCGCCCTGACCCGGCAGGAGGCATGAGATGGACCGCAACCGATCACACGGCGAGTCGATCGAGCAGCACTCGATCGACTATGTCCCGCCCGAGGAGCGCCACGGCAAGCCGTGGCACCTGTTCACGGTCTGGTTCTCCAGCAACGTGCAGATCACCGCGTTCGTCACCGGCGTCCTGGCGGTCACCCTCGGACTCGACCTTCTCTGGGCCGTCGCCACCATCCTGATCGGCAACCTCGTCGGTGCGGTGTTCATGGCCTACCACTCGATCCAGGGTCCCCGTCTGGGTGTGCCGCAGATGATCCAGAGCCGTGCGCAGTTCGGATTCCTCGGCACGCTGCTGCCGGTCGTGATCGTCCTGTTCATGTACATGGGATTCGGTATCGAGGGTGGCGTCATCACCGGGCAGGCCTTCGCGAACTGGGCCCACATCTCGTTCACCTGGTCGGTGATCATCCAGGGCGCGGTCCCGGCGGTCATCGCGATCGTCGGGTACAAGTTCATCCACCTGTCGACCCGGGTGGTCAGCGTGGTCTCCGGGCTGCTGTTCCTCGCCCTCACGATCGCGTTGGCCGGTCACTTGCCGGAGCACCTGCCGAGCGGCCCGGCTCCGTCGTTCGGCACCGTCCTGCTCGTCATATCGATCTTCGTCTCGTGGCAGCTGACCTGGGCGCCGTACGTCTCGGACTACTCTCGCTACCTCCCCGAGGACACCCCGTCGCGGACCACGTTCCTGTGGACCTACACCGGCTCGGCACTCGGCTCCTCGTGGGTGATGATCCTCGGCGCGTTCGCCGCCACGATCAGTGCCGAGGCGGTGGGCGACGATGCCATCGGCATGCTCAGCCAGCAGATCCCGGCGCTGAGTTCGGCCATCCTGCTCGCCATCGTCATCGGCATCGTCCCTGCCGGCGTGTACGGCTACTACGGTATGTACCTCACCGCGATCAGCGCCTTCTCGGCCAAGGGCCACGGCTCGGCGACGCCGCTGGTGCGCGCCGTCTTCATCGTGGTGAGCGCCGCGCTCACGATCGCAGCCACTCTGATGGCAAGCGGTCACATCCTGAGCACTGTCGAGAACATCACGTTGTTCCTGCTGTACCTGCTGGTGCCGTGGACGGCCATCAACCTCACCGACTACTACGTCGTACGGCGCGGCCACTACGACGTCGGCGAGCTCTTCCGGCCTCGGGGCGAGTACGGCTTGGTGAACTGGCCGGCCGTCGTTGTCTACCTGGTCGCCATTGCGGCGCAGATCCCCTTCATCAGCAGCAGCCTCTACACCGGGCCGCTGGTCGACTACCTGGGCGGCGCCGACATCTCCTGGATCGTCGGCCTGCTGGTGGCGACGGTGCTGTACCTGGCCTATACGCGGCGTACCCGAAAGGTCGCGCAACCCGTCGGCGCGCGAGCATCGGCACCCGGCTCGGACGCGCCGCTTTCGGTCGACTGAGCGTCCACCGCCGCCCGGTCGAGCGTCCCGGACGAGGACGCCGCGATCGACGCAGCGAAGGGGACGGATCCGGAGCCGACGTACATGGACCTCGACGCCGACAGCTTCACGATCGACCTGAAGACCAAGTCGCGGCAGTGCTTCGGGTCCGCGGGCTGCAACGTCACGGTCGAACCGGACCTGACCCTTGTGATCGACAGCGAGAGCGTTGACCCGGACGCGGTGTACGAGATCACCTACGAGATCCACGGCGACCAGTCCGGCCCGGTCGTCGAGACGGCCGAGCTGACGGACCGGACGAGCCTGAACTACACGCCGTCCCTGATCAGTACGGCTTCGGCGAGCACAAAGATCTCCGTAGAGATCACCGACGTCAGTGCCCAAGGGTTGTAGACCGGGCGCGAAGCGGCCCCGCTCCGGAGTCCGGGCGGGGCCGTCGTCATACGGCGGGCTCGTCGCCGAGTACCGCACTCAGTCGATCGCGCAGCATGCGCGCGGCGGCCGGCGAGAGCAGCGCATCCACGTCGGGGCAGCCATCGAACAAGGCGAGCCGGATGTGATCGTGGAGGCCGTTCGTGGCAACGTCGATATTGATCATGGGTTCACCCTCGGCGTGGTAGTTGGCCGCGTCGTCGGCGCCGTTCAGGGCGAGGATGTCCGGCCCTGGGACGCTCGCCCAGATGCTCACGCGCTCAGCCCCTTCTTCGGTCGGCCGCCCTTGCGTGCGCGCCGCTCGGCGAGTTCCCGTTCGGCGGCTTCCAGCCCGGCGAGTTCCTGCTCGTTGCCGTGGGTGCTGATGAAGTCGCGGACGTGGTCGACGAGGTCGGAGCTGCGGTCAACGCCCTTGCGGTCCTCGGCGGTTCCGTAGGCGTTCCACATGCGGCGTGGGATGCGGAACTTGGTGGTGAAGGTGTGGTCTAAGGGTGTCTCGGCCATGTGGTTATGTTCCCGCACGGATTCTCTGACGCAACCCATTATGTGGGTGCAGGGTTTAGATTTACTGTGCACCCACAGGGTTGCGAGCGGGGGTGCAATGCAGAACACCACCACCCGCCGGCACACCAACTACCTCCACTGTGGCCGCACCCATACCTGCGAGCCCACCAGTCCTGGGTCCGGGCATCGCCGCGGGTTCCGAGCAGCGGAGCAGGACGTGCTAGGTGTATTGAGCATGAGCGTTGTTGACACGCGCGGGTCTTGAAGAAGGCGAAGGCCTCCGTGTGTGGTGGAGGTGTCGAATCTGCACCGCACTGGATCAAAGACCTCGCCAGGGCCACCTGTGATCACACCACCCTTTGATCGCGCGTCAATGCGCGCTCAAAGCGGGTGGCACACGCATGAGGGGACCTGCGGGTCAAGTGCCGTCCGATGAGTTTGGCCCGTAGTAGGCGTTGATGGGTGCGCGTGCCTCGCCGAAGAGAGCCGGGCCGTCCTGTGTCACGGACGGCCAGTGACCCGAGTGCGGGTTGAGTTGCACGAGTTGCTCGGTGGAGAGCGCGTACACGACCCGGCCGATGCCGGAGCGGATGATGCCACCTGCGCACATGCCGCACGGCTGGCAGCTGGTGTACATGGTGGTGCGGGCGGCCGTGTCCGCATCCAGCTCACGGGCCGCCCACCGGGCCAGCTTCAACTCCGGATGGGCCGTGATGTCATCGTCCCGCCGGACCGTGTTGTGCGCCTCCGCGAGGATCGCCCCATCCGGCCCGACCAGCAGCGAGCCGTACGGCGCGTCGCCCAGCTCCACCGCGCGCGCCGCGATACCGATGGCCTGCTGCAGCAGCGCCTCGTCAGCAGAGGTGATCACGACACCATCCTCCACCGCTCGGCAACCGCGGTGAGCGCCCGCCACGCGGCCTCGGGCCGACAGGTCTGAGCCGGATCCCCGTGGTAGGGGTCGAGCACCACCGTCTGCGCACCGAGCCCGCGAAGCTCCCCCAGATCACCCACGATCTGCTCCAGGTCCCCGAGGCCGGCCGACCGTTCGGCCTCTTGGACCGGAGCGTCGCTCAGCCGCAGCGCAATCCGCGGCGCGAACCCCGGCAAGGCGTTGTCCGCGAGAACCGATCGCATCCGCGTCATCGGCAGCCGCAGCGGATGCCAGGCATCGCCGAACCTGACCGCCCGCCGGATCGCCGCCGCACTGTGCCCGCCGACCCACACCGCGGGCGCGGCCCCGTCCTCCGTCCTCCACGTGTCCCGCACCACTGCCAGGTACTCGTCGGCCAGCCGGCCCCGCGCGCCGAACGGCACCCCGAGCGCGTCGAACTCCTGCCGCGCCCACCCGACCCCCACTCCGAGCACGAACCGCCCGCCACTGAGCCGTTGCAGACTGCTTGCCATCCGCGCCACCAGCAGCGGATGACGGTACGGCAGCACCAACACGGTCGTGCCCAGCCGCAGCTCGCCACCGCTTATCCCGGCCAGCCAGGACAGCGTGGTGAACGGGTCGTAGAACGGCTCCGGATACCGCTCGGCCACATCCGGGGTGACGGCTACATGGTCGGACACCATAAGCAGGTCGAACCCCAGCCCCGCCACGACCCGCGCCCACTCGCGCAGCACGCCGGGGTCGGTCCCCGGCCCGAAGTTCGGTACGTTGACACCAAGTTGCATACCCTGAGGCTATTGCGGTGATCATGCTGAAGGGAACCAGATCTTCCCGGCATCGCCCGCCTCCTGCAGTGAGTCTCCCGGTAATATCGCGCCATGGCCGTGAACCTCGACGACATCGACTGGGCGATCATCGAGCAGCTCCAGCAGGAGGCCCGCATCTCCCTGAGCGAGCTGGGACGCCGCGTCAACCTCAGCCCGTCAGCCACCACCGAGCGGGTACGAAATCTGGAGTCGCTGGGCATCATCACCGGCTACCACGCCACCGTGGACCTGGCCAAGGCCGGCTACCCGGTACTCGCCGTCGTCCGCCTGAAATACCCCGGCAACCGGCACCAGCCACTGCACCACCTCCTCGCCGAACGCCGCGAAATCCTGGAGTGCCTGCGCACCACCGGCGACGACTGCTACACCCTGAAGGTGGCCGCGACATCCATGGAGCACCTGGAGACACTCGTGGACGAACTGGCCGGCTTCGGCAGCACGACCACGAGCGTCGTCTACAGCCGAACACTGCCCCACCGCGGACCCAACCGGCCCTGACCAACAGCCGACTGCCGCCGTACGACCGCTGATCGGTAGCGGGGTACCAAGCCACTCTCATTGATCACGACTCGATACGCGCCCTAACTTGATCTTTAACGTGCGGCGTCGAATGGTCCGTCGAACTTGATCACTCGGTTTGGTATCTGCCGGACATGAAGGCGGCCTTCGTCTGAACATGTGCTCCGACCAAGGAACACACACATTCAGCACGAAGGCCGTGAGGATGAGTCTGCTGCATCACGACGCCCGGCGAGAGTCGCTCGCACAACTGTCATGCTTCCGGGGCGAGTTCTATGCCTGCCTGACCTCCCGTTCGGACGTGTTGTTCGAGCTGGCTGATGCTGTTCTGTGCGGCGACGGGCCGGTGAGGTCGCTGGCCGAACTGTCGTTGGTGGGTGAACACCGCCGCGGCCATGGAGGGCTCTACGCAGCCATGGCCCGTGGACGCATCGATGACGGCCGGCTGCGGCGGGCACTGGCAGAGGTGCCACTGCCGCGGTCTGCCGACGGCCGGCTGGTCCTGGCGATCGATGTCACCTGCTGGCTGCGGCCCGACGCCCACACCTCACCCGAGCGGATTTTGTGTCACACCTATGGCCGGGGCAAGGACCAGCACATCCCGGTCCCCGGCTGGCCCTACTCGATCGTCTGCGCGCTCGAGCCGGGCCGTAGCTCATGGACGGCGCCGCTGGACGCGCTGCGTCTGAAGCCTGGCGACGACACAGCAACCGTCACCGCCCGGCAACTGCGCGATCTGCTGCAGCGACTCATCGCAGCAGGGCAGTGGCAGGCGGGCGACCCCGACATCCTCATCGTCGCGGACGCCGGATACGACGCGCCCCGCCTCGGCTTCCTCCTGCGTGACCTGCCGGTCCAGGTGCTGGCCAGGATGCGATCCGACCGCGTCCTGCGCGGAGCGGTCCCACCGCGGCTCCCACACACTCAGGGCCGACCGCCCCGGCACGGCGGCGAGTTCGTCTTCGGACAGCCCAATACCTGGAGCATCCCGGACACCGAAACCATCACCGACACCCGCCTCTACGGCACTGCCAGGGCCCGGTCCTGGAACCGGCTGCACCCCAAGCTGACCCACCGTTCTTCCTGGGCAGCCGCAGACGGCACCCTCCCGATCGTGGAAGGAACGGTGATCCGCCTGGACATCGGCCATCTGCCCAGCGGAGCAACACCCAAGCCGGTCTGGCTGTGGTGGTCAGACACCGATGCCGCCCCGGACGACGCCGACCGCCTCTGGCAGGTATATCTCCGGCGCTTCGACATCGAGCACACCTTCCGCCTGTTCAAACAGACCCTCGGCTGGACCTCCCCAAAGCTCCGCACCCCCGAGGCAGCCGACCGATGGACCTGGCTGATCCTCGCTGCCTACACCCAACTGCGGCTCGCCCGCCCACTCGCAGCCGACCGGCGCCGCCCCTGGGAGAAACCCACCCCGCCGGACAGACTCACCCCCGCCCGAGTCCGCCGCGACTTCCGGCGCATCCGCCCACAATCGGCCTGTCCAGCCCAAGCACCGAAACCATCGCGCCCTGGCCCCGGACGGCCGCCGGGCCAAAAGAACACACGACCCACACCCCGCCACGACGTGCATACACCCCGCAAAACAGCGGCAGCGAAAAAGAGAACGACGAAGTCAACCACCCCACGACCACGCCGCACAGGTTAAAGATCAAGCTAGTACGGCAGCTCAACTTGCCGAACGGGGGATATCAGCGCTTGATACGGCCGCGCATGGCGAGGGCCGCCAGGGCGAGCAGTACGGGTTCGGTGAAGCGGCTGACCGTCTCCGTGTAGGTGCCCCAGGTGGTGAGGTCCTGACCGCTGGAACAGAACACCACCGAGTTCAGCACCACTTGCACAGGCTTGTCGAAGCGATCTCCGCTGAACCGGCGTGCGACGGGCAGTGTCAGTTTGGGGTCCTGCTTGTCCGCGGTGAGCGTCACCTTCTCACCTACGCCCGGGACCGTTCCGGTGGCGACCTGCTTGGGCGTGAACTCGGGCAATCCGAGGCCCATCATCAGCACGACCGGTTCCGTTGACTTGCTCGACGAACGTTTTCCTCGCGCAGGAGGAGCGGTCGCAGAAGAAGCGGAGAACGCGGAGTCTGATCTGCAACTTCCTCCCGAATAAGGGGGGTTCGGCCAGGCCACGCTCATACGAGGAATGCACACGACGGGCTCTCGACCGGCACTCCGGGTAACGAGGCGCCGGGCCGCACGCCGCGGGCGACACCACCAACGCCCCTGGGGTGAACGCGACCCGCTCCAACCGCACATCGATCTTCGGGAACAGCAAATCTTCCAGCGAGCAGACCCCCATGACCGACAGATCCCCTACCGAATCGTTCCTGCAGTCCCTCGCTGACCTGGCGATTCACGGAACTCCGGTCAGAGCCCTGAAATCGGCCAGGGCTGCTCCTCGCCCCACTCAGTCCGGCATTCAACGGAGGGAGGACTCCAATGAGCACCGCGCCTACTTCCGCCGGTGCCACCCGCTCGTGGAGTGTGGGGGCGTGTCGGCTTGCCAATGGGGCCAGCTGCGCGTCCCTCTGAAGCAGCCGTCTACGCTCTCGGCATGCAACGCAGCGATGCCACGCGGGACGACGGCACGTGGGTGGGCGTGTCCCTGGACGTACAAGAGCGCCACCAGCCGGGGCTGTGCGTGTTCAGTGCCGGGCCGCAGCTGCTGGTCTCCCAGCTGTCGCGGCCTGTGTTGCTCGCTGTTGTCGACGAGCACCTCCACGGCGTGGACTTCTGGCGCACCGATGAGTACCGCACCTTTGTCCCGCCGCTGCGTGCTGATGTGGCGCGCGCTCTGGCGGGCAGCCCGGAACGGTGGGCTCACCGCTTCGCGCAGTACCTCATCGACGCACCGGACAGCCCGCTGCACGAGGGCCGCTGGCTGCTCTCGTGCGAGAGTCCGCTCCGACGCTGGCGCCACACCGACACCTCGCATGCCGAGTACTGGAGCTCGATGCTCGTCGCCGGCCACCCGGACGGATACCTCGACTGGTTCGACCATTCCATCTCTTGGGAGATCCTCCCGCTGCGGCCGATGCCCGCTGCCGACGACAGCCGGGTCAAGGCGTACCGCAAGCAAGCCCGTGACGGAACGCTCCCACCCGTTCTGTTGTGGTGGGTCAGTGGCCTGGACTGCCACCTCATTCTGGATGGTCACGCGCGGCTCGCCGCAGCGATCGCCGAGTCCGTCGATCCTCCGCTGCTGCAATTGCACCGCACGATGCCGCGCGCTGACCTGGCCGCGCGCACCGATGAGGCCGTGGGCTTCTACGAGTACGAACTGGCACGCTTCGCGCAACTCCGCGTCGTCCACGGCCCCACCGTCCCGGACGGTGCCGCCACCGCCGGCCCGCAGCTCGTCACCCGCCTCCACGACCTGAACACCGCGCAACAGCCCACCTGGGCCTGGCCCCTGCCCGGCGGGGAAGAGCAGTGGCGTCGCATCGCACGCGAGGTGACAGCCAGGCAGGACTGGCCCCATAGCTGAGTCCTGCCGAGTTTCCTCCCGCTGGCCATCACGTCCGGGCATACCGCCGAACCGCCAGTTGTGGCGCGCTGCAGGTCCGTTGTCCTCAGTGGGGAGATCCACTGAGCAGGTCTGGGGTCACCACCGAGCAGGGCATGGTCAATTTCAAGGCTGTGGTCCATATTTCGTGACGATCACGTCCTTGGACGGTGTAGCTAGTCGCTGTCCCAGCCAATCGATGCGTTTGACAGCGAACCTAATCCACGCAGGTCAGCGGAGATCAGTCTCTCTGAATTCGAGTCGACTTGGCACGGGACGAGCACGGGTTCGTCGATGGCGATGCCAGCTCGCAGGGTCGCCACGTACTTGCGGACGGAGATCTTGCTGCCGAGGTATCCCTGCTCACGTACTTCCCGGGAAAGCTGAGCCGCGTTGGTTCCTCCCTAAGCGCGGTGGGTCCGTTGCCGCTGAATCGGCAGGTCCTTCACCGCTGGGCTCACTCGGCGCGCTGTCCGACACGGAGGACGCTCAGGTAACGGCGTGATGCTCGGTCGCCCATCCGCGTGCGGATGCGCTCGGCGACGGCGTCGAGCAGGGGCTCACGGACGTCGCGGTCGAGCCTCCGGTACAGCGACAACGAGCGAAGGTGATCGGCAAAGCCGTCCCCGTTGAACCACTGAACGGTCGGGTACCAGCGCACGATCGTTGGGCCGAACAATCCTCCGGGATCGTCGACCAGGCCCCAGCCCTCGTCGGTGGTGCGCACGTCGTCCTCCAGGGGAGGATGACCCCAGCCGGGGTTCCCGGGGCAGAACCGCTCGTGGAGATCGGCGGTCTCGGCGTACACCTCCGGCTCTCCCGGTCGGCGGACAACGACGTTGCCGAGCAGTGCCATCCAGCCTGCGGGATAGAGCACGTCGTGCGCTCGTTGCCAGCCGGTCGACGGGTCGACCCAGTGCCACGACGACGCAGCCACGAGGACATCGAAGCGTCGACCGCGGTCGTCCCACTCCTCAAGCGTCGACGTCTCGACTTCGACGTTGCGGAAGGAGGCGATCCGTCGGCGAGCGAGTGCGGCCATGTCTGCGCCTGGCTCGATGGCGGTCACTGGGCATCCGAGCGATGCCAGCGAGTGCGTGGCCTGGCCGGTACCGCAGCCCACCTCCAGCACCGACGACCTTTCGTCCATGCCGGTGATGGCGCCAAGGTCCGCGAACAGTTCGTCGGGGTATCCCGGCCGGACCCGGTCGTAGAGCTCCGGTACCTCGTTGAACACCCGACCGAGGTCATGTCGATTCGGGCGCGTCTTCGGATCATCTCTCACGAGCGCACAAGCTATGAGGCTCGTCCACGGGGACGCCACTGGTTTAACGGCAGCTCCTCGACAGCAGCCGTGCCGGTCTTTTCTGTCTGCTCCGGCAGCATCGTTCCGTCGGGGATCCCCTTACGGGCAGCCGTCAAGAGCGCCCGCTCTCCCTTCCGACCGCATCTCGGCGGACTCCCGTCTGGTCGTCCTGCAGGTTCTGGGCGATGGCCGCGTAGCGGCTCGCGGCGGTGTGCACGCCCCGGGCGTCGTAGGTGAAGCGGGTCTCGGGCTCGTCCGGCGCGACGCCGCAGGGCCGGCTCGCCCGGCGCACCCACCCGGAGGCACCACGGAGCACTGGACCTGGGACGCCGAGGGGAACTGCACCTCGCACACAACCAGCTCTGGAGTTCTTGTCCAGAAGAGCGAGCGGTCGTCACAACTCGCCCGATCCGTGCGGACCTTCGCCTGGAACGGCTGAGGCGCCTGCCATGATCGCCATCATGGACATACACATCGCACCAGCCGGGGTGGCCGACGTCCACCAGGTCCTGACTGATCACCCCCGTTACTGGGGCGAACGCGATCTCCGGTCGCTGCACCTTCTGGCGCTGGTGCAGGAGTTCGGTTCCACCTGTTTGGTTGCCCGTGCCGAGGACGGAATCCGTGGGTACATCTTCGGGTTCGTCACCCCAGGCGGCACCGGGTACGTGCATCTGATCGCCACACGGGACGACGCCCGTGGAACCGGACTCGGGCGTCGTCTGTATACGGCGTTCGCTGAAGCAGCAGAACGTCATGGTGCACAGCAGTTGAAGGCGATCACATCAATCGAGAACACCGGCTCAATCGCCTTCCATCGCAGCCTCGGCTTCGATACGAAGATCGTCGACGACTACAACGGCCCCGGCCTGGCTATGGCCGTCTTCCACCGAGATCTGCCGCTCAACGTCTCGTGGCCCTGACCAACCTGCCGTCACTGGTAATCGCTCCCCAGGCCGTAAGTTTTGATGTCACTCGCTCGAATCCGGAGAGGAGTGAGCAATGGTCAACACCCGTGGATGGGAGCCGCACCGACCCAGCGGTGATAGGCGTCTACGTCGACGTTGCTGCCGCACACGATGGTGACTACGTGTCGGCCGGCGAAGCGGTCGGGGTCCTCGAGGATCGCTGCGATGCCGAGTGCGGCCGACGGTTCGACGACAAGGCCGGCGTGGGTGAGGAGCAACCGCATACCGGCGATGATCGACGCCTCCTGGACCAGGACGGCGTCGTCAGCGACCAGGAGTAGGTCGTTCAGGACGGCCGGGATGGGGTACCGGCCGGCGACGCCGTCGGCGATGGTGTTGGTCGAGTCGGTGGTGATGACGCGGCGTTGGCGCCAGGAGTGTGTCATCGCCGGTGCGCCCAGCGGCTGGACGCAGATCACCTCGGCTTCGGGTGCCAAGGTCTTCACCACATGCCCCACACCCGTGGCCAGCGCCCCGCCGCCGAGAGCGATCAGGACGGTGTCGAACGCCGGGGCGCTGTCCATGAGTTCCAGGCCGATGGTCGCCGCGCCCTCGCAGGTCTCGATGTCCAGGCTGTCTTCGACCAGCCGGATGCCTTCGTACTGCGCGATGGCCGCCGCCCGCACGCGAGCCATCTCGTGGTCGCCGTCCACCAGTTCCAGCCTGGCGCCCAGCGCGCGGATGCGATCAAGCTTGGCCACCGTCGCGAAGCGGGATGCCACGACGGTGACGTCGAGCCCGCGGCCGCGACCGGACCAGGCGAGGGCTTGGCCAAGGTTGCCCGCGCTGGCGCACACCGCGGCTCGCGAGCCACTGTCGGCGAGCAGGTTCGCGACTACCTCGGTGCCGCGGGCCTTGAAGCTGCGGACCGGGTTCGCCGTCTCGAGTTTGATGCTCACCGTGCACCCGAGGTCGGGCTCCAGCGCCTCGCAGCGGTACAGCGGAGTGTCGAGAAAGATCGGGTCGATGACCCGGCGAGCCGCCCGGATCCGAGCAGTGTCGAGGCGTGTCTCCTGCATGACCTAGCAGGGTAGCGCCGCAGGACGGCGCTTCACGAGTAAAGGATGTCCTCACGCAGCGGAGCCGTCGACCCATACGGCAACAACGCTCGCTTTGATGCCATCATCTCAACCTCGCTGCGGCCACCGTTCCCGACTCTCGGGCCCCGCTAGCCGTGACCGCGTAGGTTCGCCGTTTTGGTGGTCGGGGCGGTTGGAGGTGCGGTGATGCCCGCTCCGCCCCGTGGAGGTGCGGTGGCCGAGCCTGTCCGTGTGCGCAGACTGACCGACCAGGAAGGGCAGAAGCTGCAGCAGATCGTGCGCCGAGGCGGCACCAGTTCGACGCTACCGGCGCGCGATGATGCTCCTGGCTTCGGCCGGCGGGAACCGCGTCCCGGTCATAGCCCAACTAGGCACTGTTTCTCGGATCTCCTGACATGAGTGGGGAGTTGGGGTCAGGCTGGCCGTATGGGTCGTGGGGATCTGACAAACGCGGAATGGGATCGGCTGGAGTCGTTCCTACCTCGCGGTGGTACTCGTGGGGGCCGGTGGAGCGATCACCGTCGGGTGATCAACGGGGTCCTCTATCGGGTGCGGACGGGTGTGCAGTGGCGGGACCTGCCGGAGCGGTTCGGGCCGTGGGAGACCGTCTATAAACGGCATCGCCGCTGGTCAGCTGATGGAACGTGGCAGATGCTGCTGTCGAAAGTCCAGGCTGCCGAGGACCAGGCGGGCCGGATCGACTGGGACGTGTCGGTGGACTCAACAGCGGTGCGGGCCCACCAACACGCCGCCGGCGCCAGGAAAGCGCCGCCGGCCGCGGTGGTTCAAAAGGGGGCCGTCCAGGGGATGAACCAGGCCGATCCGGTGCTGCGGAAACTGGCCGTCCGGCTGGAGGAGGTGG